>NZ_DATNGK010000179.1:0-9567 GCF_035605935.1 Actinocrinis sp. | reverse complement strand
ATCTCCCTGGCCTTCATCACCGCCCTGCAACTGCTGCCCCCACGCCAACGCGCCGTCCTCGTGCTGCGCGATGTGCTGGGCTACCGCGCCGCCGAAACCGCCGGGATGCTCGAGACCACCCAGGAATCCGTGCACAGCGCTCTCAAACGCGCCCGCGCCACCGTCGACAACCACCTCACCGGCACCGGCAGCACTGATGTCGGCGGCAGCAGGACTACGCGCCAATCCGACACCGCCGCCGAACGCCGGCTCGTCGCCCGCTTCACCGACGCCCTGCAACGCGCCGACCTGCCCGCCCTGATAGCACTACTCGCCACCGACGTGAAACTCTCCATGCCCCCCGCCCTGCTGGCATACCGCGGCATCCAAACAGCCCAAAGCGTCCTGGCCGCCGGCCCCTTCCGCCCCGGCCGCGCCTACCGGGTCATCCCCACCCGCGCCAACGGCCAGCCCGCCTTCGGCCTTTACCTGGCCGACCCCCACGCCGGCATCCACCACGCGTACTGCCTTCTGGTCATCACCACCACCGGCGACCACATCACCGCCATCACCAGCTTTGGCACCAATGTCCTGAGACACTTCGGACTACCCCGGACCCTCCCCGCAGCAAACTGACATTCGACCCGGGAACAGCGCTCCCGACCCACCCGCCCAGCAAACGTGAAGATCCATTAAAGATGATCTTCTGAAAATGATTGTGTAACAGGACCATGGGTGCTTCGATTCTCGTTAAGAAATTTTACTAACGATCGATGGAGGCACCCACCCCCATGTCCCCGATCCGCGTGCGCTTAACTGTGGCAGGCGCCGCAGCCCTCGCGCTCACCACCACGTTCGCCATGACGAACGCCCACGCCGTCACCCCGCCCCGCGCCGTGACGACTCCCCACGCCGCACCAGCCGACACGACGTACACGGCCGCCGAGGTACTGGCCGGTGTCAAGAAGAACTCGACCGCCGCGAACCAGGTCAACACCAAGCCTCACATCAACACCATGACGCGGGCGATGAACGTGAACGTGTACCAGGTCGCCAGCGGCGTCTACGCCTACACCTCGAGCATGGCCATCGACGACGACGGCAGCGACCCGGACCCCGATCCCGACCACCAGGGCGACACGACCTGGCACGACAGCAGCGGCAAGGCTCTGGCCGCGCACCACGTGCCGTTCTACGTGCTGGGCGACGACTGCTGGGACCGCAAGACCCCCTGCCCGCACTTCTTCTACAAGGAGCACGGCATGTCGGGCCGGCAGTTCGCGCTGATGTTCTACAAGGGCAAGGTCATCGGCTCGATCTTCGGCGACACGCAGACCGCGAACAACCAGACCACCTCGGATAACGACTCACGCGAACTGGGCGAGGCCTCGGTTAAAGCAGCCCAACTGCTCGGCATCCCCAGCAGTGGCACCACTGGCGGCGTGGACAACGGCGTGACCGTCGTGATGTTCTCCGGTCCGTCCTGGGTCGTGAACGGCACCAACGCCAACCTGAACGCCAACGCCCAGGTCAAGGTCCAGCAGGCCCTTGACAGCCTCGGCGCAGCCATGGCGGGCGGGACTCCGCCGCCGAACGGCAACGTGTTCGAGGCGGAGACCGGCACCCTGTCCGCAGGCGGCACCTTCGATTCCAACCACGCCGGCTTCACAGGCACCGGTTTCGCGAACACGGCCAACGCGGTCGGCGCATACGTCGACATCCCGGTGACCGCGGCCGCCGCCGGCACCAAGACCCTCAGCTTCCGCTACTCCGACGGCACCACCTCGGCGCGGCCCGCGACCATCTCGGTCAACGGCGCCGCACAGGGCACGCTGAACTTCCCGACCACCGCCAACTGGGACACCTGGGCCAACGTTTCCGTCGCGGTGCCCCTCAAGGCAGGTGCCAACACCATCCGGGTCGCCGGCACCACCGCAGCCGGCGACGCCAACATCGACTCGGTAACCGTCTCTCCGTAGATCAACCGTTCACATACCTCCCGGCGCCGGTCCGCGGGCTACCTCCCGCAGATCGGCGCCGGCGACATGACTGCGTGACCGTGAGGTAAGAC
Organism: Actinocrinis sp.; assembly: GCF_035605935.1. Taxonomy (GTDB): domain Bacteria; phylum Actinomycetota; class Actinomycetes; order Streptomycetales; family Catenulisporaceae; genus Actinocrinis. The sequence goes on along the minus strand of NZ_DATNGK010000179.1, from coordinate 7,517 downwards.
TGTTCTAGGGCCTGTTCGGGGTTCGGATCATGGCGAATCGGCTGCTCGACTTCGCCTGGCCGCACGCCTGATTCATTCAAGTACAACCCGGTACGAGGATGCTCCAGGCGCGCGCCCATGCGGGGCAGTCGGCGGCTACGCCGTGCAGCTAGCTAAGAACGCCGGCGCGTACGTGATCGCCACGTCAAGCCCGAGCAGCAGCGGCCGAGTGAAGGCAGCCGGCGCTGACGAGGTCGTCGACCACACGGCCGCCGACGTCATCGCGGCGGTCAGCCTGCCCGTCGACGTCGTACTCAACCTCGCGCCGATCGAACCGCAACAGCTCTCGGCGCTGCTCGACCTGATCCGCCCCGGCGGTGTCCTGGTCAACACCACCGTGTGGATGCCCGCTCCCAGCGACGAGGAACATGGCGTGCGCGGCATCGACGTGTTCGTGCGCAGCGACGCGCAGCAACTCGCGCACCTCGTGGAGCTGATCGACCGCGGCGAGCTGCGCGTCGAGGTCGCCCAGCGAGTCCCGCTCGCTGAACTGCCCGCCGTGCACGCGCAGGCAGCCGCGGGCGCGCTGCCCGGCAAGACCATCATCTTCGCCCCCGCCGACTGACCCCAGCTGACGGGCCGTCGAAGAAGACTCCATCCCTCGGCAGAGGTCAATGCGGCAGCGTGACTCCGGTCAGTCAGTGGGCTGCGGGGTGAAGGTGACGGGCAGCGTGGTCAGGGCGTGCTGGCGGTGGTCGATCTTCCAGGGCAGCTGGTCCGCGGGGACGGCCAGCGCGAGGTCGGGCAGCCGGTGGATGGCGGTCCACAGTGCGATGCGGGTCTCGATGCGGGCGAGCGGCGCGCCGAGGCAGTAGTGCGGTCCGTGGCCGAAGCCGAGGTGCCCGGCGCCTTGCCGGTCCAGGTCGATGCGTTCGGGGTGCGCGATGTGGTCAGGGTCGTGATTGGCGGAGGCGAGGGCGAACAGGACGGTGTCGCCACCGGGCACCACGCTGTCGCCGACTTTCAGGTCCTGGAGCGGGAAACGGCGAATCGCGGTGAGCATGGGTCCGTCGCGGCGCAGCAGTTCTTCGACCAGCGCGGCCATGGTCTCGGTGTGCGGGTCGGGCTCGGCACGCACGATCTGCGCGAGCTGGGGGTCGGCGAGGAGCGCGGCCAGGCCGTTGGCGATCAGATGAACGGTTGTCTCGAAGCCGGCCCACAGGATCAGGAACGTAAGGGAGGTCAGTTCGTTCTCGCTGAGCCGGTCTTCGCCGTCACGGGCCTGGATCATGGCGGTGAGTAGGTCGTCGGCGGGTTCGGCGCGTTTGCGCGCGATCAACTCGACCAGGCAGGCGTGCATGGCGCGCACCAGGTCACGGGTGGGCGGGCGGTTTGGGTCGTTCGGGTTCATCAGCGAGCGGGTGTAGGTCTGGAACGCGGCGCCGTCCGCCTCGGGGATGCCGAGCAGGTGGCAGATCACTGCGATGGGGAGCGGCGCGGCGTACTGCGCGAGCAGGTCGGCGGCGTTCCGCGTCGCCAGGTCGTCGATCAGCGAGTCCGTGATCGCCTGAATGTGGTGTTGTTCGGCCTGCATGCGGCGCGGGGTGAAGGCGCTGGACACCAGGCGGCGCAGGCGCGCGTGCGCGGCGTCGTCGACGTTCATCAGGTGCGCGTCGAGCGCCGGGGGCAGGCCGAAGCCCTCATATCCGTGGCGGGAGTGGCGCGCCTCGATGGACATGCGCGGATCGGACAGCAGGGCTTTGACGTCGCGGTAACGGGAGACGACCCACACCTGTCCCCCGCTGGGTTTGACCGCCCGGTGCACGCCGCCGTGCTCGCGCAGTTGCGCATACGCGGCATACGGGCAACCGGCCAGATCCGGCACCATCGGGATCGGCTCGGGAAAGGGCAGGCTCGCGGTCACGGGTTGCCTCCGCTCGGTATCGGATCGATGCGGCCGATGTCGGTCCGGTTCGCTGGTCCTCATCCGATGGACTGCGGGAAAAGGGTGACAGGCAGAGTCGTCAGTGCGTGCTGGCGATGGTCGCTCTTCCACTGCAGGTCTGCGTACGGGACGCAGAGCGTCAGGCCAGGCAGCCGATGCAGCGCCGTCCACACTGCGATGCGCGCCTCTAGCCGGGCGAGCGGTGCGCCGAGACAGTAGTGGGCGCCGTGGCCGAAGGTGAGATGCCCTGCTGCGGATGCGGGATCGTGGTTCGCGGCGGCGGTGGCCAGCAGAACCGTGTCACCAGCAGGGATGACAGTGTCACCGACCTTGATGTCCTCGGTGGGGAAGCGACGGATCGCGGTGGTCGCAGGCTGGTCGAACTTCAAGAACTGCTCGATGATCCGGTTCATGGGCTCGGAGTGCGGATCGGGCTCGGCGCGGATCGCGGCGGCCAGCCCCGGCTCGGCGAGTGCACGGGCGATGGCGGCGGAGATCAGGTGGACGGAGTTCTCGTAGCCAGCGAACAGGATGAGGAACGCCAGCGACAGCAGTTCGTCCTGCGAGAGCCGGTCTTCCCCGTCGTGTGCTGCGATCATCGCGGTGAGCAGATCGTCGGTCGGCTCGGTGCGCTTGGCCGCGATGAGGTCGGTCAGCAGCGTGAGGATCCGTCCGACGGTCGCTGCCAGGTCACTAGGACCGTACTTGCCTGGGGCGAGCAGGACCTGAGTGCACTCGCGCAGAGTCGAGCCCTGATCCGCCGGTACGCCGAGCAGGTCGCAGATCACTGCCACTGGCAGGGGCGCGGCGTAGGCGGCTACGAGGTCGAGCGTGCCATCCAGGGGCAGCGCGTCGATCAGGGTGTTGCTGGTGGTTCGGATGCGGTCGCGCAGTTGGTCGATGCGGCGGGTGGTGAACGCGGCGGTCACCAGGCGGCGCAATCGGGCATGGTCGGCGCCGTCAAGGTTGAGCAGATTGGCGTCTAGCGCCGGCGGCAGTCCAAAGCCCTGATAGCCCGTGCGCGAGCTGCGCTTGTTCAATGCCAGCCGCGGATCGGCCAGCAGCCGCTTGACATCGTCGTAGCGGCTGACGACCCACACGTGCGCGCCGCCGGACAGGGTCGCGCGGTACACGCCATCGGGTTGCTCGCGCAACCGCTGGGCCACCGCCGACGGGTCTCCGGAGAGGATCGGGATAAGGGCGCGGGCGATGTCGGCGTCCTTGACAGTCACGACGGTCGCTGCCTCTCTACGAGTGACTGGCAGATGCATCCACAAAGCTCTGATTATCGACTATCTGGGGACTCGGCAGTCACAGGTCGGACTCGGGGATCGCTGTCGGAAGCCGATCGCCTATCGCGCGTTGACGCATTCGGCGGTGGCCCGGCTGCCGACTTCGAGGCTGTCCAGCAGTGGACGCACCGCCAGCGCTGGCAGGGACGCGCATAGCACCACGGCCGGCGCGGGGGCTTGACCTCGTCGCGGCGTTTGACGCCGGCTCGGCACAGCTAGTGCTGCCGCGATGAGGATCGCGACGAGCCGATGAGGTCCTCGGCGCAGGTCGGCGCGGTCAGTGCGAGGAACACGACCGGCACGAGCGGCCGCAGCAGCCTCGACCTCACGGGGGCGGGGCTGCTGCGGCCGATTCGCGCCTGGTCTCCGACGGCGGGTTTCGCGTCCGCGATCAACTGACGTCGTGGCCCGGGGCGGCGGTGGCGTAAGCAAGCATCACCCGATCATCGGCCTCGGCTGGGCGCGCGTCCAGCAAAGTCCGCGAGGTACCGTCGACGGCCGCGAAGGCTGGTGTTGCCGACGCTGAAGTGGGCTCGGCATAGGTCGAGACGCCCTCCACAGCTGCTGGCGATGCGGCATTGGGGCGCGTGAGCAGCTTCGCCGCGATGACGGCGGCGACCGTGATCAACCCGGCCGCGATCCAGAAGGCGAGATGGTAGCCACTGAGCAATGCGGCGTCCTGGCCGTGCCCGGATTCGGCGAGTCGATGGGTTTGCGTTGACGACAGCGTGGCCAGCGCGGCCAGACCAAGGGCGCCGCCGATCTGCGCGGTGGTGTTCACCAGCCCCGACGCGAGCCCGGCCTGGTGCGGCTTGACGCCGTCCATGCCCAGTCCGATCAGCGCCGGGAAGCAGGCGCCCGCGCCGAGACCGAGCAGCGCCATGGTGGGCAGCAGCTGCGTCATGTAGTCGGCGTTGGCCGGCGCTATGGCGAGCAGCGCGAGCGCGAGAGCCATCAGCGCAAGCCCGAGCAGCGCTGCGGTACGCGCGCCGAATCTGGTGATGAGTCGTTCGGAGTAGCGCACCGACAGCGTGCCCATGCAGATCGTGACCGGCAGGAAAGCGAGGCCGATCTGCAGCGCGTTGTAGTGCCGCAGGTTCTGCAGGTAGAGAGTGCCGAGGAAGAAGGCACCGAACATGCCGGCCGCGCCGATGAGCTGAATCAAGTTCGCGCCGACCAGGTTGCGGGAGCGCAACAGCTCCAGCGGCACGAGTGGGCTGCGCGCATAGCGCTGCCGCACGACGAATCCGGCGAGCAGCGCGAGGCTGACGGCTGCGAGCGCGAGCGTTTCCGGAGCCAGCCAGCCTTTCTCGGCCGCGGGCTTGACGATCGTGTACACGGCGAGCATCAGGGCGCTGGTGACCAGACCGGCGCCGGCGACATCGGCTCCGGCACCGAAACCCTGGCCGTTGTCTGCCGGAACGAGTCGCCGGGACGCGAGCGCGACCGCGATACCGATCGGAACGTTGACGAAGAAGATCCAGTGCCAGCTGATCGCCTGCGCGATCACCCCGCCGGCGAGCAGGCCGACCGCGCCGCCCGCCGACGCGACGAAGGCGAAGACGCCGATGGCCTTGGCCTGCTCCTGCGGCGCGGGGAACATCGACACGATCATGCCCAGCACGACCGCGGAGGTCAGTGCGCCGCCGATGCCCTGAACGAACCGCGCGGCGACCAGCATCTGCTGGTTGACCGCGAATCCGCACCCGGCGGACGCGAGGGTGAAGACCACCAAACCGGTCAGAAAGATCCGGCGTCGGCCGACGAGGTCACCCAGCCGGCCGGCGAGCAGCAGCAGCCCGCCGAAGGAGATCAGGTAGGCGTTCACCACCCACGCCAGGCTGGCCGGAGTGAAGTGAAGATCACTCCTGATGGCGGGAAGGGCGACATTCACGATCGTCGCGTCCAACACGATCATCAGCATGCTGCCGCACAGGACATAGAGCGCCAGCCAACGTGACCGGTCGTTTTCAGTGGCCACTGGGAGCACGGAAGTCGTCATACCGCAGGACCGTAGCAGCGGCAGTCACTCTTAACAAGTGCCTAGTCCTAATTAAGGACTTCGTGGTATCGTTTCATCATGGCGACAAGTAGGACGTATGAGGACTCGTGCGGCGTGGCGCACGCTCTCGAACTCGTGGGCGAGCGTTGGGCGCTCCTGGTGGTCAGGGAGTTGATGCTCGGAGCCAAGCGGTTCGGCGACATCAAGGCCGGGCTGCCCGGCATCAGCGCCAACGTGCTCTCCCACCGACTCGACGAGTTGGAGCAGGCCGGCCTGGTGGGCCGCCGAAAGCTGCCGAAACCGGCCGCGGTATGGGTGTACGACCTGACACCCTGGGCCCGCGACCTGGAACCGATCATGCAGACCCTCGGACGCTGGGCGGCGCGCGACCCTCAGCACCGCAAGGATCTGCACTTCGGCACCGCCTCGCTGATCCTGTCGCTGCGCACCAACTTCGACCCGGCTCTGGCCGACGGCGTGCATCTGGTCATCGCCCTGCGGCCGAACGACGAAAGCTTCGTGGCGCGAGTCGCCCGCAAGAAGCTGACCATCGAAGCCGGCGAGCCGGCGCAGGCCGACGCGACGATCGCCGGCGACGCTCGCGCCTTCGCCTCGGTGACCTATGGCGGCCGTCCGCTCGCCGACGCCATCGCCGCGGGAGACCTCGTGGTCACTGGCACCATGGCCTCGGCGGATTCGTTCCTCCACCTATACACATTGCCGCCCGTGGCAAGCGCATAGCGACCGCTTGGCATACGTGTGGCCGCGCCTGGTTGCGCAGTACTTTGCGACACTCCCGGCGTACGCCGCACGTCTCTGATTCGCCGTGCGCTCCTACGCGCGCCAGCGGCGCGGTGTCGGCTTGCGGGGCTCAGGCGAGGGCCGCGGCCAGCAGGGCGAAGGCGGCGATGATGACTGCGACGCGGAGGTAGTGGTAGCGATCCCAGCGGTTCGCCTGCTGCTTCCAGTCCTCGGGCCGGTTCTCCGGCGTCCACGTCTTGCTCCGGTTGTTGATCGGGACGAGCAGCAGGAGCGACATGATCACGCTGAGGATCAGCAGCGCGGCGGCGATCACGACGAGGCCGGCGCCGCGGTGATGCCATCCGGCGATGGCCCACAGCGCGCTGAGAACGAGCGAGCCGATGTACCAGAACGGCATCACGGCACCGAGCATCCGGCCCCCGTGGGCGCGGCCTAGTTGCCCGCTGTCACCGGGTAGTGCGTTGAAGATCGGGTTGAGGACGAACGCGACGGCGAACTCCACCCCCACCATCAGGCCGGTGACCACGATGGTGATGATCTCGAGTGCGTGGAGCATAGGACTCTCCTAGAATCTAGCGTTGCTAGCCGATGAGGCAACGCTAGTACTTCTGCCGCTCGATTGTCTAGCAGTGCTAGGATCGCATCATGTCGGTACAGGAACGCAAGCAGCGTGAACGCGCGGACCGCGAGCGCCTCATCGTGACGACAGCTCGCGAACTCGCCGAACAGCAAGGGTGGGACGCGGTCACCACCCGCCAGCTCTCCGAGCGCATCGAATACAGCCAGCCCGTCCTTTACAGTCACTTCCGCGGCAAACGGGAGATCATCGGCGCCGTCGCCCTCCAAGGCGCCACCGAGATGGCCGCGGCGCTTCGGGCCGCGACCGCCGCCGCGCACGGACCGCGGGCCCGGGTCATCGCCCTCGCCCGCACCTACCTCGACTTCGCCGCACGCAACCCGGCGGTCTACGACGCGATGTTCCAGCTCGACGGCGGCCTGGCGTTCGCGGCCGAGGACACCCCGGAGCCACTGAAGGACGGCTTCGCCGCACTCCTGGAAAGCCTCGAACAGGTCGCCGGCGACGGCGTGCATCCAGGGCTGTTCACTGAGCTCTTCTGGGCGGCCCTGCACGGATTGGCCACGCTGACCCGAGCGGGACGGCTACCACCGCAGGACGCCGATCGCAGGGTAGAGCTACTGGTGAACCGACTCGCCATTCTCTGATACGCGGCCCCAGCGGGTTCGCAGCCGGAGTCTCCGGACCGCGCTGCCTGCCCGCGGGCGTGTGCCCTAAGCAGGTTCCGCGATGAACTCACCGCTCGGTACGGGCGCAGCGAGCGGCGCGTAGAGAGCGGAGTGCCGGTTGAAGAGGCCTGTCGCGAAGTAGTAGATGTTGGCGATGACGATGAGGATGGCCGAGGTTCCGACGTAGAGCGCGGTGCCAAGTGCTGGCACCGAGTCAACCGGCAGCGCGTAGGCCATCAGCACGCGGAGCGCGGAGTCGGCTAACAGTCCGACGCCCCAGGCTGCGCTCGTC
>NZ_DATNGK010000178.1:0-2901 GCF_035605935.1 Actinocrinis sp. | reverse complement strand
CTTCCCGTTGCGGGCGCGACCTGCTCGGCTAATGTGACCGGGAGGAGCGCAATGACGGCGACGAGCACGGCTTCTAGTTCGCAGTGGGCCGACGCGATCGACCGGGCGCTGCACAGATTCGTCGACACCATCGGGATGGATATCGCGTTCGGCGGGCCGGTGACGGCAGGTGGCCGACAGTTGGTGATCGCGCGAACGCTCGGGGCGCGCACGACGGCGCTGCGCGACCTGGTCGTGCGAGGCGGCACCGGACTGGGCGGCAAGGCACTGGTGCTGCGACGGCCCGTCGCCGTCAACGACTATGTCGACGCGCGGTCCATCAGCCACCAGTACGACCAGCCGGTCTCGCTCGAGGGCATCCACTCGATCCTGGCCGTGCCGCTGGTCAGCGGCGGCCGGGTGAATGGCATTCTGTACGCGGCGCTGCGCCAGAGAGTGGGCATCGGCGAGCGCACGATGCGCAGAGCGGTGATGGTGGCCCGCGAGACGCAGCAGCTGTTGTCTGACAGCCCACAGATCGAGGCGACCGCCCCATGGCAGCGGCGACCTGATCATGGTCAGGGGCAGTCGGCGCTGTGTGCGGATCTCAGCTCGGTCATCGAGCGCGTCGCCGATCCGGCGATCAGGGCCGAGCTGGAGGACATCCGCGCCCGGCTCGCGGCGCCCCCGCGAGCCAATGCCGTGTCATCGGTGCTCTCCGCACGCGAGTACGAGGTGCTGCGCCATGCCGCGCTCGGTCTCGGCAACGCAGACATCGCGCACCGCATGGGACTGGCCCCCGGCACGGTGAAAGCGTATCTGCGCAGCGTGATGCGCAAGCTGGACTGCCACAACCGGCTCGCCGCCGTCAACGTCGCGCGCGCCCTCGGCTACGACCTCTAGCCCGAACCGCCGGGTTCACCCACCCGGCCCACTACCCACTTTGGACAGTAGCCGGTCCGCCGTGGGTCGTTCACGCTGACCTGGTTGCCGCACCGAGGGCGCAAGGAGGCGCATGGTGGTCGACGTGCTGAGTTATTCCTGCGGGACCGGCGAGATTCCGCTGCTGGGCGACACGATCGGCGCCAACTTCGACCGCGCCGCCCAGGCTTTTCCGGACCGGCTCGCGCTCGTGGACCGCCCGACGAACCAACGCTGGACGTACCGCGAATTGGCCGCGCAGGTCGACGCGCTCGCGCTGGGGCTTGCCGCCTCGGGCGTGCGCAAGGGCGATCGGGTGGGAATCTGGGCGCCGAACTGCCCGGAGTGGACCTTCACCCAATACGCGACGGCGAAGCTGGGCGCGATCCTGGTGAACATCAACCCCGCCTACCGCTCACACGAGTTGGAGTTCGTACTCAAGCAGTCGGGCATCAGCGTTCTGGTCTCGGCGCAAAGCTTCAAGAGCGCGGACTACGCGGACATGATCGAGCAGGTCCGGTCCGACTGCCCGGCGCTGCGGCGGGTCTTGCTGCTGGACGGCGAGGAGTGGAACGCGCTGCTGGAGCAGGGCCGTGGCGCCGACCCGGCCGCGCTGGCAGATATCCGGCTGTCCGCGGACGACCCGATCAACATCCAGTACACCTCCGGCACCACCGGGTTTCCCAAGGGTGCGACGCTCTCGCACCACAACATCCTGAACAACGGATTCTTCGTCGGCGAGCTGTGCCACTACACCGAACAGGACAAGATCTGCATCCCGGTGCCCTTTTACCACTGTTTCGGCATGGTAATGGGCAATCTCGCCGCGACCAGCCACGGCGCCTGCATGGTGATCCCTGCGCCGTCCTTCGACCCGAAGGCCACGCTGGAAGCCGTGGCGGCTGAGCGGTGCACGTCCCTATACGGCGTGCCCACGATGTTCATCGCCGAGCTGGCCGAACCCGGCTTCGACACCTACGACCTTTCGTCCCTGCGCACCGGGATCATGGCGGGATCGCCGTGTCCCGTCGAGGTGATGAAGCAGGTCATCGATCGGATGGGGATGCGCGAGGTGGCGATCTGCTACGGCATGACCGAGACCTCCCCGGTCTCCACCCAGACCCGGTCCGACGACACCCTCCAACAGCGCGTGTCCACGGTCGGTCGGGTCGGGCCGCACTTGGAGATAAAGATCGTCGATCCGCAGGATGGTCTGACAGTGCCGCGCGGCACACCGGGCGAGCTGTGCACCCGCGGATACTCTGTGATGCTCGGTTACTGGCAGCAGCCCGAGAACACCGCCGAGGCGATCGACAGCGCACGCTGGATGCACACCGGCGACCTCGCCACGATGGACCACGCCGGGTACGTCAGCATCACCGGCCGGATCAAGGACATGGTGATCCGCGGCGGGGAGAACGTCTACCCGCGGGAAATCGAGGAATTCCTCTATACCCACCCGGACGTTCTCGATGCCCAGGTGATCGGCGTGCCGGACGAGCGCTACGGCGAGGAACTGATGGCCTGGATCCGCCTGCGCGAAGGCGCCGAACCGGTGACCGCGCAGACGCTGCGCGAGTTCTGTGCCGGTCGGCTCGCATACTTCAAGATCCCGCGCTACGTGCACATCGTCGACGAGTTCCCGATGACCGTGACCGGCAAGATCCGCAAGGTCGAGATGCGCGAGAAATCGATCGAGTTACTCGGTCTGTAGGACGCCGCAGTCACCGCTGCGGCCCGGCTCGTGGACGCCCTCATCTAGTTGCATACGTGGGCGGGAACCCGGCCGAGCCGCCTCGGCCGGGTTCACTGGAAGCCGCATTCGAGTTCGCCGCCTACGTTCGGTCGCTCGGTGAGCGGTACGTGGTCCGCGAGCCGTGAATTATGCCTGCCGGTAGCCGGGCAGCTCAGCCGCTATAGACGGGGCGTCTGACGCCGCTGTGATCCGAGCAGGCACCGTGCTTGTCGCCTGCGGTCGAGTAAGTGTCGTCGTTGCACTCG
>NZ_DATNGK010000177.1:0-2983 GCF_035605935.1 Actinocrinis sp. | reverse complement strand
GGCCGTCACGCCCATCCCGCCGCCGGACTCGTGCAGCACCCCGTTGTACAGGTCCAGATAGCCCACGAAGTTCGATGCCGAGGTCATCGCGGACAGCCCCGGGATATTGACCTGGCCCGGGGAGAGCCGGTTCGGCATGGTGTCGCTGCGGTTGAGCTGGGCGGTCAAGCCGTTAGCCGCCCACGCGGCCACCCCCAACGAGCCGTTGCCCAGCGGCAGAAACTGGTTCGCCGCGGCGTTCGCCTTGCCGATCACCACATTCGAACGCGACACGATCCCGCCGATGTTCTGCGAGAACGCTCCGTCCTGCCAGGCGGTAGTGGTGCTGGCGGCCGCGGCCGGCGTACTTGAACCCAGGGCCAGCGCCAGCGGCGGCGCAAGCGAGAATGCGGCTGCCGCGGCGGCCAGCCGCAGCAGTCCGGGCCGAACGGACACAAGTCCTCCTGATGCGTCGCAATGGTCATGTTGATGCGGCACAACCGGGGACACATCGGACGTGTTGTAGCGCGGCCGCTCTGAACGCGTCCAGAGGCGGCGAAACTCTCGACCCTACTGCGGTTCACGCCGTGACGAACCGCAGGCAGAGCGCGCAGAGTTCGCTGTGAAGGTATGAAAGTTTCTTGATTCACTCGGCGCGGCACGCGCGCTCGGCGAGGGTTGAGCGCGCCGGCGGGGCAGGCGCGCTCAACCGTTGTGCCGAAGGTTACGGGTTATCGGGTCACGGGTTATCGGGTCACGGGCTGGTGCAGGTGAGGGTCGGGGTAGAAGGTGAGCCGTTGGCGAGGAATCCGAAAGTAGTGGTGGCTCCGGCGCCCAGCGAGCCGTTGTAGGAGACGTTCTTGACGGTGACCGCCGAGCCGCTGGTGGTCAGGGTGCCGTTCCAGACTTGGGTGATCTGTTGTCCGCTCGCGAGGGTCCAGTGCACGGTCCAGCCGCTTATCGCGGCGTTGCCCGCAGTGACGGTGACCTGGCCCTGGAAACCGCCTGGCCACGAGCCCTCAGCCTGATACGTCGCGGCGCACGCTCCGGGAGGCGGCGGGGTGTTGCTCGCCGAGGCCGAAGGACTGGCCGATGCGCTAGCGGACGCGCTGGCCGAGGCAGAGGCGCTGGCGGAGGTTGACGGGGAGGGGCTGCCACCGCCCGGCGGCACATATGGGCACTTGGGCTGGTAGATGGAGATCGTAGATGGGTCCGGCAGGCTCGGGCACAGGAACTGGGTGTAGCGGGTGTCGCTGTCCACGAAGATCTTCAACCACGGGATGATCAGCTTCATCTCTACGTTGTTCGCGTGCGTGTAGTACACGTGGTCCGCACCGGCGATCTGCGCGAAATCAGTCGTCGTCGAGGCCGGCAGGGTCGCGTACTCACTGGAGAGCAGGGACGGGGTGACCACGGTGTCGTTCTGCCCGCCGATGACCAGGGTGGGCACTGTGTCGGTAGACCAGCTCTCCGACGGGGAATAGGGCGCCAGGCCCACCGCGGCCCGCAGGCTCGGGCGATGCTCGGTCGCGTAGACCATGCCGCCGCCGCCCATCGAGTGCCCCAGCACCGCCAGCCGGTTCGGGTCGACCTCGTTCTTGACCGGGCTGGCCGTGGTCAACCAGTCCAACGCTGCCAGCAGTTCCTGACCGCGCGCCACGTCGAAGTCGGTGCGGCTGTTGGTCTCGATACAGATCACGACGAACCCGAAGGAGGCCAGCCACGGCCCCATCCACGCCTCTTCGTTCGCGCACAACGCGGTGTAGCCCGGCACGATCGCCAAAGCGCCCCAGGTGCCCTGGCTGGTATCGGTCGGGTAGTACACCACCCCGCCGTTGAACCCGTTGCCCGGCGCCACATTCTGCTGCGCGGTCGCGAACGTGCCGCGCGTGGCCTCAATACTCTGAATCGTCGGGTTGGGACCGCGCTGCGTCGCGTTCGGCGTGATCGCGTTCGGACTCGGCTGCGCCGACGCCGGACCGACCGCGAACACCATCGCGATCATCGCCGCCACCACCGCCACCGAAGCCACCACGGCGCGCAGCGCATGCGGCCGCCGCCGCAGCCTGGCCCGCTCCCCCACTCCCCCGGCGTCATCCGGCGCCGACATGGAACGTGGATCTCCTCGCATCGCGTACCTCTTCCTCAGTTGTATTGGTGCAGAAGGGCAGCAGTGTTAGCGCTCTCATACGCGACAGCTCAGCAGCGCGGTGATGGAATGTGCGTGCCCGAAGTTGTGCCACATCGCTCGGTGACGTTGCCAAGACGATACGGAAACCTCAAGATTTCGTGGCGCGGATGCGAGTTGCGAGGTGGGCTCCGAGGCGCCAACGAGCGGCATCCGATCAGCGGCTTTGATACGGTCTTGGGCACGGCGTCAGCCTTCGTATGCGTGCAACCGAATGCGAAACTTACAATTGATCACGGCCCGATGCAGACCGAGGCAGCACCCATACATCCCATGACATCGTGATTCGTTGTTTTTCTGAAACTAGGCCGGTGTTCGGATCTGTCGGCGATCGTCGAACGGTCGACAGCGTTCGAATGCTTGCAGCACATCGCGAGCGAGCCAGCGATTGGTAATTCAACACCCTGTGCTTACATTGAGAGTCAGCCTGCTGCTCCACCGCTTGACAGTGCGCTGACCGCACTGCACCGTCTGCGTTCCGTAACGCCTCGAACAACGCCGCCGCTGATCGCTGTCTTGGGCGAGGCCATCGTGTTAGCGCTAACAGGAGCGCTCAGAGAACAGGGAGACGACGGTATGCAGGACACGGGACATCCGCGCCGATGGCGGGGTATTCGCTCAATGACACGCCGGCGCGCCGGACTGGGTCTCCTTGCGGTCGCGTTGGTAGTTGCCGGGGCGCCGCTGCTCACAGTGGGAGCGGCAGCGCCGGCGCAGGCGTTGGGTAATGGTTTGGCGTTGACGCCGCAGATGGGGTTCAACGATTGGAACGCCTATGGCTGTAACGTCTCCGAGTCCCTGATCAAGGCCACCGCG
>NZ_DATNGK010000176.1:0-5856 GCF_035605935.1 Actinocrinis sp. | reverse complement strand
CCCCTCGACGACTCCGTCGTTAAGGCACACGTGGCTTACCTCTACGCGCCCGAACGGTGTGTCGGACACGCGATCCAGCGGCGCGTCCACCGCGAAGCCATGGTTGTGCGCGGTGACCTCGACCTTGCCGGTGAGGCGGTCTTGCACCGGTTGGTTGATGCCGCGGTGCCCGTACTTGAGCTTGTAGGTGCCGAAACCGAGCGCACGGCCGAGCATCTGGTTGCCGAAGCAGATGCCGAAGATCGGAACTCGGCGCTCCAGCAGGCCACGGGCGAGGTCCACCGCGGCGTCCGCGGCGGCCGGGTCGCCCGGACCGTTGGAGAAGAACACACCATCCGGCTCGAGCGCCAGGAGCTCCTGCAACGAGATCCCGGCGGGCACGACGTGCGTCTCGATCCCGCGCTCGGCCATGCGGTGCGGGGTCATCGACTTGATGCCGAGGTCGACCGCCGCGACTCGCAACCGCCGCTCCCCGATCGCGGGCACGACGTAGGTCTCGTCGGTGGTCACGTCTCCGACCAGGTTGGCGCCCTTCATCTCAGGGCTCTCCAGGACCCGTGCCAGCAGCACTCCGGCGTCCTGCTCGGCGGCCTCACCGGAGAAGATCCCGACGCGCATCGCGCCGCGCTCCCGCAGGTGCCGAGTGAGCGCGCGGGTGTCGATGCCGCTTATGCCGACGATGCCCTGTGCGACCAGGTCGTCGTCGAGCGAGCGGACCGCCCGCCAGTTCGACACCCGCCGGGCCGGATCACGTACGACATAGCCGCTCACCCAAATGCGCGCGGACTCCGGATCTTCATCGTTCACGCCGGTATTACCGATGTGCGGGGCCGTCATCACCACCACTTGGCCGCGGTAGGACGGATCGGTCAGCGTCTCCTGGTAGCCGGTCATCCCGGTCGCGAACACGGCCTCGCCGAAAGTCGAGCCGATCGCGCCGTAGGCCTCGCCGCGGAAGGTGCGGCCGTCTTCGAGCACCAGGACGGCGTCCGTGGCGGTCATCCGTTCGTCCTTTCCGTCAGCAGGGCGTCCACCCCGTCGATCAATCTGGCCCGGTCGCTCTTGGCGCGCGGCTGGAAGCCGGTGTCCACGACGCGCTCGCCGAGCCGCCAGGTCAACACGATCAGGCCCTCGCCGCCGGTTACCTTCCCGGCGATACCGGGCGCGGACTGCACGGCCTGCACGTCCTCGGCTGGAACGAACACGTCTGGCGCGGCCTCGCGCTCGAACAGCACGCCGGACCTGCCGACGCGCACCCAGGCGTTGCTGCGTACACCGAGCCCGTGCGCTGCGATCCGATCCAGCCAGTCGCCGTGTGCCGTCGTGGATGCGTATACGCCCTCGACCGCGTCGCCGAGGTCGCTGCCCTCCGGCGCCGCAGAAGGCGGAGCGGGCAGGTCGGCCTGCCGCGCCGCACGATTCTTCCAACCGCGCCACATCAGCCAGTAGATCCCGCTGAGCACCGCGAGAACGACCAGCGTAAGCAGGATGCGCCCGCCCCAATGCGTTACCGGCGCGCTGTGCTGCCCCGCCGCAGCGGTAACCGCATGCGCCGCGCCAGCAGTCGTCATCGCCGCGCTCACCGTTCCACCACCCGTCCGTCCAGCACCGTCGCCGAGCCGTGCAGCAGCGTCGCCACAACCGCACCCGGCAGCTTCATCCCCGCGTATGGCGTGTTGCGCGAGAGCGACTGCAGTGCGCCTGGCTCGACGACCCGCGAGGCCGCGGGGTCGACCAACACCACGTTCGCCGGCGCACCCGCCTCGAACGACCGGCCGTGCTCGGCCAATCCGCCGATCCGGGCCGGCCGCACCGACATCCGGTCCGCGACGCCTGCCCAATCCAGCAAACCCGTTTCCACCATGGTGCGCTGGACCACTGACACAGCCGTTTCCAGGCCGAGCATCCCCATGGCCGCCACGGCCCACTCGCAGTCCTTGGCCTCGACCGGGTGCGGCGCGTGGTCGGTGGCCACGGCGTCGATGGTGCCGTCCGCGAGCCCGGCGCGCACCGCCTCGACGTCTGTGGCCGAACGCAGCGGCGGGTTGACCTTGTAGACCGGGTCGTAGCCCTGGATCAGGTCCTCGGTCAGCAGCAGGTGATGCGGCGTCACCTCGGCGGTGACCGGGTAGCCGCGCGACTTGGCCCATCGGACGATCTCGACCGATCCGGCAGTCGAAAGATGACACACGTGCAGCCGCGATCCGGTGTGCGCCGCGAGCAGCACGTCCCGGGCGATGATCGCCTCCTCGGCGACTGCGGGCCAGCCTTGCAAGCCGAGCATGCCCGAGAGCTCACCCTCGTTCATCTGCGCGCCCTCGGTCAGCCGTGGCTCCTGTGCATGCTGCGCTACGACGCCGCCGAATGCCTTTACGTACTCGAGCGCCCTACGCATCAAGGCCGCGTCCGAGACGCAGTGCCCATCGTCCGAGAAAACCCTTACGCGCGCCGCCGAGTCGGCCATTGCGCCAAGCTCGGCAAGGCGCTCGCCCTTCAAGCCCACGGTTACCGCGCCGACTGGCCGAACGTCGCAGTACCCCGCCTCACGTCCAAGTCGCCACACCTGCTCGACCACGCCCGCTGTATCGGCAACGGGATCGGTGTTCGCCATCGCGTGCACGGCCGTGAAGCCACCCGCCGCGGCTGCCCGCGTGCCCGTGAGTACCGTCTCGGCGTCCTCACGCCCCGGCTCTCGCAGGTGCGTGTGCAGGTCCACCAGACCAGGTAGCGCAATCAGTCCCGCCGCATCAATGACCGCAGCGCCGCGTACCGCGTCCTCTGCGAATACGCCGTCATTGACGTAAAGGTCGCCCGCCTCTCCCCCGAGCAGTTGTGCGCCTCTAATCACATAACTCGTGCCGCTCACCGCGCCGAGCCTTCCTCGTCGTTCCCAATCGCGGACTCAGCGCCGCCGAGCAGCAGATAAAGCACGGCCATTCGCACCGAAACACCATTCGCGACCTGCTCGGTGATCGTCGATCGCACGGAATCCGCGACCTCCGCCGAGATCTCCAAGCCGCGGTTCATCGGACCGGGATGCATGACGACTGCATGCTCCGGCAGCATCGCCATCCGCGCGGCATGCAGGCCGTAGCGCCTGCTGTACTCGCGCTCGGTCGGGAAGAAGGCCTGGTTCATCCGCTCCCGCTGGACGCGCAGCATCATCACCGCGTCACACTTCGGGAGTACCGGATCCAGCTCATATGAATAAGCGCAGGGCCAGCTGTCGACACCGTGCGGCAGTAGCGTCGGCGGCCCGACGAGCGTGACCTCGGCGCCGAGCGTGGACAGCAGGTGCACGTTCGAGCGCGCCACCCGGCTGTGCAACACGTCACCGACTATCGCCACATGCCGTCCCGCCACGGAACCGAGCCGCTGCCGCAGCGTGTACGCGTCAAGCAGGGCCTGCGTCGGGTGCTCGTGCGTTCCGTCGCCGGCGTTCACCACGGAGCTGTGAATCCAGCCCGCGTTCGCCAGCCGGTGCGCCCCGCCAGACGCCCAGTGCCGCACGACGACCGCGTCGGCGCCCATGGCCTCAAGCGTCAGCGCGGTGTCCTTGAGCGATTCGCCCTTCGAGACACTCGAACCCTTGGCCGAGAAGTTGATGACGTCCGCGCTCAGCCGCTTGGCCGCGGTCTCGAAGGAGATCCGCGTTCGCGTCGAGTCCTCAAAGAAGAGGTTGACCACGGTCCGGCCACGCAGCGTCGGCAGTTTCTTGATTGCCCGGCCGGCGACGGTCGAGAGTTCCTGCGCGGTGTCGAGGATCAAATTCGCGTCATCGACCGTCAGATCGGCGGTCGAGAGCAGGTGTCGCTTCCGCATGGCTCACTCCCCCTTGATCCCGAGCAGCACGCAGTCGCGCCCGTCCGTCTCACTCAGATGCACCTCGACCGCTTCCCGCAGCGAGGTCGGCAGGTTCTTGCCCACGTAGTCGGCGCGGATCGGCAGGTCACGGTGCCCCCGGTCCACCAGCACCGCCAGCTGGATCGCGCGCGGCCGGCCGAGGTCGTTCAAGGCATCGAGCGCGGCGCGCACCGTGCGACCGGAGAACAGCACGTCATCCACGAGGATCACGAGCCGTCCATCGATCCCGCCGGAGGGGATCTCGGTCCGGCCCAACGCCCGCGCCGGCTTCAACCGCAGGTCGTCGCGGTACATGGTCACATCGAGCGAACCGCCCGGGATTGAGCGGCCTTCAAAGCGGGTGATCAGTTCGCCGAGCCGCTGGCCGAGCACCGCGCCGCGGGTGGGGATACCGAGCAGCACAGCATCCTCGGCTCCGCCGGTTCGCTCAAGGATTTCGTGCGCTATGCGCGTCAACGCGCGATCGATGGCGGGGGCGTCGAGTACGGCCCGCGCGACAGTCGGGTCGAGGCCCGAGGAGCGGGCGCCGGACTGCATGGTCATGCCGAAGCAGACCTCCTTCCCTGTCTCACGGGACAGGACTTAAAGGACGGCCAATGAGTGGATCGCAGCGCGATCACGTCAAACCCTATCAGGCGGTGGTTGCGTCAACACTTCGTCAAAGGTGCTTACCGATTCCGCCAAGCTGCTCGAAAGATCGTTAAACCTCCGCCGCCACGACCCCGAAAGCTTGGCCCGACGGCTGAGCAGGCATTGCGCGCGAGCCAGCACTCCGCGATGTAGATCGCCGCAGAATATGACATAGGGTGGGAGGCGTTGACAGTTCGGTTATCAGGTGAACGAGTGCCTTGACGGGCGCAGGTTACTCTGCGTAACATCACTCAGGGTCGCCGCCACGGACGACCAAACCCGGTTGGCACTTGGATGACCAGGGCGAACTGCCGGTACTCGCATAGTGATGCGCAGTCAGGCGGGCTGATTCCGGTCCAGCCCGGTTGCCGACTGTCACGACCGAAGCAGTCTTCGATGGGGAGAGCAAATGTCCACTGAGTACGCTAAGGCCCTGGGTGCGCGGCTACGCGCGATCCGCACCCAGCAGGGGTTGTCGCTGCACGGGGTCGAGCAGAAGTCACAGGGACGCTGGAAGGCTGTTGTCGTCGGTTCATACGAGCGCGGCGACCGTGCGGTCACTGTGCAGCGCCTGGCCGAGCTTGCGCATTTCTACGGCGTCCCGGTGCATGAGCTGCTGCCGGGTGGCACGCCGAACGCGGCGGCGGAGCTTCCGCCGAAGCTGATCCTCAACCTGGAGGTTTTGCAGAGCCTCGGTGAGGACAAGGCCGCTCCGCTGATGCGTTACGTCGCGGCGATCCAGAGCCAGCGTGGCGACTACAACGGTCGTGTGCTGTCGATTCGGCAGGATGACCTGCGGACGCTGTCGGTTATTTTCGACCTTCAGCCGTCGGTGTTGGTCGACCAGCTGATCGAGTGGGGCGTCCTGGACGCGGATGCTCGTCGCGCGATCGATTTCGAGGGTGACTTCTCGGACGAGGGCGACATCGAGGAAGAAGAGGACCTCGAGGAGGAGTGAGCCGCGGCCGATCCGGTCAGCTTTCTTCGGGAGGGTCGCATTCCCACGGGGATGCGACCCTCTTTGGCGTCGCCTGCCTGTCCAGTTGAACTGGACAGGGATGCGGCAAGCGTGTGTTGTCTCGTTGAACTGGACAACGCCCCGGCCAGTGTCCGGGGCCGGCTGGACCTGAACATGGAAATGCCCCGGGACTGGCCTTGTCCGGTTGAACTGGACAGGGTCCCGGGGTGGGTGAAAGCAAACTGGGGCCGCTTCCGGTTGAGGGAAGCGGCCCCAGTTTTTCATGGGTTGTGCGGCGGTGTCCTGCTCTCCCGCCGGGTCTCCCCGGCAGTACCCTCGGCGCTGGCGGGCTTAGCTTCCGGGTTCGGAATGGGTCCGGGCGTTTCCCCGCCGCCATGGCCGCC
>NZ_DATNGK010000175.1:0-3934 GCF_035605935.1 Actinocrinis sp. | reverse complement strand
AAGTTTCGCCGGGGCCGCGACGCCTGCCACGCACGCTCGCTGCGTTGGCGAAGCGTCCGCAGATGCCCGATATGAGGACGCTCCGCCGCCTTGCGATCGCACGCGCCAGACGCCGCGGCCTTGTCCGACGCTACTTCTTACCCACGGCCTAGTCGCGTACGTGGGCGGGAACCCGTCCGAGCCGCCTCGGCCGGGTTCACTGGAAGCCGCATTCGAGTTCGCCGCCTACGTTCGGTCGCTCGGCGAGCGGTACGTGGTCCGCGAGCCGCGAGCCGCGAATCATGCCTGCCGGTAGCCGGGCAACTCAGCCGCTATAGACGGGCTGCAAGACGCCGTGATGGTCTGAGCACGCGCCCGAGATGCCGCCTGACATCGAATACGTGGCATCGTGGCACTCGACCATGTAGCCCCTGCCTTTGCCGAAGCTCGCGATGCAATGAAAATAGCTGCACACTGTGCCGGCCGGCGAGTGGATGTAACCGCCACGGCCGCAGAAGTTGTAGCCAAACGGGTTCTGGGGCGCGCCGCACAGGGATGGCTTCGCCGCAGCCGTCGTCCGGACGGGAGCGGGAGCCGCCGCGTGCGTCGACGGTGCGGGCGGCTTGGGCGCTGCACTCGTCGGCGCCGCGCTTGTCGCCGGTGCTGTGGTCACCTCAGCTGCTGACGGTGAATCAAATGCCGAGACTTCCGGCGTCGGGGTGCTCTGCGTCGTGGCCTGCTGTTCGGCCGCTACTGGCGCGCCCGTGCCTCCGACACTCCCGCAACCGGTTACCGCAAACGCGACGCAGAGGCCGAGGATGCTCACAGCCGCGCTCAAGCCACCGCGGCGCTTCCGGGAGTTCGAACTGTTACCCACCCACGCTGATGATCTGTTCGGCATTCGCCGACCCTCCCCTGGTAGACAGACGAGGAGCAGCGTATGAACGCGCCCAACCGGGCAGTGCGGTTTGGCTGAGTGGGGACAGAACCGTTACCGCGTGGACACCGTCCGCTATGACGTGAGCGGTCGGCCTAGGCGCGGCGGTTCATCGCGAACCGCGCAACCTGCTGCCCGGCCCCGGCTCGACGCGAAGTCGCGGCCGCTCGCCGAGTTCGTGCCCTGCCTCGCAGGTCAGCGAGACGCGGACACGCTCTCCGCAGTCTGCGTGCCGGGGCACGGCCGGCGGTCCCTCCTGGCCAGACAGGTGCCGGTCGCCCCATGCCATTACTGCCAAAAGGATCGGTACTAGGTCGCGCCCTGCTTGCGTTAGCCGGTACTCCTGCCGCTCCCGCGCCCCATCTACGCGGTACGCCGTGCGCGTGACCAATCCGCCTTCGGCAAGGGCAGCAAGGCGGCGGGAAAGCACGTTCCGAGCGATGCCGAGATGCTCAACCAGATCGTCGAAGCGCCGCACGCCGTTGGAGAGGTCGCGCAAGATAAGCAACGTCCAGCGATCGCCGATGAGCGCGAGCGTGCGTGCGATTGAGCAGGTCTCGCTGTCGTACGCGCTGTACGGGGGCGGGAGCGGGTCCGCAGCTGCGGCATCGACGTTCGCGTGGACGCCGGCGTCGATGCCGGTATTGGCAGGGACGCGCGCGTCGAGAATGACGTCTTCGCCGGCGGAGGTGAGGTTCACAGTCCAAGCTTACTGCTGAGTTGCTCCAAAAAACTCAGATACCCTAGCGTGAGCAGCATAGGGAGTACTGAGTCCGACACTGAGACGCGAGGCCGCGATGACCGAGACCATGCGAACCGACGAGTCAGCGAGCGTGGCTCCTATAGCGGACCACGATCGACCGGTGGTCGGCCGCGAACGTACCTACGCTTGGTCCGATCCGTTGGAGTTGGCGACGTTCGGCGCGGGGCTGAGCGGTATGGAGTTCTTCGCCGCGATAGTCGACGGTCGCGTGCCCGCGCCGCCGATCATGCACACGCTCGACTTCTCGGGGTTCTCGTACGAAGAAGGGCGCGTCGCCGTCCGCCTCACCCCGCAGGAGTTCCACTACAACCCGCTCGGCTCTGTGCACGGTGGCGTGTTCGCAGCGCTGCTCGACACGGTGTGCGGCTGCGCGGTGCATACCAAGCTCCCGGCAGGCGTGTTCTACACGAGCCTCGATCTGTCGGTGAAGTTCCTGCGGCCGGTCTCCGTCGCGACTGGTCCGATTACCGCGGAGGGCTCGGCTGTGCACGTGGGGCGGCGTACCGCACTCGCCGAAGCACGCATCATCGACGCGGCGGGCAAGGTCTACGCGACGGCCAACAGCAGCTGTCTGATCATGCGACAAGAGTAGTGCGGCCGGGTGGCCTGTCGGCTAGCTCCGGATCCGGTTCGCGTCAACGGTTAACACCCGACCATCGGGCAGACATACTGCTCACGTCGGTCCTGCCGTGGTCTGATGGAGAAAGTTGCGCAGCGGCCGCGGCCTGCGGGCAGGACGCGGATCGGGACGTGCGTGACCCGACGCACGTGATGCAGGGCGCCGAGGTAGAAGCTGAGGATGTCGTCGATGGCCGGGATCAGAGAGCTAGCCCGCGAGTGCGGCGTATCGGTCGCGACGGTGTCCCGCGCGCTCAACGGCCACCCCGAGGTTAGCGAGACCACACGGCGGCAGGTTCAGGAGGCCGCACGACGGCTTGGTTACCGGCCGAGCCAGTCGGCGCGTGCGCTGGTTCGGGGCAGATCCGACACCGTTGGCTTGCTGTGGGACACCGGCTACGAGGCCACCGGCCGACGCCATCCGTTCCTGTTGGCGCTGTTGGTGGGCGTGAAGCGGGCGTTGAGTGCGTCCGGTCGGCATGTGCTCCTGCTCAATGTGGACGACCACCGTTCCGGAGACCGCGCGTATCTGGACATCGCGCTTCAGCACCAACTCGACGGGGTCGTGATGATGGGCGTCGACGACCGCCACCCGGCGATGCGCACGTTATACGGGTCCGGATTCCCGTGTGTAGCCCTGGACTTGCCGATCGCCGGACCGCGCGCAACGTACGTAACGTCGGACAACTATGCGGGGGCCGCGGAGGCGGTGCGGTACCTGCACAGCCTCGGCCATCGCGAGATCGCGACGATCACGGGCCCGACGGATCTGCTGCCGGCAGCCCAGCGGCTAGCTGGTTACGAGGACGCGATCCGGGACCTCGGGCTGAAAACGCAGCCCGAGTACGTGGAGACCGGCGACTTCTTCCTCGACAGTGGCTACTCGTGCGCGCAGCGCTTGGCGGCCTTGCCGAACCGTCCGACGGCGGTCTTTGTCGCCGGCGACGAGATGGCGGTTGGTGCGATGCATGCGTTCGAAGACGAGGGAATCAACATCCCGGCCGATATGGCGGTGGTCGGCTTCGACGACATCGAAGCGGCGAGCCTGGTGCGCCCTGCACTCTCGACGATTGCCCAGGATCCGATCGCGCTGGGCGCGGCGGCCGTCGCGGCCCTGCTCGCGTTGGTCGATACGCCGCTGGCGAACGCGGAGCAGTTGGTGGACGTCTCGATGCCGCGGACGGTGCCGACACGCCTTGTAGTACGTCAGTCATGTGCGTCGAAGCGTTAACAGCGCAGGCTAGCGGCTCGATCGACACGGTAAATCAGCCAGTTGACGCACGGATTTGACTCGCTGACCTTCGGCTGCCTACTCTTCTCCGAGTCGCCGGGCGGTCTGCTCGTGCGGCAAGCCAATCAGATCGGCCTTTCGGAAAAGGCACCGTGCAAATGGTGCCGCGAATGTCTGATAGAGTGGCGAAGCCGGAAACGGCGAGAAAAAAAGATTGGCAGTAGCGAAGCAATCGCCTGGTAAGCCTTAGAAGTAAGAC
Organism: Actinocrinis sp.; assembly: GCF_035605935.1. Taxonomy (GTDB): domain Bacteria; phylum Actinomycetota; class Actinomycetes; order Streptomycetales; family Catenulisporaceae; genus Actinocrinis. The sequence goes on along the minus strand of NZ_DATNGK010000175.1, from coordinate 147 downwards.
TTACTTGTGTGTCTGTTTCTTGAGAACTCAACAGTGTGTCGACATTTTTGTCTGTGGTGCCATTTGTTTGTTTGGATGGCTGTTGTCCCGACCCCCGTCGGGACGGTTCAGCTGGGTTTTCGAACTGTTCTTTTTTGGAGAGTTTGA
>NZ_DATNGK010000174.1:0-45596 GCF_035605935.1 Actinocrinis sp. | reverse complement strand
CTCGGACGCTCGCTTCGTCTGGGCGCCTGACGACGTGCTGACGGAGCACGAGGTCCAGGTTTGGTCGGGTCTGCCGCTGTGGAGCCCGGAAGGCGGCGAGGCGGCGGCGGTTTGGGACAAGGATTGCGCGCCCGCGCTTGCCGCCGGGTTGGTCTGCCGTCCGATCGAGGAGACGGTGCGGGACACCTGGGCCTGGCTCAAGGACGCGCCGTCGCTCGCCGACGAGGACGGCCGGATCGCCGGTCACGGACTCTCCCCGAACGACGAGCAGCGCATCCTCGCGGCGCTGAAGGACCGCCGCTAGCTGCCTTCCACTTCCGCCTGCGAACGCTCACGGATGAACGCCTCGGCCTCCTCACTGGTACGCGGCGCGGGCACGTGCGCGCCAGCCGGCACCTGCCGGGCCATCAGATCGGCGAGCACCGCCTGCAGATGACTGATCTTCCCTGCGGAGGGGGTGATGCCGCCGGAGACCGGGACTATGACGCCGGCTAGGGCGTCGTCCGTGCGGGGCGTGGTCAACGTGATCGCGCCGCCGACATGCTCGGCGACCGCGTCCCGGGCGGTAAGCGGCTTGAGGTTCCAGCGTGTCTCGATCGTCTTGAGGATCGAGGTGTGGTCCAGCGGCGTCCCGCCGTCGGGAACCCGGAAAACCGTGCCCGCCGGGATGAGCGGCGAGATCAGCAGCGTCGGGACGCGCGGGCCGAAGCGGGTGAAGTCGAACCCGAATTCGCCGGTCGAGTTGTCCGGCGCGGTCGCGCCCCACGGCGGTGGAACGTGGTCGTAGCAGCCGCCGTGCTCGTCGTAAGTCACGATCAGCAGAGTGCTGCTCCACTGCGGGCTGGTGCGCAGCGCCTCGTAGACGTCATGGATCAGCTGTTCGCCGAGCGCCACGTCGTAGTTCGGGTGCTGACTATTGCCGGTGGCGCTCCAGGATGGTTCCAGGAAGACGAACTCGGCCAGTGAGCCCGCGGCCGCCGCGGCGGTGAAGTCCTTGAACAGGCCGAAGTGCGAAGCCGGTGCGCCGGTGATGTCCGGGAAGTTGTGCTTGGTCAGCGGCTGCGCGCTGTAGCCGTACACGCTCCAGCTCACGCCCGCAGCGGTCAGCGAACCGAAGATCGACGGGCAGGTGAACGTCCGGGTCTTGTCGTCCATATGGCCCTGGCTCGTCCCCGCGAGTGCGAAGGCCCGGTTCGGCAGGGTCTCGGTCGGCGCCGAGCCGAACCAGTGGTCGCATACCGCGTAGCCGCGGGCCAGCGCGGAGAGTACCGGCAGCGCCTCGGGAGTGAAGCAGCCCATGATGTCCTGTGGCTGCGTCCCGCCGACGATCGACCAGCCTTCGCGCCCTTCCCAGCCGAGCGTGTAGGCGAAGTTCGTCACGAAGCCCTGCATCGATGGAAGCGCCGGCGCACTCGGCGTGGCGGTCGAACCGAACAGCTGGCTGTTGGTCGCCATGTACCCCTCGCCGGGGTCCGCGCCGGGCATGAAGTAGGCGTTCGGCGTGCTGGGCGTGATCGGGAAGACCGGCACCGGCTTGCCATCGGCGCCGGGATTGGTCTCGGTGCCGGTCAAGCCCTCGAAGGGCTGGCCGGTCGGGCTGACGTTCCCGGTGTCGTGGTAGAGGTAGCCGAGCAGGTGATCGAAGGACCGGTTCTCCAGCATCAGCACCACGATGTGGTCGATGGACTGCAGACCGCCGCCGCTGCCCGCCCCGGCGCTCGCTGTGTCCTCACCTGCCGCGTTCTCGCCCGCTGTGTTGCCACCCGCCCCGTTTTCAAGCGCGCTGGTACCGTCCATGATCCCGCCCCTTTCGCCGAAGCGCCCTCGCTTCGCAGTGTGGCAGAAGTCAGGACCCTGTACAGACGTTTGCGAAGGCGTCACCTGGACGGGCGTGCCTCACCGCGACGGCTGCACAGGGCGCCAGGCCAGCGGGGAGGAGAGCACCATCGTCGACGATGGCTGGCCGTGGTCCGCGAGCCGGTCGATCAGCGCCTCGAAATCGGGCATCGACCGGACCGCGACGCGCAGCAGACAGCAGGCGTCGCCGGTGAGCCGGTGCACCTCGAGGATCTCGGGACTCTCGTCGATGACGTCCGGGTGCCGCAGCAGGCAACGCGGCCCGTAGCAGGCCATCCGCACCAGCGCCTCGACTGTGCGCCCTGCGCGGGAGGGGTCCACGTGGGCGTGGTAGCCGGTGATCACGCCGGTCTGCTCCAGTCTGCGCACGCGCTCGGCGACGGCGGGCGCGGACAGGTTGATCCGGCGGGCCAACTCGTTGAAGGAAAGGCGGCCGTCCCGCTGCAACTCTTCAAGCAACAGCCAGTCAGTGGCATCCGGAAAGTCGTTGCGCGCAATCACCTTCCGATCATAATCCGAGAATGCTTGACGCAGTGGTATCGGCCATTCCGGGAAGCTGTAGACCGTAGTTCCATAGTTTCGTGCCCCTGAAAATGACTGCGCCCGAGCGGACAGATCTCAACGAGTACGAGGACTACGCGCAGCTGCGTGCTCTACTGACGCTGCAACGTCCGCGCACCGACGCGCCGGCCGAGCTGTCGTTTATCGTCGTCACGCAGGTCATGGAGCTGTACTTCACGCTGCTGCGGCACGAGTGGGAGAGCGCGCGCGACGAGCTGACCCGCCCTAACGCCGATGTGCGCGGTGTGGTGCGCACGCTGCGGCGCGGGCATGGAGTTCAGGACGCGCTCACCGCGGCCTGGGAAGCGCTGCGGACGCTGACGCCGACCGAATTCGACGCCTTCCGCGAATCCTTCGGGGTCGCTTCCGGAATCCAGTCCTACCAGTACCGGCACATCGAGTTCCTGCTCGGCGCCCGGCACCCGCGCGCGCTCGCTGTTCACGAGCAGACGCCGGGCATTCACGCCGACCTCGCGGCGCAGGCCGCCTCGCCCTCGCTCTACGACGCGGCGCTCACGCTGCTGCGCAGGCGCGGATTCGCGGTACCGCAGGTGCTGGCCGATCGTGATCCGCGAACCGAGTACGAGGGCGATGACCGCGTGGTGGCGGTATGGCGCGCGGTGTACGCCGACGAAGCCTCCACCGACACAGCCTCTACCCAAACCGCGCACGCCGACTTGGTTGACCTCGGCGACGCGCTGTTCGACACGGCCGAGCGGCACCTGCGCTGGAAGCAGCGTCACCTGCTATCGGTGTGGCGCTCGATGGGAGATAAGCCGGGCTCGGCGGGTACTTCGGGTGCCCAGTGGCTGGAGCGCGGCGTGCATCGCAAGTACTTCCCGGATCTGTGGACTCTGCGCGACCAGGGATGGGCATAACCGTGACCGTGACAACTTCGAACGCTGACGTGGACGCGACGCTCGTGGAACTCGCCGGGCGCGCCGCGAAGCTCGATGCGGACAACGCACTGGCGCACACGCGTGAGCGATTCCTGATCCCGCCGAACCTGGTCTATCTCGACGGCAATTCGCTCGGCGTGCTGCCGGCGGCGGTGCCCGCTGCGGTCGATGACGCAGTGCGCCGCCAGTGGGGCAGTGGCCTGATCTCCTCGTGGTTCGAGGAGGGTTGGTGGGAGGCGCCGTTGCGGATCGGCGAGCGCATCGGCGCCCTGCTCGGCGCGGCGCCGGGCCAGGTGGTCGCGGGCGACTCGACCTCGGTGCAGTTGTTCAACACACTGATGGCTGCCGCTCGGCTCCGATCCGGCCGCAGGGTGTTGCTGACCGACCCGGGTCACTTTCCGACCGACGCCTACCTGACTGACTCGGTGGCTGAGTTGCTCGGTCTGGAAGTGCGGCGCGCGCCGGCCGCTGACGTGCCAGCGACATTGGCCGAGATCGGCAGTGACGTCGGCGTCGTCTCCTATCCGATCGTCGACTACCGCACCGGTGAACGCTGGGACCTGCCGGGTATCACGCGGGCCGCGCACGAAGCCGGCGCGGTCGTGGTCTGGGACCTGTGCCATGGCGCTGGAGCCATGCCCATCGGTTTGGACGAAGCAGAGGTCGACTTCGCGGTCGGCTGCACCTACAAGTACCTCTCCGGCGGCCCCGGATCGCCTGCCTACGTGTACATCGCGGCCCGGCATCATGACGCAGTGCGGCACCCGCTGACCGGCTGGCATGGTCACGCGGATCCGTTCGCGATGCAGGATGCGTATAAGCCCGCGGACGGCATCGCGCGGGCAAGAGTCGGCTGTCCGCCGATGCTCTCCCTGCTCACGCTGGAGGCCGCGCTCACCGCTTTCGACGGCGTGGATCTAAGCGAATTGCGAGCCGTGAGCTTGAGCCTGACCAGCTTCTTCATCGAATGTTGCGACGCTCTGCTCTCAGAGCAGGGATTCGAGGTAGCCACCCCGCGCGCAGCCGAACGCCGCGGCAGCCAGGTCGCGCTGCGGCATCGCGATGCTGTGCAGCTGGTACCCCAGTTGGCGAAGCGTTCCGTGGTCTGCGACAAGCGCGAGCCGGACGTCCTGCGCTTCGGGTTCAACGCGCTCTACAACACGCACAGCGACGCGCTGACAGCTGTTAGGACCCTGCGAGACCTGGTCGGCTGAGCCGGAGCGCCACCGTGCCCGCGCCCTACGCCCGGCTCCTGAAGCTTGGCGTCAAGGCGTGAGCGCGTGCACGGAAAGCATGATGAATAGCGGTAGCGCGGCGAGGATCACCAACGCAGCCCCGGTGATCTGCTCGATTGTGCCGTACGCGATGTTCGGCTCCTCGTTCGTGCGCACATGCGGAGCGCGGCCGCAGCCGGCCATGACCTCCAGCTCCTCGCCGATCCGGTAGCTTTCCTGCGAGGTGCGCGCGAGCAGGATCGTCTCGCGGTGCTTGGATCCTTCGATCTCGTACTCGACCACGATGCGCGCCGCGTCCGAGGGGAAGGACTGCCCGGCGGGATGCTGCGGAATCGCCTCGACCACCCGCGCGGTCACGTGCGAACCGCGCTGGAGCAACCGCCGCGACCTGGTGAACTGCGAACCGCACAGCAGCGCCCCGACGACCGCGGTGATGATGCTCACCGCTGCGGCGATCCCGAACGCCACGACATGGCCGGCCGCCATGATCCGCCTCCTGGCGCTGAAACCTTGGTGACCCCTTGTCACGTTAGCGCGTCGGCGTCGCTATCGCACATGATCGGGAGCTAAGAAAAAGCCAGTTCGCGCGCTAGACCGGCGGCCGAGGGCGAGGGCGGCCTCCCGCTACGGCAACCGCCAGTCGATCGGCTCGGCGCCCTGGCGCGCCAGCAGGTCGTTCGCCCGGCTGAACGGCCGCGAACCGAAGAAACCCCGGTCGGCGGACATCGGGCTCGGATGCGCGGACTCGATGCACGGGACGCTGCTGCCGAGCAGCGGCTTGACCTCTCGGGCATCGCGGCCCCACAGGATCGCCACCAACGGGGTGCCGCGCTGTGCCAGCGCACTGATCGCCTGCGCCGTCACCGCCTCCCAGCCCTTGCCGCGGTGCGCTCCCGGCTTGCTCGGGGCGGTTGTCAGCGCCCTGTTGAGCAGCAGTACGCCGCGTTCGGTCCACGGCGAGAGGTCTCCGTTGGACGGCGCGGGAAGGCCGAGATCCTGGCTGTACTCGCGGAAGATGTTCACCAGACTGCCCGGCAGCGGCCGCACCTGCGGCGCGACCGAGAAGCTCAGGCCGACCGCGTGTCCGGGAGTCGGGTAAGGGTCCTGACCCATGATCAGGATGCGCACCGCGTCGAAAGGTTGCTGGAACGCGCGCAACACGTTCGCCCCGGCCGGAAGATAGGTGCGGCCCGCCGCCACCTCCGCCCGCAGGAAGTCACCCATTGCGGCGATCTGTCCGGCGACCGGTTCGAGCGCCTTGGCCCAGCCGGCTTCCACGACTTCGTTGAGGGGGCGTGCCATGGCGCATCACTGTACCCCGTGCGCCGACGCCGCAACGGACGCCGCGGCCCGGTTCCGCCGGGATGGCCGGAACCGGGCCGCGGGAGTGTGAATACGGGTGCGGATTAGCTCATCAAACCCACTCCCGATCGCTCTAGCCCCTTTGACGGCAGGCCTACGTTGGTCACTCAGTCGGCTGAGCGTCGCTCGGCTCGTCGTCGTCGGCGGCGAGGATCTTGTACAGCGCCTGGCGTGCCTTGGTCAGGATCGCCCGCGCCTCCTCACGCTGCGTGCCGCTGCCGACCTGAGCGACCTGCTTGTAGGCCATCGCCAGTTGCCCCAGCAGTTCACGATCGCGGGCGAACTGCTCGAACCGGGCTCCCGGCCCACCGACTGCTTCCTCCCAGATGCGGGCGAGCTGCTCGCCGTTCTGCTCGGCGTGCTGGCGCCCGGCCTCGGTCAGCGTGAACAGCTTGCGGCCGCCCTCGCCCACCGGCTCGATCAAGCCTTCGTCCTCGAGCTGCGCGAGCGCCGGGTACACCGAGCCGGAACTGGCCCGCCACACCCCGTCGGTGCGCTGCTCGATCTCCTGGATGATCTGGTAACCGTTGCGCGGCTCCTCGGCCAGCAACGTCACGATCGCCGCGCGCACGTCACCGCGCCCGGCCCGGCCGCGGCCGCGCCGGTGTCCGCGCGGCCCGAAACCGGGACCCTCCCAGAACTCCGGTCCGCCGAAGCCGAACTGTCCCGGCGGTAGCGGGGGGAGCGGTGGGATCGGCGGCATGCCGAATCCGCCATGCCTGCTGCGCCCGCGGCCGCGGTGTTCGTGCGGATCCTCGTGGTGCTCAGGGTGCTCGCCGCGCTCCCAGCGAGCCCGGCGCTCTTCGCGGCCGCCCTGGTCGATCCGGCCGCGCTTGTCCCGTCCGCGACGCTCGCGGAACGGTCCGTCCATGGGGAAAGAATGGATACTCATCGTTATCTCCTTAGTAGTCGGGCGACTTACCCGATGTGTTAACGATATATCGCTAACTGTCGGAGCGCAAGTGGTGGAGTGGCCCGAATCGACGGCTAGGCTGGTACGGATGTTCACCGAGGGACCGACGCCGCAGGCCGCGCCGCACATACGCACCTTCCATCCGCGCCGCGGGCGGATAGGTGCCGCCCGCGCGGACGCGCTCGCCAGGCTCTGGCCGCAGCGCGGCTACGACGTCGTCAGCGACGCTCCCGGCTTCGACGCCGCCGCGCTGTTCGGCCGGCCGGCCCCGCTCGTCCTTGAGATCGGCTGCGGCATGGGCGAGGCGACCGCCGCGATGGCCGCCGCCGATCCCGAACGCGACTACCTCGGCGTTGACGTGCACACGCCGGGACTCGGCAACCTGCTGCTGCTGGCTGAGGAAGGCGGCCTGGCCAACCTGCGCGCGGCCCGCGGTGACGCGGTCGAGCTGCTCAGAGACCTGATGAAGCCGGGCTCGCTGGACGCCGTCCACGTCTTCTTTCCCGACCCCTGGCCCAAGGCGAAGCACCACAAGCGCCGGATCATCCGGCCGGACGTCGTGGCCCTCATCCGTGAGCGGCTACGCCCCGGCGGAACGCTGCGTTGCGCGACGGACTGGGCGCCCTACGCGGAACAGATGCTGGAGACCCTTCACGCCGACCCCGGCCTGACAAGCGTCCATGACGCGTATGCGCCGCGTCCCGCCGATCGGCCGGTGACCAAGTTCGAGCGCCGCGCCCTCGCCGCCGGCCGCCGCATCTTCGACCTCGAATTCACCCGGGCCTGAACCGGCCGGCCGTTCGCCCTCAGGTACCCGTGACCTGCGCTGCGACCGTTTCTGTAACCCGCGCCACCACCGCTACCCGGTTTTCATCTCGCCGGGCGGGTACTCGTTGCCCAACAGAATGCGGGAGGCGCATTCGCCGAAACGAGCAGGAGGGTGGCGGGCATGGGTGCGCACCGTGCCGAGACGAGGTTGGCGCGACAGCTGGTCAACGCGGCTACAGCGTTGCATCAGCAGCCGTCAATCGAGCAGACGATGCGAACCATCGTGTACACGGCACCTGAGATAATCGAGGGCGCCGAGCACGCGGGCCTCACCGCGCTGCGTCGCGACCGCACGATACAGAGCCCTGCCTACACCGACGAAATCGTGCTGCTGCTGGACCAGTTCCAGAGTGAGACGGACGAGGGCCCCAGCGTGGCGGCCGCGGAGCAGGATGCGCTCGTGTGCATCGAGGACATGGCCACCGAGGTCCGCTGGCCGAAGTTCGCGGCGCGGGCGCTCGAACTGGGTGTGCGTAGCCTGATTGCCTGCGGCCTGGGCCGTACTGACGGCTGGCGGGTGGCATTGAACCTGCATGCGCAACGCCCCGGCGTCTTCACCGGCCTCGCCGGCGAAACCGCCTCTCTCTACGCGGCGCACGCCGCGCTCGCACTCGGGAACGCGGCGAACGTCGAAGCGCTGCGTGGCGGGATGGACCGCCGTCAGATCACCGGCGAGGCGACCGGCATTCTGATGGAGCGCCATCGGACCGACTCGCCGGGGGCCTTCGCCCGGCTGGTGCGCGCCTCACAACGGTTAAACGCGAAGGTGGAACAGGTCGCCCGGCACGTGATCCTCACCGGCCAGGACCCGGAGGCGATCACTGCGGCGGATCTGTCGCGAGCTTCCTGATCGCCTCGTCCACGGAGGCGTACACCGGCAGCTGCGCGCCGGACAGTTCAAGCAGGCGCGTCACGGCGTCGCTGGGCGCGATCACGGCGAATCGCCCATGCGACAGACGCGCGGATTGCAGCACTCGAAGACCGGCGCAGTCGATGAACGTGACCTGCGAGAGTTCGAGCAGCAGCGGCCGCTCGCCGTCCAGCAGCGGCGCGAGCGCGGCCTGCAAACTGTCCTTGGTGGCCAGATCTATCTCCCCGCGCGCTGAGATCGCGGCGCAGTCGGCGGCATCCCGCAGCACGCGGCAGGCGAATGGGCCGGAGCCGGGCGGCGAAGGCTGCGGCATCGGGCGGCTCCCTCAACGACAGGAGCGGCGTCGTGCCCGGGACGGATGGGCTGCTTCACCAACCCAGGCCGTCCGCTGGTCAGTATGCCATCGTCCCACGCGTGCGCGGGCGTGTTGAGCGGCTCGGGATGCCGCCGACCGGGCTAACGCCAGGTCCGCATCCGTTGTCGTGAAGCGGACGCGGACATCGGGTGGAATACCGGTTTAGCTGTGACAACGCCTCGCTGGTGCCGGGCTGTCACGGACTAGTTCACCGCTGGTGGGTTCGCAGCGGCGGAGAGCACGCACCACACGTCCTTTCCGCCACGCGGATCCGGCGTTACGCCCCACGCCTGCGCGACCCGCGAGACCAGATCGAGGCCCACCCCGCCGATTGTGCGCTGCGCCGCAGGTACGACTGCCGGCAGGCCGTCCCCGTCGTCGTGCACGCGCATCGTGAGCCGGTTGCCGTCGAACCGCAGCTCGATCTCGATCACCGTGCCCGAATGCAGGACCGCGTTGCTGACCAGTTCGCTGATCACCAGCTGGCCGATCTCGACGAACTGTTCGCCGTGCCAGGCCGCGCAAGCCTGCGCGACCAAATCGCGGGCGCGGCGCGGCGCGGTCGTCTCAGGGCTCAGCCGCGCCAGCCTGCGTCTGAAAGCTTCGACCACCGCATACTCCATACCCGTTGTGTCGCGTGCGCGCGTGCCCGCTCCACCCGTCACGGATTCGGGTCGGCTCTGGGTTCGGACCGCTGCGCTCGATCGCGGCGCGAATCCGAGTCGAGGTTGAGTCAAATCGGTTAAGGCTGGCCGGGGCAGCAGTGGCTGGGCTGCCGGATCGGTTCGGACTCGGTGCTGCAGAACGCGCTGCTTACGGCGTCGCTTCCTCGGTGCGATGATCCAGAACTGGGCGTGCGACACCCCTGGCTGCCCGGTCGCGACAAGCTCAAACGGGTCGGTTTCCGGCGCTGCGTCAGTCGCGCCGGGAGAAGTCCAGGAGCAGGATCGCCACATCGTCGGAGTGTCTTCCGGAATCGAGCCCCTGCGCCGTGCGGACCAGATGGTCCAGCAACGCCTCGGCGTTCGCGTCCGGCGCCGCCGCGATCAACTCGAGCAGACCTTCCACGCCGAGACGCTGAGCGCCCGCGCCGCAATGCCCTTCGCTCAAGCCGTCGGTGTAGAGCAGCAGAGCGCCGGTGTCCGGCAGGTCGAGCCTGGTCTCGGTCCAGCGGCACTGGCCAGAACCGAGCCCGAGCGCCACGCCGTATCGCGCGGGGACGAGCTGCGGTGGGCCGGGCCCGAGCAGCAGCGGCTCGTGATGTCCGGCGAGCACGATGGAGGCGACTCGCCCGACCGGATCCATGGACACGACCGTGCAGGTCGCGAAGAAATCGTCGCGGGGTCGTTCGGCGAGCGTGATCTGCTCCAGGTACTCGAGCAGTTCGATGCCGCGATGGCCGGCCAGGACGAGCGCGCGCCAGGCGATGCGCAGGCAAACCCCCAGTGCGGCCTCGTCCGGGCCGTGGCCGCTGACATCACCGATGACGGCGTGCACGGTGCCGTCCGAGGTCTGCACGACGTCGAGGAAATCGCCGCCGAGCAGCGCCCGCTGCCGACCGGGCAGATAGCGGCTGGTCGCCGTGATCACCCGCGAACTGAGCAGCGGCGCAGGCAGCAAACCGCGTTCGAGCCGCGCGTTCTCCTGGGCACGCACCCGGGTTTCGCGCAGCTCGGCCGCGGCCAGTTCGGCGCGCTTACGGTGCACGCTGTAGCGCAGGGCGCGGCGCAGCAGTTGCGCATCGACCTGGCCCTTCGCGAGGTAGTCCTGCGCGCCGTACGCCACCGCCAGCGCTCCCGCCTGCGACTCGGCCAAATCGGTGAGCACGATGATGCCGCTGGTCGTCGCGGCAAGTTGCAGCGTGCTCACGACAGCGGCGCCGACGGCGTCCGGCAGGTTCAGGTCGAGCAGGATGCAGTCGAAGGGCGCCCGCCGCAGTTCCGCCATCGCGTCGCCGAGGGTCTTGGACCAGCGCAGGGTGTACGCGAGCTGAGTTTCGGCGAGCAGTTCCCGGACCACAAGCGCGTCCCCGGAATCGTCCTCGACGAGCAGGATGCGGTACACCTCCGGTTCGAGTAGCGGGATGCCCTCTCGCTCCTCGCGCGTACGCGTGTCTGGGCTCTCGGCCTCCGCTGCCTGCTCGTCGGACAGCGCAAACCTGCCGTTGCCCGGATACGTGTCGCGGGCATGCAGCCGCTGGAAGATCGCGAACACCCATTCAGTGTATTCGGGTCCGATACCGATGCCGCTGTCAGTGACCGCGAAAACGCCACACGCCGCGCCGGTCCCGTGCGCCTGACGGTGTGCTCGCGGCGATCGCCGGATCAGCGCGCCGCCGACCCGATCAGTTCCGCGTCCCGGCCGATCGAGTCGAGCGTCGCCGAGGCGTCCGCGTGGTCGCGGAACAGATGCAGCCGCGACTCGCCGATCTGCTCGCGCAGCCGGTGGTCCTGGATGCCCAGTCCCTCGCGCGGAGCCAGGCACAGGACGCCGACCTTGCCGGCGTGCTCGTTGAGCTGGACTGACCTGATCGCTCCCGCGATCTGATCGAGGGTATGGACGCGGGAGAGCGCGGGGACGATGAGGCCGAGTTCGAGGAGCCGGTTGGCTTCGACCGCTTCCTGGTAGTTGGCGCCGTGGCTGCCGATGACGCGCTTGAGTTTCATCCAGAGGTATCGGTTGTCGTAGTGGTGGGCGTAGCCGGTGCTGGATCCGCAGGTGACGACGGTGCCGCCGCGCCGCGCCACGAATACGGACGCGCCGAACGTCTCCCGGCCGACGTGCTCAAAAACCACGTGTGGGTCCTCGCCGACGCGTTTGCGGATCGCCGCGCCGAGCGCCCGCCAACGCTCGACCGACTCGGGACCGGTGTCGGTTGCGTCGTGCACGTCCGCGCTCGTGCGCTCGATGAAGCCGAGTTCCTGACGGTCGATCACGTGATGGCAGCCGAGTTGGTGGAGGAGCTCGGCTTTCTGAGCATTGCCGACGACGCCGACGGGGATGGCGCCGGCGCGTTGGACAAGTTGGACGGCGTAGGAGCCCAGGCCGCCGGTGGCGCCCCAGATCAGGACGATGTCGCCCATTTTGATGCGCGCGCCGTGCGCGCCGATCAGCATGCGGTAGGCGGTGCCCAGGCACAGCGTGTTGCAGGCGGCTTCCTCCCAGGACAGGTGCGCGGGTTTGCGTACCAGCTGGGTGGCTTTGGCCAGGGCGTAGTGGCCGAACGCGCCGAAGTTGGTCTCGAAACCCCAGGCGAGCATGCGGCTGGAAAGCATGCCGTCTTCCTGCGCAGCGGCCTGCTGTTCGTCGATGACGACGGGGGAGATCACGACGTGGTCGCCGACTTTCCAGTGGCGTACCGCGGAGCCGGTGCGCACCACGACCCCGGCGGCGTCCGAGCCGACTTGCTGGTAGTCGCGTTCGTGGCGGGTGTCCCAGCCGCCGTGGCGGGCCAGGTCGCGCAGGAAGCGGAAGGTGGGGACGGGTTCGAACATCGCGGACCAGATGGTGTTGTAGTTGATCGCGGCGGCCATGACCGCGACGATCACCTCGTCCGGGGCCAGCTCCGGCATCGGCACCTCGCCTAGGTGCAGGCTGCGGCGCACGTCCTTATCTCGCTGACCCTTGAAGATGTCCTGGTCTTCGCGGCGCAGGAACGCCGCCGGGTAGCTGTCCGGCAGCGGACAGGCCAGCAACTCCTCAGCCCCCGCTCCGGCCAGGACCGCTTCACTCAGTGCGCTGATACCACCGAAATTGCTCATTGGGTTGCTCCTCCGCTTCGAAAAAGGCGGGTGTCCGGGAAAGAACGAGAGACCAGTAGCCGAGTGACCGGCGAACCGCCTGGCTCAGGAAAGGCCGAGGCTGGCGGCGAGCATCGGCCAGGACTTGGTGAACTCGCGACGCCAGTCCGGCCAGTCGTGCACGCCGCCGGGATAGAAGTCGGTCTGCGCCTGGATGCCGAGCAGCTTCAGCCGCTGCGCGAAGGACTTGGCCTGCGGCCATAGCGCGCTTTCCAGGGAGGCGCCGACGAGGTTGTCGCGTTCGCCGCTGTCCAGGCCGCTGCCGCAGGACACGAATATGGCGGTCGAGCGCAGGTACGGCATCAGGTCGTACGGATTGTCCGAGTTCCACAGGCCGGCGTTCGTGGTTGGATCGCCCCACAGCGCACTGGGGTCCACGTTCTCTCTGGCCACTATCGCGTCGATGACAGCGGGCACGCCGATGGCCGTCGTGTCCAGTACGCCGCTGTATGATGCGGCCGCGGTGAACGCGCCTGGGTGGTGCGCCGCCAGCGCGAACGCTCCATATCCGCCAGTTGATACGCCCGCTACGGATCGGGTGTCCCCGGCGTGATAAGACCTCTGCAACAGCTGCATCAGCTCGGTGACTTCGAAGGACTCGTAGTCCGGTTTGTTGCTGCCGCCGTTGAGCCACCTGGTCGGTATCCCGGTCGGGCCGGCCGATGGCATCGCGACGATCAGTTCCTTGTCCGCGGTGAAGGACTCGATCTCGGTCTCGCGGGTCCATGCGGTGTAGTCGTCGTGCGCACCCTGCAGCAGGTAAAGCACCGGCCACGTGCGGTTGGCGTCGGCCGTCCAGTCGCGCGGTAGCAGGACCCTGACTGGCACGATCGCGCCGACTGCCGGCGAGCTGACCCGCAGGTCGAGCATGCGCCCATCGAGCTGGGTCACGCCGGAGATGAAGGCGCCATCGTCGGAGGTCACCGGCGTCGAGGACGGGTCGGCGGTCACCGAAGCGGCGGCCGGAGTGGTGACCGTCGCGCCAGCCGCCGCGAGCGTCAAAGCCAGTGCGATAAGGGACTTGAGGGTTCGGTGGTTCTGGGCGCTATGCATGAGCGCCCTCGCCAGCTACCTGTTCACCGGCGCGCAGATCCGCCGAAAGCAGTGCGCCGAGCACGTCGACCGAGGGCGGATCCAGCAGGCAGAGGTGATGGCCTGGCACCCGCTTGACGGTCAGATCCGGGCAGAACTCTTCCCAGCCGAGCCTTTCGTCGTCGCGCTCATAGCGCTGGTCGCGCACCGTGTGCGGCGCGAGTTCGGTCGCGCGGTACAGCAGCGTCCGGCACGGGTAACGGCGCGGTTGATGGCGCTCACCGCTGCGCAGGTCCAGGTACGAATCGCGTTGATGCTCGACGATGGCAGGAGGAAGGTCCACCACTTGTTGCAGGGTTTTGATGACCAGCTCGATTTGCATCGCGTCGTCGAGCACGGCGAGTTCGTTGTAGGGAAGCGGAAGCGGCGCGCCGTAGACCTGTTCGACGTATTTGGCGAAGGCCGCGAACCTGCCGCGGGCTTCCTGCTCGCGCGTGAGATCGGGCCTCGGCAACGGCAGCACCGTGTCGATGAGGATCAGTGAACTGACGGTGCCGTGTGCCGCGAGGAGCCGGGCTGCCTCTTGGCCGACAAGTCCGCCGAATGACCAGCCGCCGACGATCCATGGGCCGCTCGGGTGCAGGCTGCGGATCACCCGGGCGTATTCGGCGGCCTGATCGCGCACTTCCGGGGCGTCGGTCAGGCGTTCCAGGCCGTATACCGGCCGGTCCGTACCGAGCCGCTGGACCAGGCTGCGGTACACGGCACTCGACCCGCCGGCTGGATGAATCAGGAAGAGCGGAGACTGCGTTCCGCGCTGTTGGAGGACGCGCACCGGGCCGTTTACCGGCTCCTCCAGCAGCGGGCGGACATGATTGGCGACATCAGCCAGGGTGTTGCCCGCAGTAGGGGTCGCGAGCGCGGGCACTGGCCGTTCGAGCTGCTCGCCCAGAGTGTGTACGAGCGCTGCGGCGAGCTCAGGCCGGTCCGCGAGCATTTCAAGCTTGTCGCAGACGCCCGTCGACAGATCGCCGCTGACTGACTGCCAGGCTTGCGTGACCAGGCGTTCGGCGGCGTCGCGGGGGAGTACGCCGCGTGCGTGGCCAGGCGCGGGAGCGGCCACCGACGGGCCGGTGCTTGGGGACGTGACCTGCGCTTCGAGCAGGGCACCGATGCGTGCGATCGTGCCCTGATTCAGCAGGTCACCCGCGACGATTTCGACCCCGAACTCGCTTTTCATACGGCCGAGGATGCGAGCGGCTTGCAATGAGTCGAGACCGAGATCCGTGAGCGGCGCGTTCGCATCGATGCTCTCCGGTGCGTAACCCATCACCTGGCCGACACACTCACGCAGCCGGCCAACTGTCGTTGCCGGACGCTGCTCGGCCGCCGCCTCAGACTCCGCTGTTTCAGACTTCGCTGTCTCACAGCCTGCTGTCTCAGACGCGGTCCGATGGATGGCTCGTGCTGGCGTCCACGTCGGAAGCGGCGCCGTGGCCCAGAAACGCTGATGCCGCCAGCGCGGCGAGGGCAGGTCGATCACCCGCGCGCCAGGATGCAAGGTGCGCCGTGCTGTGACCGGATCTAGAGCGCCGTTGGCCAGCATGGTTGCGATGGCGATGCGGAACGTCGTCGTGTCGTCTGTGTCGCGGCGCAGCGTCGGCACCAGCAATGCGTCGTCGATGCCTGATGCGCGCAGCGTTTCGTTGATCGGATAGAGCTGCGTCGGGTGCGGTGAAACCTCGACGAAGGTCCGATGCCCATCCTCGGCCGCCGCTGTCACGGCCTGCTCGAAACGCACCGGCTGCCGCAGATTCCGTGCCCAGTAAGCAGAATCGAGAACGACGCCGCCGCGCGGGTCGTGGTCCACCGTCGTGTACAGCGGGAACGACGGCTCTCGCGACCCGATCGCGCCGATCTCGCTGAGGAAAGGTCCGACCAGCGGCTCAACCTGCGGTGTGTGGCCGGCCGCCGTCACGTGCAGCGGCCGTGCCGTGCCGCCATCCTCGCTCACCAGCTGGACGAGCCGCTCGACCTCGGCCGCCGCCCCGGCGACGACGCATTGCCGAGGCGACGAGTGCACCGCGACACGAAGGCTCGGCAGCATCTCGGCGAGCTGCTCAATCTCCTGCGACGAGCGATCGACGACGGCCATCGCTCCGCCGGAAAGCCGTTCGAGCAGCCGGGAACGCGCAGCCATGATCCGCGCGCCGTCTTCCAGGTCCAAGGCTCCTGCGACGACCGCAGCCGCCACCTCGCCCATCGAATGCCCGATCACCGCGGCGGGTTGCGACCCGTGCGCCCGCCACAGCTCGGCGAGCGCGATCTGCACCCCGAACAGCACTGGCTGCGCCACCGCGGTCCGGGAAAGATCAGCGCCGGGTTGCAGGTGCGAGCGCAGCGACAGGCCCGCGTGGGAGCGTAGCAACGGCTCCAGTCGCTCAACCGCCGCGGAAAAGGCGGGCTCGCTTTCGAGTAGGCGGTGCGCCATGCCAGGCCACTGCGATCCGTATCCGGAGAACACCCAGACCGCGCCGGTCCGACTCGCGCCGGCCGATCCGGTGGCCAGGCTGGGATGCGGCTGGTTCTCGGCGAACTTCGTCAGCGCTCTGACTGTTTCTTCGCCCGACCTGGCCACGACTGCGACTCGATGCCGGCCTTTGCCCAGGCGTCCTGCGAGGGTGTACCCGATGTCGGGCAGCGCGGCCGCTTGTCCGCGGGCCGACTGCAGCCAGGCCGCGAAGTCCGCGGCGTCCTCGCGCAGCCGATCGGGCGTCGGAGCATCGAGCGCAAGCACACATGGCGCGGTCGAGTTCGCCGTCACCGCGACGGGATTCGCGTCGCTCCGCGCACCGCGCGCCGACCGGCGACGGACCGAATGCTTCGGGCGGTACTCCTGGAGCAGCACGTGCGCGTTCGTGCCGCCGAATCCGAAGGCTGAGACGCCTGCCGTCCCGGTACCCGAGTACCTGGGCCAAGGTTCTGTTTCAGTCACGACCCGGAGCCGCTGCGCATCGAAGTCGATGTGCGGGCTCGGCGCGGCGAAGTGCAGGTGCGGCGGCAGTGCTCCGTGATGCAGCGCGAGCACCGTTTTGACCAGCCCGGCGATCCCGGCCGCGGCTTCAAGATGCCCGAGGTTGGTCTTCACCGAGCCGATCAGCAGCGGCTGGTCGAGGCTGCGCGAAGGTCCCAGGACCGCGCCCAGAGCGCTCGCCTCGACCGGATCGCCCAACGCCGTACCTGTCCCGTGCGCTTCGACATAGTCGACCTCTGCGGCGCTGACGTCGTCGCGGCGCCGGCCGTATACCTCCGCGAGCAGCGCGCGCTGGGCCTCGGCGTTCGGGGCCAGCAGACCGTTGGAGCGTCCATCCGAATTGACCGCGCTCGCCCGGATCACCGCGAGCACGCGATCTCCCGCTGCCTCGGCATCGGCCAGGCGACGCAGCACGACTACCGCGCAGCCCTCCGCGCGCACCATGCCATCGGCGGCAGCGGCGAACGTTTTGCAGCGTCCGTCCGGCGCAAGCGCACCCGCACGCTGAAAGCTCAGCGTAAGAGCAGGGGAGAGCAGCACATTGACACCACCCGCGAGCGCGGTGTCGCATTCCCCGCTGCGCAGGCTCCGGACCGCGTGATGCACCGCGACCAGCGACGAAGAACACGCGGTGTCCACAGCGAGACTCGGGCCGCGCAGATCGAGTACGTACGAGAGCCGGTTCGCCGCGATGCTCAGCGCCGCACCAGACGCGCTCCATGCCTCGACCCGGTCGAGATCCGTGGTTGTCAGCCGAGCGTATTCGTTCCCGCTGATGCCCACGAACACGCCGGTGCGACTGCCCGCGAGCGCGGTCGCCGGGATCGCCGCGTGGTCGAGGCTCTCGCGCGCCACCTCAAGCAGGAGCCGTTGCTGCGGATCCATCGCAGCGGCCTCACTCGGCGCGATGCCGAAGAACGAAGCGTCGAACCCCGCTACGTCGTCGAGGTATCCGCCATGCCGGCTTACCTGGCTGAGCGCCGGATCATCGTGTGCTGCGAAGCCCTCCCAGCGGCCGTCCGGCAGAGTGCTGACAGCATCGACGCCGTCGATCAACATCTGCCAGAACTGCTCAGGCGAACGCACACCACCCGGCAACCGGCAGCCGATTCCGACTACGGCGATGTCCGATGCGTCGTGTGCGGCGGCAGTAGCCGTCTGCGTGGAACGGAGCGATCGTGCGGCGCGAGCCGAAGAATTCGACCGGGAAGAAACGGTCGCCTCGGCAACGACTCTCGCTAGGGAGTCCAGCGTCGGTGCTTCCCACAACAAGGTCGCGGGCAGCGAACAGCCAGTCAGTTCACTGATCTCGGCCGCCAGTGCCACCGCATCCCGCGAGGTGAGACCCAGCTCGGCGAGCGGCCGATCGGGCGCGACCTGAGCTGGATCAACGCCGTGCCACTCGCGTAACCGGTCCGTCACCAAGCGCCGGACCGAACCGGCCGGGTCGGACGCGCCCATCAGACACGCTCCGGTTGCCGCGTAAGGCAGTCATCGTATTCGCCCCGCAGGAACGCGATCCGGCACGCGCTGCGCGACACTTTCCCGCTCGACGTGCGCGGCACGCTTCCCGGCGGGACGAGTACCAGCTGATCCAGACGCAGGCCGTGGGCAGTCGAAACGCGGGCGCGCGCCGCGCGATCGGCCTCCCCACGCACCGCCTCGTTTGGAATGAGGTCCCTGCGATGCTCGGCGACGGCCACGACCAGCTCACCGTCGGCGCGCGGGACGCCGAAGACCGCGACCCGGCCCTTCCGGACCGATGAAAGCGCGCCCTGGATGCTCTCCTCGACATCCTGCGGATAGTGGTTGCGGCCATCGACGATCAGCAGATCCTTGAGCCTGCCGGTGACCAGCAGTCTGCCGTCGTGCAGCGCGCCGAGGTCGCCGGTGCGCAACCACGGCCGGTCGCCGGTGCCGGGAAGGACGAGACCGAAGGTCTCAGCGCTCTGCTGGGCCCGCTTCCAGTAACCAAGCCCGATATTCGGCCCGCGCAGCACGATCTCACCGACCGCGTCCTGCGGCAGCGGCGCCTTCGTGACCGGGTCGATGACGCGGAGTTCTTGGCCGACTGGCAGACCGCAGGCGACCAACGACACAGTGGCGTCCGAGACAACGCCTTCGGAAACAGCGCCGCTGGAAGCGCCGTCGGCAACCGCGATCAGGCCTTCGGCGAGTGCGTCACGCCTGCAGATCACCTCACGCGGCGCCGCCTGCGGGCCATCGGTGGTCACGAACACCGTAGCCTCGGCCAAACCGTAAGAGGGGCACAGCGCGTCCGCGCGCAGTCCCACGCCGGCGAACGCCTGCTGGAACCGCCGAAGCGTGTCAATCCGCACCGGTTCGCTGCCATTGACCAGAGCACGTACTCGCTCCAGCCGGACATCGGCGAGGTCCTCCGGCGCGACCCGCGCGACGCAGTACTCGAATGCGAAATTCGGCGCGGCGGACAGGGCGCCCGGGAACTGGCCGAGCAACTTCAGCCACCGCTCCGGGCGCTCCAGGAAAGCCACCGGATCCATGAGCACCGAAGGGAATCCGGCCACCAACGGCGTCGCGATGCTCAGTACCAGTCCCATGTCGTGGAAGAGCGGCAGCCAGGCCACGGCGGTGGTCGGGCCGTTCCTGATGTCGAAGGCGGCAACACCCTGCGCGGCGTTCGCCACGACGTTGCGGTGCGTGATCATCACGCCTGCGGGGGCGCGCGTCGAGCCTGAGGTGTACTGGAGATAAGCGACGTCGTCCGGATCCGGGTCCGTCGTCCAGAGCCCGCCGAACGGAGCGCTCGACGTCCGCACCTCGCCGTCCACGTGGAGGAGCGGCAGCCCGGCCGAGATCACTGCGGCAGCAGAGCCCTGTGTCGCGCGCACACTCTCGGACGTCACCAGGGCGCACGCTGGTTCGCAGTCATCGAGCACGGCCGCGATCCGGTCCTCGTGACCGGGCAGGTCCGGCGGGAACAGCGGCACGGCCACCACGCGCGCCATCAGGCAGCCGAGGAAGGCGGCCACGTAGTCCAGCCCCTGCGGCAGCAGCAGGGCGGCGCGATCACCCGGTCGGGCTACCTCAGCGAGTTGAATCGCCGCCGCCTCGGCGCGCACCAGCAACTGACCCCACGTCAGGGTCCGATGCCGCCCCGGCGAATCCGGCTCGGGAAAGTCGACGAAGGTGAAGGCCCGCTGGTGTGCGCGCTCGGCGGCCAGCCGGCGCAGCCGTTCGACGAGCAGCAGCCGGTCCGTATCGGCCGGATCCGACGAGAGCGCGAAATCAGAAGGCATGCACGCTCCAGCGCAGCAGTTGACGAGGTATTGACCTCAACAGATCAACACAGCGCGCTGTGCTTGCGCATCACCTCATGACTGAACGGGTGACGGCGGTTCGCCCGATATGCCTAGGGCGGTACCTGCGGCGCGGCCGAACTAGCTACGTGAAGTCCTAGGCCACGCCGGTCAGCGTCTTACGTAGCCGCCGGACCGGACTGTCCAGTCCGAACCGCTCGGCCAGCGCAGCCAGGCCGTCCGGATCTGCCGGTGAGGTTGGCAGGCGGGAGTCCACCGGCACCGTCGGCGCGTCAGCTCGCACCCGCACGACCTGCGGCGCGACGGCCAGGTAGTCGCGCGCGGCGTCAAGGCGCTTGCGAGCCGCCGCCTTGAGTGCGGAGCGCGGATCCTCGAGCGCGGCGAGGATGCCCTCCAGCGAGCCGAATTCGGCGATCAGCGAGGCAGCGCTCTTCTCCCCAATCCCGGCGACGCCCGGCAGGCCGTCACTCGGATCCCCGCGCAGCGTCGCGAAATCCGCGTAGCCGCGCCCGGGAATGCCGTACTTGGCGATCAGGGTGTTGTCGTCGACGACTTCGAGCTTTGAGACGCCGCGCGCGATGTTCAGCACTCGTACACCGCGGTCGTCATCGACGAGCTGATACATGTCCCGGTCGCCGGTCACCACGTCCACCGGCCCGTCGTGCGCCCCGGCGTACGCGGCGATGGCGTCGTCGGCCTCGAACTGATCCGCCCACCCGCGGGCGATGCCGAACGCGTCGAGCACTGCCTCCAGCACCGGGACCTGCGGACCGAGCGTGTCCGGCACGACCTCGATGGAGGCGCTCACCGGCCGTTCGGCTCCCAGTCCCGCTTCCGCGCTCGGCGGTGCCTCCGCGGCTACCTCCAGCACGCGGTGCGCCTTGTATGACGGAATTGCCGCCACCCGGAACGCCGGCCGCCAGTCCGCGTCGAAGCAGGCGATAAGCCGGTCCGGCCGGTACGCCGTAACCAGCGCCGAGATGAAATCCACCGTCCCGCGCACCGCGTTGATCGGCATTCCGTCCGGCGCCGTGATGGACTCCGGCAGGCCGAAATAGGCCCGGAAGTAAAGCGTCGGGGTGTCGAGAAGCATCAGCCGGTCAGCCACCTGATCAGCTTCCCATACGCCACCTACAGGAAGGTGCGTCCCTCGCCGCGATACGTCGGCACCGTCGCCGTAACGGAGTCGCCCTGGATCAAATGCAGCTCGCCGAACCGTTCGCACAGCTCGCCGGCCTTCGCGTGTCGGAACCACACCCGGTCGCCGACCGCCAGGTTGTCCGCGGCGGCGCCGAGCAGCGGCGTCTGCACTTCCCCGGCCGCCTCCTGCGAGTCAAAGTGCAGGCCAGAAGGCAGGTACGGTTGTGGTAACCGGTCGGTGCCAGGCGGTCCGGAGGCGATGTAACCACCGCCGAGCACGGTCACGACGCCCGGGCCCGGCCGCCGCACCACAGGCAGCGCGAACAACGCCGCCGGTCGCCCGGTGACCGCGCGATAACCGTCGAACAGGCGCGGCAGGAACAGCCCCGAACCCGCGCCGATCTCGGTGACAGCTTCCTCGGCGGCAGTGCGCTCAACCGAGCCGGTACCGCCGCCGTTCACGAACTCCAGCTGCGCTATCTCCTTGACCGCCGCGACGATCGCCGCCCGCCGCTCGGCCAGTTCCGCGGCGCTGCCGCGCTGCATCACCCGAACCGCCAGACCGCGCGCCGGACGCCCAGGGGGCGCGTCACCCACGCCGGCGATCTGCGCCTCGTACGCCATCAGTCCGATCAGCCGGAAGCCGTGCCGGTCGGCCGCCTCCCTGGCCACCGCGGCCACCGAGGCGGGGGAGTGCAGCGGCGAGCGGCGCGCCCCGATGCGCAACCGACCACCCAGCGGCCGCCAGGAGGCGTCGATATCCACGCAAACCCGGATCGGCGCGGCATCCGGCACGTCCGCGGTCGCCTTCTCGATCAGGTCCAGCTGCTCGATCGAGTCGATCATCAGAGTGACGGTGTCGGCCGTGCGGGCGTCCGCGGCCAGCCGCCGCAGCGCCACGCGGTCCACCGTCGGATAGCCGACCAGAATGTCATCGAACCCTGACGCGGCCAGCCACAACGCCTCTGGGAGAGTAAAGGCGAGAAGACCGCGGAAGCCGTCAAGCGCGAGCACCGCGCGAAGCACCTCACGGCTGCGCACCGACTTCGTCGCGACCCTTATCCGCTTGCCCCCGGCCCTTCTGACCAGCTCTGTTGCGTTGTAGCGCAGTGCCGCCAGATCCACGACCGCCAGCGGAGGATCAAGGTGCTCTGTGGCGTGATTCAGGCGGTCCAGGTCGGTCACGCTCCGAACCCTTCCATACCCGGGTCGCCCGGGTAAGACCGATTAGATCCCGGAAAGGTCTCGACCTGATGACCTTCGTCGGCGGCCATTCTCGTCCCGCTGTCGGCCACCCTGAGGGTGCACTAAGGTTCAACCTGATCAAAGCCGCCGCCCGGCGTGTCGCCGGGTGAGAGAAACTGGGGGCGACCATGGCAGCGGACGACCCGGGGACCTCCCGGGGGACGCACTGGGCGCACGAGGGCGAGCAGGAGCCACCTGAGGTAACCCGCGTGGACGTAACGGAGGTCGTCGAGGTTACCTCCGAGGGTGTCGCAGAGGTGGACGTCGCTGAAGTCACTCAGACGCCGCTCGTCGCACCGCCGCCAAGCGCGCAGCCGCCATTCATTCTGCAACAGCCGATGCCGCAGCCGGTGTACCCGCAGCAACAGCCGTACCCGCAACCCCCGGGCGCGTATCCGCAACCTCAAGCCGGTTACCCACAGCCTCAGGTTGCCTATCCGCAGCCCCCGGCTAGTTACCCGCAACCTCCCGGCGCTTATCCGCAGCAGCCCGTGTACGGCTGGGGTACCCAACCCCCGCTGCCGCCGGTCCCACCGCAGCGCAAGATCTCCCTTCCCCGCCGCACGCTCGCGACCGCATCGGCGCTCGTCGTCGTCGCGGCGCTGGCATTGGGGATCGGTCTGGTCATGGCGCAGCCCTCCGGCGGCTCCGCCGCGAAACACACGACCGGCGCGGCTGCCCAAGACGACGCCGCACGTGCCGTCTGGCGCACTGCCACGGTCGAGCAACTACTGCCCGCGTCGATCAAGCGTGAGGGCAGCGAAACCTATATAAGGCTCGGGATAAACCCCGACGAGTCCTGCGCCAAGCTTCCGGCCGCATTCACCACCAACCTGGCCCCCACGAAGTGCGCGCACGTACTGTCAGCCACCTATGCCGACCGCACGCAGACCGTCACGGCCACGGTCGGCATCGTGGTCGTGAGCGGGACCGCCGCCGATCGGCTGCGACTCTTCCAGAACTGGACCCCGGACTCGAACGCGAACAACGCAGCGATGATGCCGCACACTTATCCGATCCCGCGCTCCGTCGCTGCCCAGTTCACGGACGCGCAGCGGGTCGCCTGGCAGTCGCAGGCCTCGGCGGACGGCACCTACCTGGTCTACGCGGTCGCCGGATTCACTGATGGGCGCACCGGACCGGGTACCGCTGCCATTGCCGCCGCTTCAGGCTCGGCGCTCAGCTCCACCTCACCGGCGGTGCAGGTCGCCGGAGACCTCCCGGCGGCGATCCAAGACCTGCTCGCCTCGCGGATCCAGGGCTCGCAGGGGGGTGCCTCATGACGCGTAGCGCCCTCGAACAGCCGCACGCCAGAACCGTCAGCGCGCGCGGCGCACGCCGACTCTCTGCGGCAGTCGCCGCGCTCGGCTGCCTTGCCACATACACCCTCGTCACAGCGACTCCGGCGCACGCGGACGACATCCGAGACAAGGAATGGCCGCTCGCCTTCCTCAACGCCTCTGCCGCCAACCGGATCAGCTCAGGTTCCGGCGTCACCGTGGCACTCCTCGACTCCGGGGCCATGACCAGCCGGGCAGACCTGACCGGCCAAATCACCACGGGACCGGACTACGCCGGCGGTGTCGAGCGACCGGGGCAGACCGGCTGGGGCGAGCACGGAACCTGCATGGCCTCGATCATCGCCGGACACGGCCGCGGCGGACCTAACGGAATGCTTGGGATCGCGCCCGGCGCTCACGTACTGTCCGTGCGTGTTATCCGGGACGACGACGCCCCAGACATCAACCAGCCCACCAAGAGCGCCACGCCGATCTCCGACGGTATCCGTTACGCCGTGGACCACGGCGCGCAGGTGATATCGATGTCGCTCGGCGGCAGCGACGTCGGCGCGGACGCCGATTCAACCCCCGAGGCCGACGCCATCCGTTACGCGCTCGACCACAATGTGGTCGTCGTCGCGGCGGCCGGCAACTCCGCTGACAAGGGGAACTCGATTCAGTTCCCGGGCGCCGAACGTGGCGTGATCAGCGTCGCCGCGGTGGACTCCGCCGGACGTCACGCGGCGTTCTCCACCACCAGCTGGGACGTGTCAGTCGCGGCACCCGGCGTCAACCTGCCCTGCGATGCCGCGGCCAGCGATGACGAATACCTGCTCGGCGACGGCACCAGTCAGGCCACCGCGTACGTCGCGGGAATCGTCGCGCTGCTGAAGGCGGAGAACCACGCGCTCAGCCCGGCTCAGATTCGCGACATCCTCGAAGCGACCGCACGCGACAAGCCCGCCGGCGGCCGCGACGACCGGCTCGGCTTCGGCATCGTGGACCCGGTCGCCGCGCTCAGGGCCGCCACGGCGACGAAGGCGTCAGCCGAAACGCCCACCGCTGCGAACGCCGGACCGACCAGCGGCCACTTCGGCTACGGCCAGGCCGCCGTGGTCAGCGAGGCCGCGCCCTCGTTCGGTGCCCTCCCGCGCGCCATCGTCGGCGGCGTTGTGTTGCTCGCGGCTGCCGGAGCGATCAGCTTCGTCATCCTGCGCCGCGCTCGCAGAGAAGCCCTCACCGCGCTCCCGCCTGCCCCGGCGTATCCGCAGCCCTACCTGCCTCAATACGGCATCATCCCGGTGACGCCGCAGCATCCTCAGCCCCAGACCCAGCCTCAGGCCCAGCCCCAGTACGCACCGCCCCCTCAGGCTCAGTACCAGCCGCCGCAACAACCGCCGGCCGATCCGCCGCTGGCTCCGCCTGACTAGCGACGGCGCCGGCAGCCGCGCGGATGGCTAAGCTCAACGGGTGACTGACTTCAGCGGCCGTACGCTCCAATCGACCGGCTTCGAGGGTGACGACGGGTCAGCTGATGAGGCGCTGACGCTGGCGCTCGCCGCCCACAGCCGTGGCGAACTAGACCGTTACGCCCTCTATCCGGTGATGGCAGGCAAGCGCGTGCTCGCCCCGATCGTCGCCCTCCTCGGTGAGAGCGAAGCCGCCGGAACCGGCGTCGGCGGCACCGAACTGCGCCGCGACAAGGACAGCGACATGGCGCTGGTCACTCTGGTCGCCTCCGACGGGGCGAAGGCTGTCCCGGTGTTCACCTCGACCGAGAAGCTCGCCGTGTGGGGCGCGACCGCGGGTTTCCCGGCAGCCCGGCCCGTGCCGGTCTCGATCGAGAAGGCCGCAGCAGCCGCCCTCCAGGAGGATGCGGACGTGCTGCTGCTCGATCTCGGCACCGACGAGCAGTTCGAACTCGGCGGCGCCGCGCTGCGCGCCTTCGCCGCGGGCCGGGTGCCGACGCCGCCGGACGCCGACAAAGACGTGGTCGCGGCGCTGCTGGTAGCGCTTCGCTCGGTCCCCGAGGTCGCTGATGTGCTGGAAAGCGCGCGCGTCGGCGCATTCGCCGAGGGCGCGGTGCTTGAACTCGGATTCAAGCCGGGAGTCGACCCGCAGACCCTCGCCGAGCCACTGCGGATCGTCGGGGAGGCCATCGCGGCCGACCCGCTGCTACGGGACCGCTTGGGTGACGGCCTGTCAATCGTCGCCGCGCCCTAAGGGCAACGACCCGCTCGCCTCCGGCCGCCCTAAGGCAATACCGGCCCGGTGAGCTTCTCGCCGGGCGCTGAGCCGGGCGGATCAGGCACCAGCGACGCCTCACGGAACGCCAGCTGCAGCGTGCGCAACCCGTCCCGCAGCGGAGCCGCATGCTGGGAACCGATCTCCGGTGCGGCCGCCGTGACCAGGCCGGCCAGCGCGGTGATGAGCTTGCGCGCCTCGTCCAGATCCGCAGGAGGGACGGCGCCGTCCGAACCGGGCTCGCCGAGGCCCAACTGCACCGCGGCCGCCGTCATCAAGTGCACCGCGAGCGTCGCGATCACCTCGACCGCGGGCACCTCGGCCAGATCACGTGGCAAGGGCAGGCCGTCGGCGGCGTTGTTCTCACTCATGTCTTGATCTTACGTATGTGTCCCCAGCGCGAAGGTGGTACCCTTGACGCCAGCGACCGACTGTTGGCGTGCCCCAAGCACGGTGACAGTCCGCAAGTGGAGGGCCCACCTCCCACCCGATCGACTAACGGCCGACGGGTAACGGTCCCGAGCACGACGGATCGCCTTGTGCGTTCCGTGGTGTGGCATCTACGCATGTGCGTGGATGCCCCGGTTGGTGGAGCTCTGCATGGAATACATGCGGAGCTTTTTTGTTTGCCGGTACGGGTCGCGTTACCTCGCGTGCCCTTCAGTGGATTACGGCGGTGCGGGCTCCCAACCGTACCGTCATACGGTCGGACGGCTCACGGCTCGCCGTACCGGCCGGCTTCAACCTAGGAGGCCCCATCAGCGCCGAACCCCGCATTAACGACCGGATCCGGGTGCCCGAAGTGCGCCTGGTCGGACCCGACGGCCAGCAGGTCGGCATCGTGGCTATCCAGGATGCCCTGCGTCTGGCCCAGGAGGCCGACCTGGACCTGGTCGAGATCGTGCCGACCGGCCGCCCGCCGGTGGCCAAGCTCATGGACTACGGCAAGTTCAAGTACGAGTCCGCGATGAAGGCCCGCGAGGCGCGCAAGAACCAGGCGCACACGATCATCAAGGAGATGAAGCTCCGGCCGAAGATCGATCCGCACGACTACGAGACCAAGAAGGGTCACGTGGTGCGGTTCCTGAACGCCGGGGACAAGGTCAAGATCACGATCATGTTCCGTGGCCGCGAGCAGTCCCGGCCCGAGCTCGGCCGGCGCCTGCTTGACCGGCTCGCCTCGGACGTCGAGGACCTCGGCTTCGTGGAGTTCGCGCCCAAGCAGGACGGGCGCAACATGATCATGGTGCTGGGACCGCGCAAGAAGAAGGTCGAGGCGATGGCCGAGGCCCGCGCCGCGAAGGCGGCTAAGGCTCAGGACGGCGGGCGCCTGCGCGACCGCGAGGAGCAGGTCCCCGACGCCGCGGACGTGGCCGAGGACGAGACCGCTACCGCGATCGTGGCGGCCGATCCGGCCGAGTAGTAGCCAGGACCGGCACGAAGAACCGAGCAACACGGGCAGGCGGCGGCCCGGCCGCCGCCACCCGCGTACTTGCGTACGCGCCGAATGAGGAACGAAGGAGAACCGGCTCACCATGCCGAAGAACAAGACCCACAGCGGGTCCAAGAAGCGGTTCCGCATCACCGGCACCGGCAAGATCAAGCGCGGTCAGACCGGCAAGCGCCACAACCTCGAGCACAAGCCGTCCACTTACACCCGCCGGATCACCGGCGAGGTCGTGCTGGCGCCCGCGGACACGAAGAAGATCAAGCGGCTGCTCGGTAAGTGAGCCAAGCCCAACCCGGCACCTGCCGACAGACCACTGACGAGCTGAGGGGAAGGCGGCGCACGACCCGCCGCGCGCCCCGCGCAAGGAGTTGAGAACGACATGGCACGCGTGAAGCGGGCGGTCAACGCCCACAAGAAGCGCCGCGCGATCCTGGAGCAGGCCAGCGGATACCGCGGCCAGCGCTCGCGCCTGTACCGCAAGGCCAAGGAGCAGGTCACCCACTCCCTGGTTTACGCGTACCGGGACCGCAAGAAGCGCAAGGGCGACTTCCGGCGGCTGTGGATCCAGCGGATCAACGCCGCTGCCCGCGCCAACGGGATCACGTACAACCGCTTCGTCCAGGGCCTCAAGGCCGCCGGCGTTGAGGTGGACCGCAAGATCCTGGCCGACCTCGCCGTCAACGACGCCGCGGCGTTCACCGCGCTGGTCGAGGTCGCCCAGAAGGCGCTGCCCTCGGACGTGAACGCGCCGAAGGTCGCGGCCTGACCGCGCACCGGCTGACGCCCCCCGAAGTGGCGGGCCGCCCCGCGATCACCTCCCCCCGCTCAAGCCGGGTGGTGGCCGCGCGACGGCTCGCCACTCGCTCGTTCCGGGCCAAGCAGCGGCTGTTCCTCGCGGAGGGCCCGCAGGCCGTGCGCGAAGCGGCAGGGCACCCGGCGGGGATCGCCGAACTGTATTTCACCCAAGACGCCGCTGACCGGCATCCCGAAATCATCGAGGCGGCGTACGCGACCGGTGCGGCGCTGCTGCCGACCACAGACGAGGTCGTCGCCTCGCTCAGCGACACTGTGCACCCGCAAGGCATGGTCGCCGTATGTCGGCACCTCGATACGACACTGCACAACGCCCTCAGGGACTCCACGCGCCTCGTCGTTTTGCTCGCGCATGTCCGTGACCCAGGCAACGTCGGGTCGGTCATCCGCGCAGCCGACGCGGCCGGAGCGGACGCGGTCCTCGTCAGCGGCGAGTCGGTCGACGTTTACAACCCCAAGGCCGTGCGCGCCTCAGTCGGTTCGCTGTTCCATCTGCCGATAGTCGTCGGCTTGCCGGTGGAGTCCGCGATCGAGCAGAGCCGGGTCGCTGGCCTGCGCG
Source organism: Actinocrinis sp. (assembly GCF_035605935.1). Classification (GTDB taxonomy): domain Bacteria; phylum Actinomycetota; class Actinomycetes; order Streptomycetales; family Catenulisporaceae; genus Actinocrinis. Next base: position 16,819 of record NZ_DATNGK010000174.1, on the reverse strand, counting down.
TTCTTGCCGCCGACGGCACCGGTCCGCTCGATCTTGACGACGAAGCCGACTCTGGTGCGCTGAGCGCCCCCACATGTTGGGTGTTCGGTAACGAGGCCTGGGGTCTGCCCGAGGAAATCCGGACTCTGGCAGACGCTGTGGTTCGAGTGCCGATCCACGGCAAGGCCGAAAGCTTGAACCTGTCCACTGCGGCGGCCGTGTGCCTCTATGCATCGGCGCGTGCTCAGCGCCGAGAGCCGTGAACGCGGAGTAGCGCACGAAGCGAACGCCGCGTGCGTATGCATACGCAGGCGCATAGATGTCGCATCGGCTGCGACTCTGGCGGAAACGGCTCGCGAGCGGCAATGATGGCGACCGGACAGCGAAATTGACGGACCAATCCCGTCGACTGCCGGCTCCGAACGGTAGTGGGCGGTGACTGTGGCTATGGGCAGCGGGCGACGTTCCTTACTCGGGGCAAGTCGTTCCATCCGTGGAAAGGGGCGCGGAATGTTGGACGCACCGAGCGCGGTAGAGCGCGCCGCCGATCCGACGGCAGCCGACCCCACCGCGGCGCTGGAACCGGGCATCGGCAACGCACTGAGCTACGCCCCGCAGGACGTCACAACGGCGGTCGCGCGCCCCTCCCGTGTTGCGCCACCGCGCCCCACGGAGGAAAGCATCATTCTCGGCAACGAAGGCACCGGAATCGACTACGACGAACTGCCTGACGGCGTCGTCATCGCCGGCCGCGACGGCCGGGTGATCGTGTTCAACCGCGCCGCCGCGCGGATCACCGGGATCGGCGCCGCGTCGGCGCTCGGGAGCCAGCTGGCCGACGCCTTGCCGCTGGAGGATTTGGAAGGCCGCAACTGGTGGCGTTGTACCGAGCCGTACGGCGGCCTCGCCATCCGGACCGGACAGCCGGAAACCCATCTGCTGCTGCCCGGCGGGCGCGACGTGCTGGTCACCTCCCGCTTCGTGCGCGAGGGTGGGGCGGTGCAGCGTGTCATCGTCGGCTTGCGCGACACCTCGGCACGCACGCGCGCCGAGCGTCGGCACGCGGACCTGATCGCCACGGTCGCCCACGAACTGCGCTCCCCGCTCACCAGCGTCAAAGGCTTCACCGCGACCCTGCTGGCCAAATGGGAGCGCTTCACCGACGACCAGCGCAAACTCATGCTGGAGACCGTCGACGCCGACGCGGATCGGGTGACCCGGCTCATCGCCGAATTGCTCGACATCGCGCGCATCGACTCCGGCCGGCTGCAACTCGCCCGGTACGCCGTGGACGTCGAAGATCTCGTTCGCGACCAAATCTCGGGCATGGTCGCGGCCGGGCAGCCGGAGGATCGGTTCGTCGTCGTGGCGCACGGTACGCCGCCGGTTTTCGCGGATCAGGACAAGCTGCGCCAGGTCCTCGCCAACCTGCTCGAGAATGCGGTCCGGCACGGCGATGGCCGGGTAACTGTCACGATCGATGCTGCGCAATCGCCGGCCTCGGAGGCGGCCTCCTCGGCTCCAGCCGCCGGCGAGACCGCGTCCGACCTCGTCACCGTCACCGTCGACGACGAAGGTCCCGGCATCCCACCCGAAATGCTCGGCCGCGTATTCACCAGGTTCTGGCGTGGTAATCGGCGCGGCGGCACCGGCCTCGGCCTGTACATCGTCAAGGGCATCATCGAGGCACACGGTGGCACGATCACCGTTGGCCCCGCACCGTCCGGTGGCGCACGGTTCCGATTTACCGTGCCCGCTGCCTGACTTAAGGTCGAGCCCAATCACGCCTCATCAGGTCGGCGGTCCTTACCCACCCCGCCTACGGCCTAAGCTTGCCTGAGCGCACCCGCGCGGCTGTGCCACGCATCGCGCCATGACGCCGTACCGCACAGTCCCCGATCGAGCGCGCCCGCGTGGCGCTGGAGAGCGGAAGTAGAGCAACCGGATGTCTGCACCCAACAAGACCTTTGACCCGGTCGAGGTCGAAGCGCTCAAGCCCGGGGAGGTCGAGCGCGCCCGCGACGAGGCCCTGGCTGCCTTCGCGGCCGCCGTCAACCTCGCCGCGCTGCACGAGGCCAAGATCGCCCACGCCGGGGACCGCTCGCCACTCGCCCTGGCCAACCGTGAGATCGGCGCGCTGCCGCCGGCCGCGAAGGCCGAGGCCGGCAAGCGGGTCGGACAAGCCCGCGCCGCCGTCAACGCCGCGCTCGCCACCCGGCAGGCCGAGCTCGAAGCCGAGCGCGACGCCCGGGTGCTGGTCGAGGAGAGCGTCGACGTCACGCTGCCCTGGAACCGCGCCCCGCGCGGCGCCCGGCACCCGCTGACGACCCTTCAGGAACGCATCGCCGACGCGTTCGTGTCGATCGGCTGGGAGGTCGCCGAGGGCCCCGAGGTCGAGTCGGAGTGGATGAACTTCGACGCGCTCAACATCCACCGCGACCACCCGGCCCGCACCACGCAAGACACCTTCTTCGTCGAGACCCCCGGCGCGAACGAGGACACCGACTCGCTCGTCCTGCGCACGCACACCTCCCCAGTGCAGATCCGAACGCTGCTCACCCGCAAGCTGCCGGTGTACGTGATCTGCCCGGGCCGGGTCTTCCGCAGCGACGCCCTCGACGCCACGCACACCCCGGTCTTCGGCCAGATCGAAGGCCTCGCGGTGGACGAGGGCATCACGATGGCCGACCTGAAGGGCACCCTCGACCACTTCGCCACCGTGATGTTCGGCGACGGCATCGACACCCGGCTGCGCCCGAGCTACTTCCCGTTCACCGAACCCAGCGCCGAGATGGACCTGCGCTGCTTCGTGTGCCGCGGCGAGTCCGTGGGCAACCCGGACCGGCCCTGCCGCACCTGCAACTCCGAGGGCTGGATCGAGTGGGGTGGCTGCGGCGTGGTCAACCCTCGGGTGCTGCGCGCCGCGGGCGTGGACTCTGACCGCTACAGCGGCTTCGCCTTCGGCATGGGCCTCGAACGCACCCTGATGTTCCGCCACTCGGTCGCCGACATGCACGACATCGTCGAGGGCGACCTCCGCTTCACGCTTCCGTTCGGGGTGGAGATCTGATGCGCGTACCGCTTTCCTGGCTGCGCGAGTACGTCGAGCTGCCCGCCGGGACGACCGGCCGCGACGTCGCCGAGCACCTGGTGCGCGCCGGGCTCGAGGTCGAGACCGTGCACCAGTCCGGCCTCGGCCTGACCGGACCGCTCCTGGTCGGCTACGTGCTCGAGATCGAGGAGCTGACCGGCTTCAAGAAGCCGATCCGGTTCTGCCAGGTTCAGGTCGGCCAGAACCCGCAGGACAGCCGCGGCATCATCTGCGGCGCGACCAACTTCGCCACCGGAGACAAGGTCGTGGTCGCGCTGCCCGGCGCGGTTCTGCCCGGCGAGTTCAAGATCACCGCGCGGTCCACGTACGGCCACGTCAGCGACGGCATGATCTGCTCGGCCCGCGAGATCGGCCTCGGTGACGACCACGCCGGGATCATCGTGCTGCCGGACGAGTGCGAAGTGGGCGCGGACGCGGTCGAACTACTCGGCGTGCGCGATGAAGTGCTCGACATCGCCGTCACCCCAGACCGCGGCTACTGCCTCTCCATGCGCGGCATCGCGCGCGAAGCGGCCATCGCCTACGGCACTGCGCTGCGTGATCCGGCGCTGCTCGACACCCCCGCACCGACGCGTACCGGACACCCGGTGCGTCTGCTCGACCCCGCCGGCTGCGACCTGTTCGTCGCGCGCGCGGTACGCAACATCGACCCGCTATCGCCGTCTCCGCTGTGGATGCAACGGCGTATTCAGCTCGCCGGGATGCGCCCGATCTCGCTGATCGTAGACATCACCAACTACGTGATGATGGAGATCGGCCAGCCCCTGCACGCCTACGCGGCCGACCGGCTCACCGGGCCGATCACGGTACGCCGCGCGCAGGCCGGGGAAATCCTGGAAACCCTCGACGGGCAGCACCGCAAGCTCGATCCCGAGGACCTGGTGATCGCCGACGCGTCCGGCCCGATCGGCCTGGCCGGAGTGATGGGCGGCGGCGCTACCGAGGTACAGCCGACGACCACTGACGTGCTGGTCGAGGGTGCCCACTTCGACCCGGTCGTGATCGCCCGCGCCGCCCGCCGACACAAGCTGCCCTCCGAGGCCTCGCGCCGGTTCGAGCGCGGCGTGGACCCGAACGCCGCGGCCGCCGCGGTGCAGCGGGCCGTGGACCTGCTGGTGCTGCTCGGCCAGGGCGAGGCCGACCCGGCGGTCACCGTCGAGTCGACCCGCCCGGCCGCGGCCGAGCAGATCGTCATCGACGCGACCCTGCCGGGCCGGGTCGCGGGTCTGGAGTATTCGCGCGAGATCGTCGCCGGGCGGCTCCAGGAGATCGGCTGCACTGTCGAAGGCGCGGACACGCTGCGGGTCATCCCGCCGTCCTGGCGGCCCGACCTGACCGACCCGAACGACCTGGCCGAGGAAGTCATCCGACTGGAAGGCTACGACCGGCTTCCCTCGACCATGCCGCAGGTTCCGGCGGGTCGCGGGCTCACGGTCAAGCAGCGCTACCGCCGCCGCGTCGGGCGCGAGCTGGCCGGCGCCGGGTATGTCGAAGTGCTCTGTTACCCCTTCGTTGGGCAGAAGGACTTCGACCAGCTCGGCCTTCCCGAGGACGACTCGCGCCGTACCACGCTGCGACTGCTTAACCCGCTATCCGATGAGCAGCCGGAACTGCGTACCACGCTCCTGCCTGGTCTGTTGGCCACGCTCCGGCGCAACATCGGACGCGGTTTCAACGACGTGGCGCTGTTCGAAACCGGTCTGATCTTCTCGCCGAAGCCGGGAGCGGTCCCGCCGCCGCGCCTGTCCGGCGAACACCGGCCCAGCGAGGAGCAGCTCGCCGCGCTCGACGCCGCGCTGCCCAACCAGCCGGCGCATATCGCGGTCGTGCTGGCCGGCCTGCGCGAACCCGCGGGTTGGTGGGGTCCGGGCCGCCCCGCGGCGGCTGACGCCAATTCGACCTTGTGGGCTGACGCGATCGAGGCCGCGCGCTCGGTCGCCCGGGCCTGCGGCGTCGAATTGGACGTGACGCAGGCTCAGTACGAGCCCTGGCACCCCGGCCGATGCGCACGACTGCTGGTCGACGGCCGCGTCGTGGGCCACGCGGGCGAACTGCATCCGAAGGTGCTGACCGAGCTCGGTTTGCCCCCGCGCACCAGCGCAATGGAGCTCGATCTCGACGCGCTGATCCCGGCCCGCGACCTGCCGGTCCAGGGGCCGCTGGTTTCCACCTTCCCGGTGGCCACGCAGGATGTGGCCCTCGTGGTGGACGACGGCGTTCCGGCGGCTGCGGTCGAGTCAGCGCTCACGCGTGGCGCCGGCGTGCTGCTGGAGTCGATCAACCTATTCGACGTCTACCAGGGTGAGCGCATCGGCGAGGGCAAGAAGTCGCTGGCCTTCTCGCTGCGTTTCCGCGCCGCCGACCGGACGCTCACGGTGGAGGAAGCGACCCAGGCCCGAGACGCGGCGGTGAGCCTGGCGACGGAGCAGACTGGGGCTGTATTGCGCGGCGCCTGACGGGCCGTCAGTTGGAGTGCGCCCGGTTGTGCCCCTGTCTTCTCATGAGGCAGGGGCACGACTGTTCGCCGAGCCGCTGACGTGTTCATTCGTCCATTCGAGTGAGATCCTGATCAGTGGTGGCATATTCATTCGCACTGCTGTATTGTCATGCACATGACGATCCGGATCGCGGTCGCAGGAGCGACCGGCTATGCGGGCGGGGAGATCCTGCGGATCCTCCTCGGCCATCCCGCCGTGCTCGACGGGCGCGCGCAGCTCGGAGCGCTGACCGCATGGTCGAATGCCGGTTCGCCACTAGGCGAGCACCAGCCGCACCTCGGCCCGCTTTACGATCGCATCCTCGCCCCGACCGACACCGCGAACCTCGCCGACCACGAGGTGGTGTTCCTCGCGCTGCCACACGGCCAGTCCGGCGCCGTGGCGCAGGCGCTCGGCCCGGACGTGCTGATCATCGACTGCGGCGCTGATTTCCGGCTCGCCGACGCGGCGGCGTGGACCCGGTTCTACGGCTCGCCGCATGCCGGGACCTGGCCGTATGGCCTGCCCGAACTGCCCGGCGCCCGAGCGGCGCTCAGTGGCGCGAAGCGGGTCGCGGTGCCCGGCTGTTTCCCGACCGTCGCGACACTCGCGCTGTATCCGGCGCTGGCGGCCGGCCTAGCCGCGCCCGAGGTCGTCATCACCGCCGTGACCGGCACATCAGGCGCCGGCCGCTCGCTCAAGCCACATCTGCTCGGCTCCGAAATCATGGGCAACGCGTCGGCGTACCAGGTCGGCGGCATCCACCGGCACATCCCGGAAATCGTCCAGAACCTCGGGACAGCTGTCGGTACGAACCCGGCCGGCCCGCAGGAGGCCCCTGATGCGGCATCGATCGGATCCGGCGGCAGCGGCTCGGGCCGCGTATCGGTGTCCTTCACCCCGGTGCTTGCACCGATGCCGCGCGGCATTCTCGCAAGCTGCACGGCGCCCGCGCTGCCCGGAGTAACCGCACAGGAGCTGCGCGCCGCCTATGAGAAGGCGTACGCCGACGAGCCCTTCGTCACCCTCCTGCCTGAAGGTCGCTGGCCGCAGACCGCCGCGGTGCTCGGCTCCAACGCGGTGCAGCTTCAGGTGACCCTCGACGAGGCCGCGGGCCGGGTCACCGTGATCGGCGCGGTCGACAACCTAGCCAAGGGCACCGGCGGCGCGGCCGTGCAGTGCCTCAACCTCGCGCTCGGCTGGCCCGAAGGCTCGGGTCTCACCACGATCGGAGTGGCCCCGTGACCGCCCAGCCCGCGCCTCAGCCCGCTGATTCGGCGTCAACGGACGCGAACCAGCTTGCCCCGGCCGCCGAGGAAGTCACGGTAGTGGCGCCCGCCGCGGCCACCGGAATCCTGGACGCAGCCGACGCCGCTGCCCTCGCCGCTGAGGTAGCCAACCGACTCCCATCGGCCGGCGACGGCGTCACGGCCGCGCGCGGATTCCGCGCCTCGGGCGTCGCCGCCGGTCTCAAGACCACCGGCGCGCCGGATGTGGCCCTCGTCGTAAACGACGGCCCCTCGCGCGCCGCCGCTGCCGTGTTCACCACCAACCGGGTCAAGGCGGCCCCGGTGCTCTGGTCCCAGGAGGTCGCCAAGTCCGGCCTGGTGCACGCCGTAATCCTCAACTCCGGCGGCGCCAACGCCTGCACCGGCCCGCTCGGCTTCCAGGACACGCACGCCACCGCCGAGCACACCGCCAATCTGCTCGACACCTCTGCCGCCGAGATCGCCGTCTGCTCCACCGGCCTGATCGGCGTGCGGCTGCCGATGGACAAGCTGCTGCCCGGTGTCTCCGCCGCCGTGAAGGAGCTCTCCTCCACCGGAGGCGCCGACGCCGCCGAGGCCATCCGTACCACCGACACCGTCGCCAAGACCGCAGTCGTGGCTCACGAATCGGGATTCGTCGTAGGCGGTATGGCGAAAGGCGCGGGCATGCTCGCTCCGGGCCTGGCCACCATGCTCTGTGTCATCACCACCGACGCCGACGTCCCGGCCGACACTCTCAATCCGACGCTGCGCGCCGCAGTCGCGCACACCTTCGACCGAATCGACTCCGATGGCTGCATGTCCACGAACGACACGGTGCTCCTCATGGCCTCCGGCGCCTCGGGCGTCACGCCGGACGCCGCGCAGTTCGAGGCCGCGGTGCGCGAGGTCTGCGACACGTTGGCCCGTCAGCTGATCGCCGACGCCGAAGGCGCCTCCAAGGAGATCCGGATCGAGGTCGTCCATGCCGCGCACGAGGCCGACGCGCTCGAAGTCGCCCGCTCGATCGCGCGCAACAACCTGTTCAAGTGCGCCATCTACGGCGAGGACCCGAACTGGGGCCGGGTGCTTTCCGCCGTCGGCACCACCTCGGCGCGCTTCGAGCCCGATGAGCTCGCGGTCGCGATCAACGGCGTCTGGGTCTGCCGCGAGGGCGGCGTCGGCGAAGACCGCGAGCTGTGCGACCTGACCCCGCGTCAGGTGCATGTGCTGGTCGACCTCAACGCGGGGGAGAGCACCGCCACTGTGTGGACCAACGACCTGACCAAGGAATACGTGCACGAGAACTCGGCGTACTCCTCGTGAAGACCACCGCGGGCGGCACCCGCTCCCACGAAGCCCTGACCAAGGCCCAAGTACTCACCCAGGCCCTGCCCTGGCTCTCTCGTTTCCACGGCGCGACCGTCGTGGTCAAATTCGGCGGCAACGCCATGATCGACGACGCGTTGAAGGCCGCCTTCGCCCAAGACGTGGTGTTTCTGCGGTACGCCGGCCTGCGCCCCGTGGTCGTGCACGGCGGCGGCCCGCAGATCAGCCGGGAACTGGAGAAGGCCGGCCTCGAATCGACCTTCACCGCCGGGCTCCGGGTGACCACACCCGAGGCCATGGAAGTGGTGCGCATGGTGCTCACCGGACAGGTTCAGCGCGAGATCGTCGGTCTGATCAACGCGCACGGCTCCTTCGCCGTCGGCATCTCCGGCGAGGACGGAAACACGCTGCTCGCCACCCAACGACTCGCGCACGTCAACGGCGAACAGGTCGACATCGGCCGGGTTGGCGATGTGGCCGAGGTGGACGCGAGGCTCATCAACGCTTTGCTCGACGATGGCCGCATCCCGGTGATCTCCAGCGTTGCGCGCGCCGAGGACGGCGGCGTCTACAACGTCAACGCCGACACCGCGGCCGCCGCGCTCGCGGTCGGCCTCGGCGCGGAGAAACTGGTCGTGCTCACCGACGTCGAAGGGCTCTACGCCGACTGGCCAACCTCCGAAGAGGTGATCAGCCAGCTGTCCGGAGACGAACTCGAGAAGCTGCTGCCGAACCTGTCATCCGGCATGGCCCCCAAGATGGAGGCTTGCCTGCGCGCAGTGCGCGGTGGAGTCAAGGCCGCGCATGTGCTCGACGGAAGGGTGCAGCACTCGCTGCTGCTCGAAGTCTTCACTGATGAGGGGATCGGAACCATGGTGGTGTCCGCATGACCATCGCGACCGCCGAGGCGCTGCCCGACCTCCACCCGCACACGGGACTCTCCGCCGCCTGGACCGACCGCTACACCAGCTCCCTGATGAACACCTTCGGGCCGCCGAAGCGCGTGTTCGTCCGAGGCGAGGGCGCGCAGCTCTGGGACGCGGACGGCACCCGCTACCTCGACCTGTTCGCGGGCATCGCCGTCAACGCACTCGGCCACGCGCACCCACTCATCGTGCAAGCGGTCACCGCCCAGCTGACCACCCTCGGTCATGTAGGCAACTTCTTCGCCACTGCCCCGCAGATCGCCCTGGCCGAACGCCTTATCCACCTCGTTGATACGCCGCAGGCCCGGGTCTACTTCTGCAACTCCGGCACCGAGGCGAACGAGGCGGCCTTCAAGCTCTCCCGGCTCACCGGCCGCACCAAGCTGGTCGCGACCGAAGGTGGCTTCCACGGCCGCACGATCGGCGCGCTCGCGCTCACCGGCAAACCCGCCATCCGCGCGCCGTTCGAACCGTTGCCCGGCGAGGTCACCTTCGTCCCCTTCGGTGACACCGCCGCGCTCGAAGCGGCTATCGACGACGAGACCGCCGCGTTCATCGTCGAACCGATCCAGGGCGAGAAGGGAGTCGAACCCGCGCCACCCGGCTACCTCACCGCGGCCCGCAGAATCACCGAACGCCACGGCGCGCTGCTCATGCTCGACGAGGTACAGACCGGCATCGCCCGAACCGGCACCTGGTTGCGCTACCAAGCCGAGGCCGCGCAGAACGGCGGCTGGCAACCGGACGTCATCTCCCTGGCCAAGGGGCTCGGCGGCGGCCTGCCCATCGGCGCCACCATCGCCCTCGGCCGCGCCGCCGAACTGTTCACGCCCGGCACTCACGGCACCACCTTCGGTGGCAACCCGGTCGCCTGCGCCGCCGGTCTGGCCGTGCTCTACGCCATCGAGCGCGACGGTCTGCTGGAAAACGTCAACGTAGTCGGCGCCCGACTGCGTGACGGCATCCTCGGCCTCGACCATCCAGCAGTCGCCGCGGTACGCGGCGCTGGCCTGTTGCTTGCCATCGAGCTGCGCGAAGCCGTCGCGCCCGCGCTCGCCGACGCCGCATTGAACGCCGGATTCATCGTCAACGCGGTCAACCCGCAAGCGATCCGGCTGGCCCCGCCGCTCATTCTCACCGCCGCCCAGGCCGACGAATTCCTCGCGGCGCTGCCCACCCTGCTCGATCCGTTCAACCCCGGGAGCAACTGATGGTCCGCCACTTCCTGCGGGACGACGACCTGACCCCGGCCGAGCAGGCGCGGGTACTTGACCTGGCTGACGCGTTCAAGGCCGATCCGCTCGGCCACAAAACGCTGGACGGTCCCAAAGCCGTCGCAGTGCTCTTCGACAAGCCGTCCACCCGCACGAGGGTCTCGTTCTCCGTCGGCATCGCCCAGCTCGGCGGCTACCCGCTCGTCATCGACGCGGGCAGCAGCCAGCTCGGCCGCGGCGAACCGATCGAGGACACCACCCGTGTGCTGGACCGGCAGGTCGCCGCCATCGTCTGGCGCACCTTCGAGCAGAGCCGGATCGAGGCCATGGCCGCGGTCTCCAGGGTTCCGGTCATCAATGCCCTGACCGATGAGTTCCACCCCTGCCAGATCCTCGCCGACCTGCAGACCATCCGCGAGCACAAGGGCCGACTCGCCGGACTGACCATGACCTACCTCGGTGACGGCGCCAACAACATGGCGCACTCCTACCTGCTCGGCGGTGCACTCGCCGGCATGCACGTGCGCATCGGCACCCCCGCCGACTACCTGCCCGCCCCCGCGATCGTCGCGGACGCCAACCGGATCGCGGGCGAGACCGGCGGCTCCGTCCAGGTACTGCACGACGCCAAGGCGGCGGCCACTGACGCCGACGTGCTGGTCACCGACACCTGGGTGTCGATGGGGCAGGAAGCCGAGCACAGCGCCCGCGCCGAGGTCTTCAAGCCGTACGCCGTCGACGAAGCGGCCCTGGCGCTCGCCGCGTCAGACGCGATCGTGCTGCACTGCCTACCCGCTTATCGCGGCAAGGAAATCGCCGCAGCAGTGATCGACGGACCGCAATCAGCCGTCTGGGATGAAGCCGAGAACCGCCTGCACGCCCAGAAGGCGCTGCTGACGTTCTTAGTCGAACACAGCTTGGTTGAACGCAGCTTGATCGAACCGGGCTCGACCGCCCCCGAAGGCCCGCGACGATGACCAGCGAAACGGACACTCAGGCCGCGCTGAACGCGCTGACCACGGTCAACACCCGCCGCGCCCGCCACCAGCGGATCGCCGACCTGCTCAGCAAGCACAAGGTGCGCTCGCAGACCGCGCTCGCCGAACTGCTTGGCGAGGAGGGTTACTCGGTCACTCAGGCCACCCTCTCCCGAGACCTCGACGAGCTCGGCGCGGTCCGCATCCGGGACCGGGACGGCGCCCTGGTCTACGCGCTGCGCAGCGAAGGCGGCGACGGCGCCCCGCAAATTGCCCGGGACGGCAGCGCGTTAGAAGCCCGGCTCAAGCGGCTGCTCGGCGAACTGCTGGTCACCGCCGAGGGCTCGGCCAACCTGGTCGTGCTGCGCACCCCGCCCGGAGCCGCCCAGTTCCTCGCCTCGGCCATCGACCACGCGGACAATCAGGGCGTCACCGCCGGCGTGATGGGCACCATCGCCGGCGACGACACCGTCCTGGTCATCTGCCGCGAACCGACCGGTGGCCCCGACCTGGCCCGCCAGCTGATCAGCGCCGCACAGCGCGGTTAGAACTCACAGCGCGGCTGACCCGACGAGACAAAGCCCCGCGGAACCAGGTTCCGACCCAAGACCCCGGCACCACGAAGGAGCACCCCATGACAGAACGCGTAGTCCTCGCCTACTCCGGAGGATTGGACACCTCGGTCTGCATCGGCTGGATCGCCGAACAGACCGGAGCCGAAGTGATCGCCGTCGCCGTCGACGTCGGCCAGGGCGGCGAGGACCTGGAGACCATTCGCAAGCGGGCCCTGGACTGCGGCGCGGTCGAGGCCGAGGTCGCCGACGCGCGCACCGAGTTCGCCGAGGAGTACTGCCTGCCGGCGCTCAAGGCCAACGCGCTCTACATGGACCGCTACCCGCTGGTCTCCGCCCTCTCCCGGCCCACCATCGTCAAGCACTTGGTCGCCGCGGCGAAAAAGCACGGCGCGAGCACCGTCGGTCACGGCTGCACCGGAAAGGGCAACGACCAGGTCCGCTTCGAGGTCGGCATCCAGAGCCTTGCCCCCGAGCTCAAGTGCATCGCCCCGGTCCGTGACTACGCCATGACCCGTGACAAGGCCATCGCCTTCGCCGAGGCCAAGGCCTTGCCGATCGAGACCACCAAGAAGAACCCGTACTCGATCGACCAGAACGTCTGGGGCCGCGCCGTCGAGACCGGCTTCCTCGAGGACATCTGGAACGGCCCGATCGAGGACATCTACAGCTACACCGCCAACCCGGCCACCCCGCGCGAGCCCGACGAACTGGTCATCGCCTTCGAAGCCGGCGTCCCGGTCGCCATCGACGGCAAGAAGGTCACCGTCCTGGAAGCGATCGTCGAGCTGAACAAGCGCGCCGGAGCCCAGGGCGTCGGCCGCCTCGACATGGTCGAGGACCGGCTCGTCGGCATCAAGTCCCGCGAGGTCTACGAGGCGCCAGGCGCCATCGCGCTGATCACCGCGCATCAGGAACTCGAGAACGTCACCGTCGAGCGGGAACTGGCCCGGTTCAAGCGCGGCGTCGAGCAGCGCTGGGGCGAGCTGGTTTACGACGGCCTGTGGTTCTCCCCGCTCAAGCGCGCCCTCGACGGATTCATCGAGACCGCCAACGAGCACGTCACCGGCGAGATCCGGCTCTCCCTGCACGCCGGCCGCGCCTGGGTCACCGGCCGTCGCTCCGCCGCCTCGCTCTACGACTACAACCTGGCCACCTACGACTCCGAGGACGTCTTCGACCAGTCCCTGGCCAAGGGCTTCATCGACCTGTGGGGCCTGCCCTCCAAGATCGCCGCCCGCCGGGACCAGAAGGCCTGAGTACCGTGACCGACCGCACCAGCCCGCGGCTGCTCTGGAGCTCGCGGTTCAGCAGTGGTCCGAGTGACGCGCTGGCGGCGCTGTCCGCCAGCGTGCACTTCGACTGGCGGCTGGCGAGCTACGACCTGGCCGGCTCCCGGGCGCACGCCCGCGCGCTGAACCGCGCCGGCCTGCTCACCGACGTCGAACTCGACGGCATGCTCCAGGGCCTCGACAAGCTTCAGGCCGATGTCGAGTCCGGCGCGTTCACCGCCACGTTGGCGGACGAGGACTGTCACACCGCCCTGGAACGCGGCCTGATCGATCGCGTCGGCCCCGAGCTCGGCGGCCGACTGCGGGCCGGCCGGTCCCGCAATGACCAGATCGCGACCCTCGGCCGGATGTACCTGCGCGACCAGGCCCGCGTCATCGCGAGCCTGGTGACGGATCTTCAGCAGGCCCTCGTCGAACAGGCCGAGGCGAACTTCGACATCGCGATGCCGGGCCGCACGCACCTGCAGCACGCGCAGCCGGTGCTGCTCGCGCACCACCTGCTCGCGCATGTCCACGCGCTCGGCCGTGACGTCGACCGGCTGCGTGACTGGGACCGCCGTACCGACAGTTCGCCCTACGGCAGTGGCGCGCTCGCCGGCTCAACTCTCGGCCTCGACCCGCAGGCGGTCGCGACCGAACTGGGATTCAGCGCCAGCGCCGCGAACTCGATCGATGGCACCGCCTCCCGCGACTATGTCGCCGAGTTCGCCTTCGTCACCGCGATGATCGGCGTCGACGTCTCCCGGATCGCCGAGGAGGTGATCCTCTGGACCACACGCGAGTTCCGCTTCGCGGCGCTCGACGACGCCTACGCCACGGGCTCGTCGATCATGCCGCAGAAGAAGAACCCGGATATCGCGGAGCTTGCCCGCGGCAAGGCCGGCCGCCTGATCGGCAACCTCTCCGGTCTGCTCGCCACGCTCAAGGCGCTGCCGCTCGCCTACAACCGGGATTTGCAGGAGGACAAAGAACCGGTATTCGACTCCGTCGACACGCTCACCGTCCTGTTGCCCGCTTTCATCGGCATGATCGCAACGCTCACCTTCCATGGCGACCGCATGGCCGAACTCGCTCCGCAAGGCTTCTCGCTGGCCACCGACATTGCGGAGTGGCTGGTGAAGCAGCGCGTCCCGTTCCGGGAGGCGCACGAGATCGCCGGGGCCTCGGTCCGCTACTGCGAACAGCGCGGCATCGAACTGTCCGACCTGAGCGACGAGGATCTCGCCGCGATCGACGCCCGGCTGACGCCCGAGGTCAAGCAGGTGCTCACGGTCCAGGGCTCGCTCGCCTCCCGGGACGGCCGCGGCGGCACCGCGCCGATCCGGGTCCGCGAACAGCTCGCCGAGATCGGGCAACAGCTGACAGCTCAACGCGAGTGGCTCAGTGCCTGACCCGCTTGATCCGCTGCCGCGCAGCTTCTTCGACCGGCCGGTCCTCGAGGTCGCCCCCGACCTCCTGGGCCGGCTCGTCGTGCACCGCACCGAGGACGGCGATGTCACCGCGAGGCTCACCGAGGTCGAGGCCTACGACGGTCCCAACGACCCCGGCTCGCACGCCTTCCGCGGCCGTTCCAAACGCAACGGCACCATGTTCGGTCCACCCGGCCACGTGTACGTCTACTTCACCTACGGCATGCACTACTGCATGAACCTGGTCTGCGGCCCGCCTGGCCTGCCCACCGGAATCCTGCTGCGCGCCGCCGAGATCACCGACGGCGCCGAACTCGCCCGCAAGCGCCGTCCCACCGCCAAATCGGATCGCGAGCTGGCCCGTGGCCCGGCCCGTCTCGTTGAAGCCCTCGGCGTAACTCGCGGCGACGACGGCGCAGATATCTGCGGCGACGGCCCGCTCACCGTGCATCACGGCACTGCCGCGCCCAAGGAACTGACACGCACCGGTCCCCGCGTCGGCCTTCGCGACGCCCCGGACTTCCCGTGGCGCTTCTGGATCGATGGCGACCCGACCGTGAGTGTCTATCGGCCGCACGTTCCGAAGCGCAGAACCGGTTAGCAATCGCCGCCTCTCATCGGGCAGGCTTGTCTGTGGCGCCGAAACCGGCGACCACCCGGCAAAACCTGACCGCGAAGAGACGGACTGACCGTGACTGACATCGTCGACGAACTCAAGTGGCGGGGCTTGATCGCCCTATCCACCGACGAAGAGGCTCTGCGAAAGGCCTTCGCCAACGGTCCGGTCACCTTCTATTGCGGCTTCGACCCGACCGCGCCGAGCCTGCACATGGGCAACCTGCTCCAGCTCATCACCATGCGGCGGATCCAGGACGCGGGCAACTTCCCGCTCGGTCTGGTCGGTGGCTCCACCGGGCTGATCGGCGATCCGCGGCCTACCGCGGAGCGGGTGCTCAACTCGAAGGAAGTCGTCGGCGAGTGGGTCGAGCGGATCCGCGGCCAGGTCGAGCGCTTCCTCGACTTCGAGGGCGAGTTCGCGGCGCGGATCGTGAACAACCTCGACTGGACCGCACCGATGTCCGCGATCGACTTCCTGCGCGACATCGGAAAGCACTTCCGCGTCGGGAAGATGCTGTCCAAGGACGCGGTCAGCGCGCGGCTCAATTCCGAGGCGGGCATCAGCTACACCGAGTTCTCCTACCAAATCCTGCAAGGGCTGGACTTCCTGGAGCTGTACCGCCAGTACGGCTGCGTGTTGCAGACCGGCGGCAGCGACCAGTGGGGCAACCTCACCGCCGGCGTCGATCTGATCCATCGGACCGAGGGCGTCGCGGCACACGCGTTGGCCACCCCGCTGGTCACCAAGGCGGACGGGACCAAGTTCGGCAAGACCGAGGGCGGCTCGGTGTGGCTTGACGCCGAGCTGACCTCGCCGTACGCCTTCTTCCAGTTCTGGCTCAACGCCGAGGACGCAAAGGTCGGCGAGTACCTGCGGTTCTTCACCTTCCGTGGCAAGGAGGAGATCGAGGAGCTGGAACGCTCGACGCAGGACAAGCCGCATCTGCGCTTGGCTCAGCGGGCGCTGGCTGAGGACGTGACGACCTTGGTGCACGGCTCCGACCAGTTCCGGCGGGTCGAGGCGGCCAGCCGAGCGCTCTTCGGCCAGGGTGACCTGTCAGCGCTCGACGAACGCACGCTCCAATCGGCGCTGGCGCAGCTGCCTACCGCAAAGGTCACCGCACTGGCTCCTTTCTTCGAGCTGTTCGCTGACGCAGGCATCGTCCCCAGCCGCTCGGCCGCGCGCCGCGCGATCCAGGAGGGCGGGGCTTACGTGAACAACGCGAAGATCGAGGACGTCGAGGCGGCGCCGACCGAAGGCGACCTGCTGCACGGCCGCTGGCTGCTGCTTCGCCGCGGTCGCCGTACGCTCGCCGCCGTCGAAGTGGCGCGCTGACGACTGCGGATCTGCGATGGCCCCGGGCGTAGACAGGGTCTTGATAAGCCGATTTGACCACCCGGCGCCCGGGGCCTAATGTTTACCGAGTCGCCACGAGGGGGACGCCGGGCAAACCGGGTCGATCCGACGGGCGGCAGCAGAGGCAAGTACCTATCGGTAGAGGCTCGCAAGGGTCGTTCGCCGGTCAGTGTGTCTGTTTCTTGAGAACTCAACAGTGTGTCGACATTTTTGTCTGTGGTGCCATTTGTTTGTTTGGATGGCTGTTGTCCCGACCCCCGTCGGGACGGTTCAGCTGGGTTTTCGAACTGTTCTTTTTTGGAGAGTTTGA
>NZ_DATNGK010000173.1:0-6412 GCF_035605935.1 Actinocrinis sp. | reverse complement strand
GCGGGGACACGATCCGCGAGGTCAGTTTCTCGGATTCCGCGTTGCAGTACTGCCCGACCTGCCAGACGGGAGGGGTCCCGCTGGCCGACCGGCGGATGTCGAAGTTCGGCGTTCGGACCTGATCCGTCGAGGCGCTAGTCCACAAAGCTCCCTAAACCGCTCGCCCCGGCGGCTCGCCGAGCGAGTGGGCTCGGCGAAACCGTCGGGGCGAGAATTGCAGGGCTCACAGCACATCTGTTACCGCGTCAAGTACGTCGCGGCCTCGGCGAAACTTCTTACACACGGCCTAGACGAGGCTGCGGCAGGAGCACCAGCCGACGGCCACCTGCCGGTTCGACTGGGTCAGTTCGACGCGAACGCGTATCGAACCGTCCGCCTCAGTGTCCTCGGTGACAGCGCGCACCGCGGTCGGCTCACTCAATTCGACGTAACGTTCGAATGTGGCCCTGAGTCGAACCATCGCGGTGCGTTGCGGATAGAGCATGCAGTGCGCGGCCTGACGCATCGCTTCGATCAGCGCCATGCCGGGCACGTGGTCAACCGGGTGGTCGAAGAGCACGGGGTGGGTGGTATCGCACCTGAGCAGCCAGGTGTCTTCGGCGTCCGTGCGGCTGAGTACTACGTCGGCGCGGGCGTCTTTGCCGACGAGAGCCGGGGAAACCGGCTCTGGCAGTGGGTCCGGCTCGGTCGGCGGCGAGACGGCCCCCGCGCCGCCACGCAGCCTGCGGTACGCAGCCGGCGAAATGCACTGTAGTTCGCCCCGGCCGATCCCCACCGGCTCGAGTTCCAGCCCCCGGCGCAGCACCGTGGTGATGGTGAACCCGACCAGCATGTCCTTGCGGAGACGTACGTCCGCGCAGCTGGCTGACAGGATGAGGTTCGTCGGTGTGCCGGCGCAGGAAAGGCCCGCCGCCGTCACGTCGTAACTGAGGTTGCGCATCAGCGCCGCGTGAGCGAGCGGCACCTTGTAGCCGAGATGACTGATGAGCAGCCCGGCCTGACGGACCGTCTCCGCGAACAACAACGGATCGTGGACACCGCGCGCGGTGCGGTAGAAACTGTGACCGCGGGGCCACTGCGCGGCGAGCAGGAACGTGTCCGGCCTGTCGTCTTCAGCGAATCCGGTGAGCAGCACTTCGGCGACCGAGGCGCGGTGCACGAAGCGGCGCGGCACCGGCTGTTCGAAGAAGTCCGACCGAGCGGCGGCGGCAGAGCCGGCCACGGCGTCCGTGGCCGATTGCGCGGTGGTTTCGGCGGTGGCGGTGGAGGAAACGGTGTGCGTCGAGCCTGGTGCCGGTTTGTGCGCGTCTTGCAGTGAACCGATCATTGCAGGAGCCCTCCCCGAGGACGCCCTGGCTGGCGTCGATACCAAACAAACCTACCAGTAGGATTGTTTAGTAGGCAAGGGTCGAGTTTGCTGCCTCCAGCCCTGGTCGTAAGCGGGCAAAGCAGGCTATCGTCTGTAGGAGCAGGCAGTTCTCCGCGAGGCGTTACCGGGGGCGACTCCCGGGTGATACCGTCTGTGTGGTTTTAGTTCCATTCGAACCAGCGCAAAGGCCGGGGTCGTCATGGCACAGCAGGAACGAGCGGTACGTACGCGTGAGGCGGTTGTCCGGGCCGCCGCCGAAGCCTTCGCCGACGCCGGATTCCTGGCGACCAGCATGGCCGACATCTTCGCCCGCGCCGGGGTCACCAAGGGAGCGCTCTACTTCCACTTCACCTCGAAGGAAGAGCTGGCCTTCGCCATCATCGACGCCGAGGAGCAGGCCGCCGGCGAGCTGATCGAGAGCGTGATGTCGACTGACAGCCCGCCGCTGCAGAAGCTCATCGACATTTCCTTCCGCTGGGCGCATCTGATTCAGAGCAACCCGATCGTGCAGGCCGGGCTCCGGATGATCATCGAGCAGGGCACGTATAGCCGGCCGATGCCGCTGCCGTACAACGCGTGGCAGGAGCTGTCCGCGCAGTTGCTGACGCAGGCTCAGGAGCGCGGCGAGCTGGAGCGGTCGGTGGACGTGCGCAACATGGCAGAGTTCATCGTCTCCTCGTTCACCGGGGCGCAGATCGTCTCGCAGGTGGTCTCCGGCCACAAGGACCTGGTGCAGCGGGTGGAGCGGATGTGGCAGCTGCTGCTCAAGGGCATTCTGCCTCCGGGTAATCCGATCGTGTTCTTTCCACGTTTTGAATCATGATCCTGGTCACGGGGGCATCGGGGACGGTCGGTGCGGCGGTGGCGCGGCGGCTCGCGGCGGCTGGATTTCCGCTGCGGCTGGTCGCACGAGATCCGCGCCGGATCGCAGTACGCGGATTCGGCATCGAGTTGGCCGGGGCGGACTTCTCGGATCCGGACACGCTCGCGACAGCGTTTCGCGGGGCCGAACGGGCGTTCATCGCTACCAATGACCCGTTGCGGCCGCAGCAGGATGAGAACCTGCTGGCCGCGGCTGCGCAGGCCGGCGTCAAGCAGGTGGTGCGGCTCTCCGCGCTGATGGTGACCGATCTGGGCGCCGATGATCTGATCACCCGATGGCACCGCGAGTGCGAGCAGCGGCTGCAAGCCTCGGGGCTGGCGTGGACGGTGGTGCGGCCGCGCGCCTTCATGTCGAACACCCTCAGCTGGGCGCGGTCGCTGGTCGACGGCGTGGTACGCGCTCCGTATGGTTCGGCGCGGGTCGCGTGCGTGGACCCTCGAGACGTGGCTGAGGTAGCTGTCAGGGCCCTGACCGAGCCGGGGCACGAGGGGCAGGCCTACCCGGTGACGGGTCCGGCCGCGATCAGCAGCGCGGAGCAGGCTCAGCAGCTCGCTGAGACGCTCGGGCGACCGATCCGGTTCGAGGAGATCTCGGTGGATGAGGCGCACCAGGCCCTGATGGAGCGCTACCCG
The DNA here is from genome assembly GCF_035605935.1 of Actinocrinis sp. Lineage (GTDB taxonomy): Bacteria > Actinomycetota > Actinomycetes > Streptomycetales > Catenulisporaceae > Actinocrinis. Next base: position 3,528 of record NZ_DATNGK010000173.1, on the reverse strand, counting down.
CGGCCGGTCGCCGATGCGCTCGCGCAGCACTTGCACCGGCGCGGCGCACACGCGAAGTGCCAGGTCGAGCAGACCGTCGAGCGCGTCACCGGGCGCCCAGCGGCCTGCTTTCGGATGTGGGCACGCGACCATGCGGAGGCGTTCCGGTTGGCAGCGCCATCGCAGATCGCAGCCATCGCAGATCACTGATTGCTAGCCACTGGCTGCGTGGCGAGCAATCAGTGATGTGCGATGTGAGGCGTCAAGGTCAGGCGGGGCCGGACCCCGTGCCGGAGGGCTTGTACCGATCCGCTTCGCCGGTTTCGGTCAGGCCGGAGAGCAGCAGCCGCCACACCGAGGTGAGCGTGTCCTGCTCGACCAGCTGCGGCGAGCGACGAAAGAGCAGCTCAAGGCCGGTGAGCACGTAGGCGAGCGCGTCCTTGCCGAGGTTCGGCCGGGTCGGTCCGCTGGCGTCGGACTGTGTGCGCTGCGCGGGAAGCGTGCCCGAATCAGAGCTCGGTGACGCGACGTCCGCCGCGCCTGGCCCGCGCATCACTTCGTCGACCACGCCGGCCCAGTCCAGGCTCAGCCCGACCCGCTCAGGGTAGAGATCCGCGTCGGTTCCCAGCCGAAGCCCCGCCCGCAATACCTGGTCGTCTGCCAGCCGCCCGACCAGCGCATGGCTGAGGTCGATCAGGATTTGCAGCGGCAGCTCAGCGTCCTGACGCCGGCGGGCGTCGGCGAGCAGCCAGTGCACGGTGTCCGCGGCCTCGTCGACGACGGCGAGGGCGAGCTCGCGTTTCGAGGCGAAATGGAAGTAGAGCGCTCCCTTGGTAACGGTGGCCGTGCGGGTGATGTCCCCCAGCGGGGCCGTGGTGAAGCCGTCGCGTTCGAAGACCGCGGCGGCGGCGCGGATGATCGCTTCCCGAGTGCGCTCGGCCCGCTCCTGTTTGATCATGTGCTCTCTTCCGGTTCCGTGCCCTTCGTCGGACGCGTGTGTACGGACTGCGGCTGCGTAAAAGCCTGCGTCAATAAACCATACCATCCCAGCGGTTTTTCGGTGCAAGTGGCCACAACAGGCAGATGAGCTGAGTTAAGCGCGAGCCAGCACGGGCGAACAGCTTGCTCTAGGACGCCATACATGCTAAAAACCACACAGCTGGTTTTTTTTGGCGGCCGCTCCGGTCGCCGGTTCCTCGGGGACTCGAGGTGGGGATCGTGCAGTTCGCAGTGCTTGGGCCGATGGAGGTCCGCGACGATCAGGTCGACGTCACCCCGCCCGCCGCCATGCCGCGCCGGGTGCTGGCCACCCTGCTGCTGCACGCGGACCAGGTGGTGCCGATCCCGACGCTGATCGAGGAGCTGTGGGACGACGAGCCGCCCCGGCTGGCCAGAAAGACCGTGCAGACCTACGTCTACCAGTTGCGCAAGGCGCTGGCCTGCGGCCCGACCGGCGGGGTACGGCAACTGCTGGAGACCAGACCGCAGGGTTACCGGATCCTGCTTGAGCCGGGCGAGCTGGATCTGCGGCTGTTCGAGCAGCGGGCCAGGATCGGCCGCAGCGCCCTGGCCTCCGGCGACGTGGGCAGTGCGGCCTCGTCGCTGCGCGAAGCGCTCTCGGTATGGCGCGGGGACGCGCTGACCGACCTGGTGCCGGGCCCGGTGCTCGCCGCGGAGGCGAGCCGGCTCGAAGACGCGCGGCGCGGCGTGCTGGAGCAGCGGGTCGAGGCAGATCTGCGGCTCGGTCTGCACCGGGAGTTGATCGGCGAGCTCAAAGTCCTGATGATGCGGTACCCCGGACACGAGGAGTTCTGCGCGAAGCTCATGATCGCCGCGTACCGCTCGGGCCGGCGGGACGAGTCGCTGGCCGCCTACGACCGGCTGCGCCGGGTCGTGGTCGAGCAGACCGGTCTCGAGCCCTCGGAGCGGCTGCGCCGGCTTCAGCACGCGGTGCTGGTGGATTCGCCCTCGTTGAGCGCGCCGGAACCCGGCAGCACTCCCCCGCCGCTGCGCGAGCCGCCGGCGGAGCTGCCGCCTGGTCCGGAGCGGATCGTCGGCCGTGCCCACGACTTGGCGCTCATCGGCGCCGCGCTGCGCCGCCGACCGGTGACCACCTCGCCGGGGCTCGTGGTCGTCGCCGGCGCGCAGGGCACCGGAAAGACGGCTACCGCGCTGTTCGCCGCGCATCGGCTGCGCGAGAAGTTCCCCGATGGGCAGTTGTTCGCCGCGCTGCATGCCGATTCGGGCCTGCCGGTCGATCCGCTCGCGGTGTTGCAGGGTTTCCTGCGTTCGGTTTCCACCGAGGAGCCGCCGGCCGCGTTGGAGGCGGCAGCGCGCCGGTTTCGCAGCTGGACCGCCGATCGCCGGGTGCTGGTGGTGCTGGACGACGCGGCCTCGGCCGCGCAAGTGGTCCCGCTGCTGCCGAACGGGCGGGGATGCAGCACCCTGATCACCAGCCGGCGGCTGCTGCCCGGGCTTCCCGGCGCCTCGGTCGTGCGGTTGGGTGCACTCGACCCCTGCGACGCCTTCCAGTTCCTTTCGCTGCTCGTCGGCGAGCCGCGGGTGCTGCGCGATCCGGAAGCCGCGCTGGAGCTGACCGAGCTGTGCGGTGGCAATCCATTCGCGATCCGGGTGGCCGGGGAACGCCTGGCTGCGCGCCCGCTGCTGGGCTTGCCCGAGTTGGCCGAGCGGCTGCGCGCTGAGGAATGGCGGCTGGGCGAGCTGAGCATCGGCTGTCTCGATGTGCGCACACAACTGCTCGAAGCGGGGCGGCGGCTGGATCGCGACGAACGCAGGGCACTGCGACTGCTTGCCGCACTCGGCTCGGGCACCTTCGACCTCGCTCAGGCGATGACGGCGCTTTCCGCGGACGAGCGCACGGCACGACGCCTGCTCAACAGCCTGATCGACGCGTTTTTGGTTGACGACACAGCGCTGGCTGACGAGAGGTCCGTGATCGAAAACGCGGCCCTGCTCGACGACGCCGCTTCGCGAGGCGAGGACTGGTCGTGGACAGCGCGCCGATTCCACCTGCCCGCGCTGCTGCGGCTGGCTTGGTCGGAGGCTAAGCCTTCGGAGACCGAAACGCCGAGATCGCGGCGACGCGGCGTCTTGTGCCGCACCGCGGCCAGGCCGCATCAAAGCCACGCCGTCAGACTGCTGCGTTACTCGTGCATCGCCTGGGGCGTTACGCGCTACGGCTCCGGCAAAGACTCCTGACGCGCCGGTGATTTGGCGGCTCACCGCGGCGGGACCTGCCAGGTGTCGTTGCCGGTGAGCAGGGTGGTGAGGTCGCCGGGGCCGTGGGTGGTGGTCGCTTGGGTTAGTTGGGCGGTCAGTTGCTGGTCGTAGCTGGGGCGCACGCCCTGGCGCAGGATCCCGATCACGGTGCCGTCCAGGCTGGTGGTATCGGCGAGACGGGAGAGGGCGAAGGCGTGTTCCGGGCCGGGTGCGTGGGCGTCGTGGGTGAGGGCGGGGCGCGGGTCGGCCTGCGGGGTGAGCGTGTAGCCGGCGTGGTCCTGGGCGCGTACGGCTTTGCGTCCGTCGCCG
>NZ_DATNGK010000172.1:0-14764 GCF_035605935.1 Actinocrinis sp. | reverse complement strand
GCTGACGCTGGCGCTGCGTGCGCTGCACCCGGCGCGGGCGGGGCACACCGGCCCGCGCGAACTGCTGCTCAGCCTGCTGCACAGCCGGTTCGCCAAGGTGGTCTCCTCGCCGCTGTTCACGCTGCCGCTGTTCATCGCCAGCCTCTACGGCCTCTACTTCACGCCGATCTTCGACGTGCTGATGCGCAGCACCGCCGGGCACGACTACATGCTGTTCCACTTCCTCGCGGTCGGCCTGCTGTTCTTCTGGCCGATCATGGGCGCCGACCCGGCGCCGCACCGCTCGCCGTACGTGATCCGGATCCTCGAACTGTTCGCGGTCATGCCGTTCCACGCGTTCTTCGGCGTCGCGGTGATGATGTCCTCCTCGCTGATCACCACGACCTTCGCGCACCCACCGGCGGCGTGGAACGTGAACCCGGCCTCGGACCAGTCCACCGGCGGCGGGCTTGCCTGGGCCTTCGGTGAGGTGCCCACGCTGATCGTGCTGCTGGTGCTGTTCATGCAGTGGTCCCGCTCGGACGAGCGGGAGGCGCGACGTAAGGACCGGAAAGCGGATCGGGACGGCGACCTGGAGCTTTCCGACTACAACGCCTACCTGGCCGGGCTCGCCGCACGGGATGGCCGGACTGCATCGACTGGCTGAGTCGTCGAGCAGCTGATCTGTCGGTCAGCCGAGCGTCAGCCCAGCAGCATCAGGCCCATCACCACGGTCATCGCAAGTTCGCACGTGTACACCGTCACCGGCGCGGCGAGCAGTGCGACGGTGCTTGAGGGCAGCGGTTGCGCGGTAGCTGCCTTGGCGAGTCCGCTGCCCAAAAACACCACTGCTGTCCACGTGTAGATCGACGCGAGTGTGCTGACGGCGAGCCAGGGTGAGGACGCGGCCATGCCGGGCATGGCTGACATCCCGGTGGCTGTGGTCATCCCGGTACCTGCTGCCATCAAGACCATCGCCAGGCCGGTGATCACGTGATGCGGTTCGAGGGCGTGCGCCGGACGACAGGGCACCAGCGCGCCCCGCAATGCCGCGATCCGCCGCCGCGCGATCCGCCGCAGCCAGGCGCCCGCGACGACGGCCGTGGTCGCCGAGAAGAATCCGAGCAACACGCTGGCCGGCACGCCGAGCGGCAGCACCATTGGCACCATTCCCGCCGCCATGGCCAGATGGATCGCGTCGCCGGTCCGGCTGGTCAGGCCGCAACCGGGAACGTTCCGATCAGCCGGCGTCCGGTCCGCCGCGAGGCGCGCTGCGGACCGCGCGGCGAGAGCCAAGAGCACCGCCGCACTCGGCCAGGCGGCCGTCGCGGGAAGCGCGGAAAGTCCCACTGCCGACGACGGTGTGGCGGAAAGACTGAACGGCACGACGAGCTGCGCGAGTGGCGCCACGGCGGTCCCTCCCTCCTATCGCCGGACTCCTGCCCGCCGCCAGACCGGCCCGAATCCTCCCCAGTCCACTGAAATCGAGCAATCAGTAGCACTTCAGGCGCGCAGTGTGACCGGGCACACCCCGTATTCACCTCCGGAAGCTGGTGCGAGACGATGTCTGCCGTGCTGTCCGCTCCGCACCCGTCGCACCGCGCTCCGCGCGCGGTCCGCTCGGCGCTGTTCGCAGTTATCTGCGTCGGCGTCGGCGCGACGTTGCACGGCGTGGCCGGCGGATGCCCCGCGACCTGGACCGGGGTCGGCCTCGGGCTGGCCGCGGTATGGCTTGCGGCATGGTCCGGCCTCGCACGGGAACGCTCCTGGTCGGCCCTGACCGTCGGGCTCGGGATCGCCCAGGTCGGCCTGCACCTGCTGTTCACCGGCCTCGAATCGGGGGCGGCCACGGCGCACGCCACGGTTTTCGCCGTGTCGAATCCTGCGGCGAGGGCCATGCCGGACATGCCCGGCATGGTGATGCAGCATCCGAACCCGTACTCCGCCGCGCTCACGATGATCACCGCGCACGCGCTGGCGGTGGTGGTGTGCGGCTGGTGGCTCGGCCAGGGCGAGCGCGACTTCTTCGCGCTCTGCCGCGCCGTGGGTGCTCTGGCGGCCGCGCCGGTGCACCGCCTCGCCGAGGCCGTTGCCGCGTTGGCGGCGGTGGCGCGTTCTGGCGCGAACGTCGTACCGCGCAGCTACCGCTTCAGGCCGGATGACGGCCCCAAGCAGCGTCCTGCTCTGCTCTTCACCGCTCTTTCGTTCCGCGGGCCGCCTGTCGTCGCGTAGTACTCGCGATGAGCCATCCAGGCAGCAACGCCCGTGCATCCAGACTTACTACCCGTGGAACGGATCTTCTTCATGCGTTCATTCAGCTTGCTCAACTCGCCGGTTCGCCGCCGTGGCGCCGCGGTCGCCGTCACCGCCGCCGCGCTCGTCGCGGTGACCGCGCTGCCGGCCTCGGCGCACGTGACCGTCTCGCCCGACTCGCTGCCGAAGGGGTCGACCGCCGAGCTGACCTTCAAGGTGCCGAACGAGGAGTCGAACGCGACGACCACCACGGTGCAGCTCCAGATCCCCACCGACCACCCGATCGCGCAGGTGCTGCCTAAGCAGATCCCCGGCTGGACGGTGACGGTCAAGACCACCACGCTGGCCAAGCCGCTGAAGACCGACGACGGCACCTTCACCACTGCGGTCAACGAGATCGACTGGACCGGCGGCACCATCCCGGTCGGCCAGTACCAGGACTTCCAGATCTCGGTGGACCCGCTGCCCACCGACACCGATCAGCTGGTGTTCAAGGCGGTGCAGACCTACTCCAACGGCGACATCGTCCGCTGGATCGACCTGACCCAGGCAGGCCAGCCCGACCCTGACCACCCGGCCCCCGTGCTCGCGCTGACCGCGGCGCAATCCGCGGACTCTGGCGCAGCCGGTTCAGCTGGCACCGCCGCGGGTAGCACGCCGACCGCGGACTCGACCACCGCGGCCGCCGCGAAGTCCTCCAGCGGTGGCGGCGGCTCGGACACCACCGGGATCGTGCTCGGCGCGCTCGGCCTGGCCGCCGGCCTCGCCGCACTCGCGCTCAACCTCCTCGCCCGCCGACGCTCCGAATCCTGAGCAGGGACATGGCTTACCTTCCGATCCTCGGATCACACCCGGCGACCGCGGGGGCCGCGCAGGCTCCCCGGCCGTCCGGCCGGCTTTCCGGCCGGCTCGCCGCCCCGCCGCCGCGCGCCTCGCGCACGCGCCGGCTGTTCGCCGGTCTCGTCGCGGCGGTGGCACTCGTGCTCGCCGTGGCGGCTCCGGCCTCCGCGCACGCCACGCTGGAGCGCACCGACCCCTCGGACGGCTCGGTGCTGGCGGTGCAGCCGGCTGTCATCGCGGCGCAGTTCGACGAGTCGGTCGGGGTGAGCGCCGACAGCCTGCGCGTGTTCAGCCCCACCGGGCAACGGGTCGACAACGGCACCACCACGCACGGCGCGCAGGACAACATCATCACCATCTCCCTGCGCTCCGGGCTCGGCAACGGTACGTACACCGCGGCCTGGCACGTGATCTCCGCCGACTCGCACCCGGTTTCCGGCGCGTTCTCCTTCTCGATCGGCGCGCCGAGCAAGACCAGCGTGAACCCGACCGCGATCGTGACGCGGGCCAGCACGTTCCAGGGTGTCGCGTTCGGCGTCGCGCGTTGGGCGGCGTATCTGGCCTTCGCCTTGCTGGCCGGAACGATCGTGTTCCTCGCGCTGTGCTGGCCGAAGGGCGCCACGGCGCGCGGCTCGTTCCGGATGATCGTGATCGGATGGACGACGCTTGTCGCCTCGAGCGTCGTGCAGTTGCTGCTGCAGGGCGTCTACGCGAGTGGCCTGCCGCTCTCCCGCGCCTTCGATCCCTCGGTGATCCAGTCGACCACGGCCACCAGGTTCGGCACCACGATCGAGATCAGGCTGCTGATCCTCGCGGTGATAGCCCCGGCGGTGACGATCGGCGTGCAGCGGCTCACCGACGCGCGCTTCGGGTCGCGGATGCGGTCCGCCGCGCTCGCGCTGCTCGGCACGATGGGACTCGCGGCCACCTGGGCCGCGACCGGGCACGCTTCGACCGGCATCCAGGTGCCGATCTCGGTGGTCTCGGACATCCTGCACCTGAGCGCGATGGCCGTCTGGCTCGGCGGCCTGGCGATGCTGGTACTGGTCGTGCTGCGGGCGCCGGAGAAGCCGAAGCAGGCGGCCGCCGCGGTCAACCGCTTCTCGACAGTCGCGCTGACCTGCGTCTGCATCATGATTGGTACTGGCACGTACCAGGCCTGGCGCGACGTCGGCTCGCTGCATGTCCTGTTCGACGAGGCGTATGGCCGACTGATCCTGGTCAAGATCACCGGACTGCTGCTGCTGATCGGCCTCGGCTACTACGCGCGCCAGAAAATCGCCTCGGGGCTTAACGCATCTATCGCTAGCAGCGGCGCGGGCACGGCAGTCGCAGCGTCGTCTAAGGGCAGCGCCAGGACGGCCACGGCAAGTGTCGATACTGCGATCGCAGAGCCGGAAGCCGGGACCGAGGGTGAGACTGAGACCGAGCGGGCGAAGGAGCCCGCAGCAGTCTCGCAAGCCTCGGCAGGAGCGCCTCCCGCGCGGCCAGCTGGACGCCCTGGGCGTCAACCGGGGATGAACAAGCCGGGACGACGTACCGCACGCGTCGGCGGCGTACCGCGCCAAAGCGACCCGACCTCCCGAACAGTTGAGACGCTGGGCAAGCTGCGCCGATCGGTGGCGGCGGAGACCGCCATCGCGCTCATCGTGCTCGCGGCGACGGCGATCGTGGTCGATTCGGTACCGGGCCGCGGCGCGGGCGGGCTCTCGAGTCAGCCCGGTTCAACTGACGTGTCGGTGCCCTTCAACACCGGGACGGCCTCGGGCACGGTGCTGGTCCTCGTCGAGCCCGGGAAGGTCGGCCCGAACCAGACGCACATGCTGATCGAGAACACGAAGGGCGAACCGTACAGCCCGGTCGAGGTAACGGTCTCGTACTCGCTGCCGGCGCGGAAGATCGGGCCGATCGACTCGAAGGTGATCGTGAACGGCCCCGGGCACTACGTGGATCAGCCCACGGCGTTGAGCGTCCCCGGCCAGTGGCAGGTGGCGATCACGATCCGCAGCGACGACTTCGACGAGACGACCGTGCGGGTGCCGGTGCCCGTCAGCTGACCGGTTCAGCATGACGCGCACCAGATTTGACGCGCTATCAGTATGAAATCCCGACCGGTTTCCACTCATTTGGCGCAGTTCGCGGCATAACTGAATAAGCTCCGGAGTACACATTCCGATGTGAACAGGACGAGCAAGCGGTGGCTGGCCCCGGCGGCCTTGAGCGTCGCCGGAGTCGCCGTTTTCACAGCGGGCTGGTGCGGTTACTCCAGCAGCTTCGAGCGTGGCGGGTTCGGGTCGGGCGGCTCGGCCGGCTCCGCGGCCGCGGCCGCCGCCGACGTCGCGGCGCCCCCACCTGCTCCGGCGACCATCTCGATCGCGAACGGTGCGACGGGCGTCTCCCCGGACAGCGCCGTGACGGTCACCGCTCCACCCGGCGATCAAGTCGGCGTGGTCGAGCTGGTCTATCGAGCCGAAGATGTGCCCGGCTCGTTCAGTGCGGACCGCCGCACCTGGACCTCCTCCGGTCCGCTGCGCGCCGGGGTCTCGTATGACCTGACCGCGGTGACCATGGACGACGCGGGCGGCACCAGGCTTCAGCGGTCCTCGTTCAGCACGAGCCGACCGGACGCTGCGCTGGGCATCGACCTGATCTCTCCAGCGGACGGCTCGGCGGTAGGGGTCGGGCAGCCGATCGTGCTCGCCTTCACCCGGCCGATCGCGGCGCAGGACCGCGCGGCGATGGAGGAGGCGCTCAGCGTCTCCGCGCAGCCTCCGCAGGCCGGGCACTGGAGCTGGCTCTCGGCCGCGCGCGTCGACTACCGCCCGCAGAACTATTGGCTGCCGGGCACCACCGTTACGGCCCACCTGGCGATCAACGGGCTCGGCGACGGTCATGGGCACTACGCGACCGCCGATCACAACCTCACGTTCACGGTAGGCCGTGATCAGGAGACGACGATCGACCTGAGAGCGGATAAGGCGACTGTGCGTCGCTCGGGCCAGGTCGTGCGCACGTTCGCGGTCACCGGCGGCAAGCCCGGCCTGGACACCTGGGGCGGCACTTACGCGGTCATCGACAAGGCCCCGGACGTGCACATGGACTCGCGTACCGCAGGGCTCGGCGACGAGTACGACATACCGGACGTGAAGTGGGACGTGCACCTGACGTATACGGGCACATACGTGCACTCAGCGCCGTGGTCGGAGGGCGCGCAAGGTGTGCGTAACATCAGCCACGGCTGCGTAGGAGCATCGCCGACGAATGCGCAATGGTTCTTCGCGAACACCCTGCCCGGCGACATCGTGAAGGTGGTCAACTCGCCACGACAGGTCGCGCCGGGCAACGGCTTCGCGGACTGGCAGGAGGCATGGCCGCAGTGGCTCGCGGGCTCCGCAGCGCCGCAACACAATGTCGTAACCCAGCGCTCGAACGACCTGCTCTAACAACGACGTGCTCTGACACAGCGCCCAGTGCGGCAAACGGCGCGTGCCTCGACAGGAGTATCCGTCGAGGCACGCGCCTTCGTAACTATCGAGCCGCTACATGGCCGCTACCGCAGTGACGCCGCCAGCGCCGAGGTCAGCGAGCCGTTCGCGTCGTCGCCGTCCAGCGACCACACCGAGGCACCGCGCAGACCGGCGAAGTCGGCGTAGAGGCCCTTGGCGAAGACCGTCTGCGGGTTGTCGTAGGTCCAGAAGGTCTGCGACGCCGGGTCGTACTTCCAGATCGACGCGGTCACCGGGTCGAAGTGCACAGTGCCGGGCTCGGTGACGACGGTCTTGTATCCGGCCTGGTCGGTCGGCGCCGCTCCGGTCGCGCTCTGGTACAGCCCGTTGTTGGTCGGACCGACACCGGCCCAGGCGTGCGCGTAGTACGGGATCTCAATCGCGATCTTGCTGGCCGGAACGCCGTTCTTCTCGTAGTAGGCCACGCTCTGCACGATGGAGAACTTGCCGTTGGCCGGCTGCGGGTCCTTCGGGTCCGGCAGCAGGTTGGCGGCGAAGTCGGTGATCGAGTCCCAGCCGCCGTGCATGTCCACGGTCATCACGTTGTACCAGTCCAGGCTCGCGGCGGCGGCCTTGAGCTGGAGCTGCTGCGCCGCCGCGTACTGGTTCGGCGAGGTGTCCGCGGTCAGCAGGTAGTGCTGGTGGCTCGCCACGCCCGCCGTGTTCAGCGCGCCGCGGAAGTCGTGCAGCAGCGCGGTGAAGTCGGCGGTGTCCTGCGGGCCGTACGGGTTGTTGTTGCCCGGCTCGTTCGGGTACTCCCAGTCCAGGTCGATGCCGTCGAAGATGCCCTTCGCGGCGCCGGCGGGCAGGCCCGGGATGTTCCCGTTGAGGTACTGGTCCACGCAGGACTGCACGAACTTCTGCCGCCCGGCCTCAGTGGCGGCCAGGTCGGAGAAGTGGCTCGACCAGCTCCAGCCGCCGATCGAGATGACGATCTTGAGGTTCGGGTAGGCGGCCTTGAGCTCCTTGAGCTGGTTGAAGTTGCCGGCCAGGGACTGGCCGGCGGCGTCGGCGACGCCGTTCACGCTCTCCGCGGCGGCGAACGGCCGCTGGTAGTCGGCCCAGCTGTCGCCGGACGTGCACTGGCCGTCCGCGGACACGCTGGAGAACGCGTAGTTGATCTCGGTGAGCTTGGCCGCGGCCCCGTCCGCGATCAGGTTCTTCTCGAAGAAGCCCGAGTAGATGCCCCACTGGGTGAAGTACCCGATGGCGACCTTTCCGCCGCCGCCGGCGCCGTGATGATCCGCCGTCACGCCGGCGGCCTGCGCGGCCGGGGCGGACGCCGCGAGCAGCGCGCCCGCGGCGGCGACGCCGGCCAGTCGGCGGCGGGCGCGGTGGCCCGGCCGTCTCTTCGCGGTGGTGCCGTTGGTGCTCTCGCGCATGTGCTCTCCTCAACGACGGGAAAGAAAGAACACACGGTCGTCCGGGCGGCCGGCCGCGCGCAGCACGAACGTGGCGATGCGCGACGGATCCGCCTGCCGAAGTGAACCAGCCAGGATTGGACTAGACCATGCTGGCGACAGGTATAGTCCAATCCCGGCTCGCGGGCAAGGGTCCGCAGGTCTCGCCTCGACAACGCCTTTCGGTCGGGGCCAACCCGCGCGCGGTCAATACGTGCCTGATCAGCAGCGCGAGAGCCGTACAGAACCAGCGTCAGAGACTGTCAGTGCCGACGCCGCGGGCGCTTCCTCGTGGAGGCGAGCTGCGGGTAGCCGCGCGCGAGAACCACGCCGCCGACCAGGAACACGGCCCCGGACGCGCCGATCACGAACCCGAGCGGCGGCTGGATGTCCTGCACCGCGGCGACCGCCTGGGTCCTGGTCGCCTTCGACTGGGTCGAGGCGCTCAGGCTGGGACTGTCCGCCGGAAGGAAGCCGGACTGCCACGGGGCCGGGGCCGGCTGGGTCAAATCGTTGCCGTTCGGTGCGAGCTCGTTGACGCCGTTCTGCAACGCGGCGAAGTTGAGCCCGTTCGCGGGGTTCAGCGGCAGCGTGCCGCCGTCCACCACGCCGTCGTAGCGGAACGGAGTGAAACCGCTGGTGAGGAAGCGCTGGATCGGCGCGTCCACCACGAACCGCGCGTCAGTGCCCGTATGCGACTCTTCGTAGTAGTCGAACATGGTGTGCGCTGAGTCGGCCCAGCCGGCGAAGAGCACCGTGTGACCCGAGGAGAGCAGGATGTCGCCAGGCAGCAGCGTGCTCGCGTCGATGACATGCGAGACGGTGTTCAGGTTGCCGGTCCAGAAGTCAATGTTCTGATCGAGCGCCCAGGCCATCGAGACGTAACCGGAGCAGTCCTGCCGGTACGTGCCGTACGCGTCCCTCTTCCAAGCCGTCTGGCTATAGGGAACCTGCTCGCGCAGCCAAGCCTGTGCGCGCACGATGATCTGCGCCCGCGCGATCGTTCCGTGCGGGTAACGCACCGATGAGTCGCCCGGAGGCACGTCAGTGTACGGAAATCCGTCGCCACCGCCGCCATCGCCACCGCCCACGACCGGCGGCGGGGTATACGGGCTCGTAATCGGTGGCGGCGGCGGAGTAGAGCTCTTAGTCGCGGCCGGCGTCGTGCTCTTCGAGGCCGACGCAGAGGTCGAAGCCGAGGTCGAGACCGAGCTCTTACTCGGTGTCGCGGAAGGGCTCTTACTCGGTGACCCGCTACCCGAAGGACAGGGCGAGGGCGACCCGGGATCGCTCGGTGTCGCGCTGGCTGACGTGGCAGGTGCCGACGCGCTCGAACCACTGGACGGACCAGCGGATGAGGAACTCGACGCAGACGCGGAAGCCGACGCGGACTGCGAGGGAGATGCGCAGCTACTCGGCGTCCCCGACGAGGCGGTCTGCGCGACGCCCACGTTCGCGGGTATCACCAGCAGGGCGCCGATCGCGACAGTACCTGTCGCCACCGCCCCCGCCACGGATACCGCGGACCGACCGCCCCTGCGCACTTGCCCACGCACTTGCCTTGGCACTTTCCAACCCCCAGCTATTGCAGCTTGCCGTGCATTCGGATCATGCGCTCGTGCCAGAGCGCACCGTCCCACCGTAACGAATCTCGTCGCGTCCGGGCACCCCCGATCAATCTAAGAGTCGACGAAGAATCGCCACTAGCCAGCCCCCGTGGACCGCACTACGTTGCGTAAAAGCTTCGTTCAGGAGGGGAGCGAGCTGGTGGTGGGCGGCACGGCAGAAAGCGGCGCGACGGAGGAAGACGACGCCGCAAAGCCGGACGAAACGGACTGGCGCGAGGGAGTTCGCGGACTGGATCTGCCCAGGTTGACGCGTTATCTCGGGGTGCGGCTGCCCGGATCCGTGCGGCCGCCGCTGCGCGCGATTCCGTTGCCTGGCGGGCGTTCCAACCTTACCTACGAGCTCTGCGATGCGGATGGCAGGGTCTGTGTACTGCGTCGTCCGCCGCTGCCCGTTGGGGAAGGAAATCAGGTCCCGATTCCAGCCACGCTTGCCCCTCCGGCACCGGGCGTAGGGCGCGGCGACGTCCGGCGCGAGTACCAAGTGATCAGAGCGCTGTTCCAGGCGCACGGGCGCGGTGGACGGGTGCCGGTCGCCGAGCCGTTCCTGCTGTGCCAGGACAGTTCGGTGATCGGCGCGCCGTTCTTCGTGACCGCCAAGGTGCCCGGGATCGTGTTCCGCCGGGACAAACAGGCCGCGGCGCTCAGCCCGGCGCAGTCAAGGTCGCTGGCTTATGGCTTGATCGACACCCTCGCCGCGCTGCACCTGCTCGACGTGCGCGCGACCGGACTGGCCGACTTCGCGCGCACCGACCAGTTCCTGATCCGCCAGGTGGACCGCTGGGACCGGCTGCACGCCGCCTCGGCCAGCCGCGAGGTGCCCAAGCTGGCCCGCCTCGCCTCCGGGCTGCGCGCCGGGGTGCCGGTCGCCGACCGTGTGGCGATTCTGCACGGCGACTACCGGCTGGAGAACGTCGTGGTCTCCACCGCCACGCCGGGCCGAATCGCGGCGGTGCTCGACTGGGAAGCGGCCACCCTCGGTGACCCGCTCGTCGATCTGGGTCTGCTGCTCACCTTCTGGGAGGGGGCGGGGGCCGCGATCAAGCCGATCGCCTCGGCGCACACCAGCAATCGCGGATTCCCCACCGTCCGCCAGATGGCAGAGCGGTACACCGCCAAGACCGGCTTCGATCCGTCGCGAATCGGCTGGTATATCGCGCTGAACCACTACCGGGTCGCCGGATTGCTCGAAGCGCTGCATTACCGCACCCGGCACGGCCTGCCAGTCGCCCCCGGTCTGGAGCACGCGGGGACGTGGGTAGCGGAGCTGGTCGAGTCGGGCCTGGCCGCTTTGCGCGATGACTTCTAAGCGATTACTTCTCTACGACGTCCAAGACGTGCGCCGCCTTAACCGGCGCTAGTTCCAAAACACGCCCTAATACGCGGCACCCAACGCCAAGCCCTACTAGCCTCGGCAATACGTATGCGAAACTCATCGACGGCCGGACGCACCCTCCCCCGCCGATTCACTTTCGCGGTCGCGGGTAAGGGGTGAACGTGGCCCAGCTCGCATACTCACGGCTGCGCGCCGAGGCCGCCGCCGTGTTGGGGCCGCCTTGGCGAGTGTTGCGCGCCGACAAACTGACCGCATTCCCCATCGCCGTCAGCTGCACCGCGCTGATCGGGGCCTTTGCGCTCATCCAGCACACCACGGCCGGATGGTGGATCGTCGAGCACATCGCCGGCGTGTATCAAGCGCTCCCGTTGCCGCTGATCCTGCTGCGCCTTCCGCTCTCGATGCTCGCACCGGCGCCCGACCTGCCGGCCTGGGGTGCGATGCTCCAAGTCTTGGTCGTCTTCGCGCTGAGCGAAGTGCATCTCGGCCGCATGCGCACACTGATCACCGCGGTGTGCGTGAACGGACTCACGACTGTGTCCGCGCGCATCATGGTCATCGTCGGCCTGCATCTGGCCATAGGGACGCCGCAGGTCGATCAATACGAGCTGGACACCGGACCGTCCACAGTCGTCGTCGCGCTGAGCATCTACGTGGCGCTGAAATGCCGCGCCTACCTCATCTTGACGATCACCGCCGCGGCGATGGGCGGCGAAGCGATCGCGCTGCCCAACCTCGCCGGACGGGAACATCTGGTGGCGCTCGGCCTCGGCGTGGCCGCCTACCTGATCGGCGAACGGCGGCGGCTACCGCTACGCCGCCTGTCACGCAGCGTCGCGCCGCCACCGCCGCCCACCGTGGCGGCCGGTCCGGCCGGTCAGCTCACCGCCGCTCCGGCCGTCCCAGCCGCCGCAAGGACCTCAATCGTCCCAGCCAGCTCAACCGTTACTGCTTCTGCTACTGCAAGTACCCCTCGACCTCACGGGCCGGACGCAGTTCCTCCGCGTCCGACGCCCCAG
Source organism: Actinocrinis sp. (assembly GCF_035605935.1). Taxonomy (GTDB): domain Bacteria; phylum Actinomycetota; class Actinomycetes; order Streptomycetales; family Catenulisporaceae; genus Actinocrinis. The sequence goes on along the minus strand of NZ_DATNGK010000172.1, from coordinate 2,806 downwards.
CCCTGAACCGGCGGATCTGGTCCCAGAGCTGATCCAGTTCCACCTCGAGCGCCTTGAGCCTGGCCCGCTCCTCCGCGTCGAGACCGTGGACCTCAACCGACCGGATTCGCAGCCGGTGCTGCTCCGCTTCCACCTCGGCGATCCTCGCCTGGATCTCCTGCTCGGCTTCCATGGCGCTGTCCTCTCCACTCGAAGGCCGACGAGTCGTCCTCATCGCCTTCCAGGAGACCACACCAGCCGCACAAGCGCACGAGCCTGCGCACAACCATCGGCGCCGAAGCGGCGTCAAACTGTGATACCGGTCACATCTGACGCGCCATCACGCTCACATGCCCCAACGCGCCCCCGCCGCGAGTCGACAGCGGGGCGGGTCATTCTATATATACGAATGCTGATTGTTTGGCGCAGCAGCAAAACCCGAGGAGCCGTGACGCCGTGACCCCCGAGCCAGCCGTCCCGAGACCGCGCACGGCCGGCGCCGCGCAGCGTTCGGCCTCCGCGGCCCCCGGCGCCGCTCCCGCGCCCAATCTCGCGGTGCCCGCCGCGCACCCCGCGCCGCGTCTCGCGCAGAGCCGGGACCGCGGCACGGTCGCGGTGATCCTCTTCCAGAACGCGCCGCTGTTCGAAAGCTCGATCCCGCTGACCGTCTTCGGTATCGACCGGCGCGGCCAGGGTCTGCCGTACTACCGGCTGCTGGCCTGTATGGGCGAGGCCGGGCCATTGCCGACCACCGGCGGGATCCTGATGGCCACGCCGTACGGGCTGGCGGCTGCGGACGCGGCGGGCACGGTGATCGTCCCGTCCTGGCGTGCTCCCGCCGAACGCCCGCCCGAGCCGGCCCTGGCCACGCTGCGCCGCGCCGCCAAGGAGGGCGCCCGAGTGGTCGGCCTGGACCTCGGCGTGTTCGTGCTGGCCGCCGCGGGCCTACTCGACGACCGGTCCGCGACGACGCACTGGATGTACGCGCCGGCACTCTCCCGCCGCCACCCGCGCGTGCGCGTCCAGCCGCGCGAGTTGTGCGTGGACACCGGTCAGTTCATCACGGGGGCGGGCGCCGCCGCGGGCTTCGACGCGTGCCTGCATGTCGTGCGCCGCGACCACGGTCCGCAGTCCGCAGCCAGCCTCGCCCGCCGCCTCGTCTTCCCGATCGGCCGACGCGGCGGACAGGCGCCGTACTTCGACGCCGAGCTGCCCGAGGAACTGCTCGGCGATCCGATAGCCGAGGCGATGGCGTGGGCGCTGGACCATCTGACCGAGCCGTTCGACGTGGACGCGATGGCCGAGCGCGCGTCCCTCTCCCGCCGCTCGTTCGACCGCAGATTCCGGTCAGCCACCGGCTCTGCGCCGCTCCAGTGGCTCAACGCGCAGCGAGTGATGTACGCGCAGCGGATGCTTGAATCCACCGACCTGCCGATGGACCAGGTGGCGTTACGCAGCGGGTTCGGGTCCTTAGTGGCGATGCGCGGTCATTTCCGGCGGCACCTTTCGACCTCCCCTACCGCGTACCGCCAGACGTTCCGCGGCGCGCTCTCGGACTCCGGCGGCGACGCCCAGCACCCGTCCGCACACGGTCAGCTCCACGGGCAGCGTCAAGAGCAGCCCGAAACACGACCCCCTTCACGTCCACAAGCCCACGCCGGCTTCCCCGTACGCGACGGTGCATAACCCCAACGGCCGATACGCTGGCGGCATGAACGGCATCAACGACCGGCTGGTATGGATCGACTGCGAAATGACCGGCCTCGATCTCTCCCGCGACGCGCTCATCGAGGTGGCCGCGCTCGTCACCGACTCAGAGCTGAACATCCTCGGCGACGGCGTGGACGCGGTGATCAAACCTCCGGCCGAAGCCGTGGAACAGATGCTTCCGATCGTCCGCGAAATGCACACGGCCTCCGGCCTGCTGAACGAACTGGAGAGCGGCCGGGACATGGCCGAGGCCCAGCAACTGGTGCTCGACTACATCCAGCGACACGTCCCCGAAGCCCGCAAGGCCCCGCTGGCCGGGAACACGGTCGGCACTGACCGCGGCTTCCTCGCCCGCGACATGCCCGAGCTGGAAGGCCACCTGCACTACCGGGTCGTCGACGTCTCGAGCATCAAGGAGCTGGTCCGCCGCTGGTACCCGAGGGTCTACTTCCAGGCGCCGCCGAAGACCGGCAACCACCGCGCGCTCGGCGACATCAAGGACTCGATCGAGGAGCTTCGCTACTACCGCGCCACAGTTTTCGTGCCCCTCCCCGGCCCGGACTCGGAGACCGCGCGCGCCACGGCCGCCCAATTCGGCACCGCCGGCCCGGAGCCCGCCGCGCGCTGAACGACGGCGCTGCGTCGAGCGGCGAGCGGCGAGCGGCGAGCGGCGACCGGAACGCGAGAACCCGCCCGCGACAGGCCCGCGCCGCGCGCCGCCCGCTAATGCGTTTCGGAGCACCCCCGCGCGTCCGCTACACTCTTCCAAGCGAGACAGCAGCACGTCATGGTGGGTGTAGCTCAGCTGGCAGAGCGCCAGGTTGTGGTCCTGGATGTCGTGGGTTCAAGTCCCATCACTCACCCCAAAGCAGCGCCCCTGAACTGCGGAAACACAGTTCAGGGGCGCTTTGTCGTGCCTGCCGGCGCACGCCCGGCGCAGCCCTCGGCGCGCCCCGCACCACCGCGCCACCAGCGCGAATCCGGTCCCTGAAGAACCGATTTCAACTGCGCGGCGATCTACGGTAGTCTCTTCCACGCAACGCGCGCCGTTAGCTCAATAGGCAGAGCAGCTGACTCTTAATCAGCGGGTTCGGGGTTCAAGTCCCTGACGGCGCAC
>NZ_DATNGK010000171.1:0-21641 GCF_035605935.1 Actinocrinis sp. | reverse complement strand
ATCTTGATGTGAGCACAGTCGCCTACTCACGTAGTAGGTGACCCGTGCTCGCACCCGCTCTCAGAGAGCAGAGATCGACGCCGGCGCGCGCTCGGAACGGCTGAGCGCGCGCAACACGGCCGTTTGCCCATGCCGCCGCAGTGCGATGCGCGTCAGTACGTCGACCGCTTGCTTCCCCTCCGGGCCGTGGTTTCCGTGCAATGGATCTTGCCTTGGCAGAGTACGGGCGCGGACGCTTTAGGGTTAAGGCATGGCTGGCCGGATCGTCCTCGTCCCGTTCTCCCCACGCGTCGCTCCTGGGCTTGTATCAGCCGCAGCTTGGCGCCTGATGGCCGAACCCAACGCAGTCATCCACACCGGCTCGCCGGACCACCCGGTGCTGCCGTACCTCGACGACGCCGACGTGCAGATCGTCGTGTTCGAGGCCGAAGCCGGGGCGTACGAGATCGCCCGCGACCTGATCTCGCAAGCCGAGGCGGGCACCGTCGTGGTCTGGATCGCCGCGCCGGACGGTGACGAGGCGCTGGCCCAGGCACTCGGCGGGCAACTCGCGCACGGCTCCGATATCGAGCTTGAGCTCCTGCCGGGCAGCTACGACCTGCCCGGCGCGAAAGTGCTCGACCTGGTCGCGGTCATGGACCGGCTCCGCTCGCCCGGTGGCTGCCCGTGGGATGGCGAGCAGACGCATCAGTCGCTGGTGAAGTACCTGCTGGAAGAGGCTTACGAAACCGTCGAGACGATCGAGGACGGCGGCTGCGAGGAGCCGGGACCCGGCCGCGACGCGCTGCGTGAAGAACTCGGCGACGTGCTGCTCCAGGTCGCCTTCCACTCCCGCATCGCGCAGGAGCACCCGACCGACCCGTTCACCATCGACGAGGTCGCCGAAGGCATCGCGAAGAAGCTGATCGGCCGGCATCCGCATGTCTTCGCGGGCGCCACCGCCGACACCGCCGCCGACGTCGAGGCGAACTGGGACAAGATCAAAGCGGCGGAAAAAGGTCGGACCTCTGCGGTCGAGGGCGTACCGCTCGCGCAGCCGGCGCTATCGCTCGCCGACAAGCTGCTCAAGCGTGCCCGCAACGCTCAGGTTGCCGTCGAGGTACCCGAGCTTCCGGAGGAACCCGCAGCTCAGGCCAAGGATGCCGCAGGCATTGGGCAACTGCTCCTGGCAGTCGTCACGCACGCGCGTTCGCTCGGCGTGGACCCCGAGGAAGCGCTGCGCGTAGCCGCCCGTAACCTGCGCGATCAGATCGTGGCCAGCGAGACCTCCCGGGATGCCCGGGTAGCAGGTTAGTCTGGTTGGCGGGTACCGGACGAAACGCTCCGGTCGGACTCGCGTCACCGCTGTAGGAGATTGAACCATGCTGCGTGGGCTTGAAGGCTGGCACATCGTCATTATCGTCGCGCTCGTCGTGCTGCTGTTCGGCTCGCGCAAGCTGCCGGACGCCGCGCGCTCGGTCGGCCAGTCGCTGCGCATCTTCAAGTCGGAGATGAAGGCGGCGGCCAAGGACGGCGCGGAGGGCCAGGCCGACGCCAAGAAGGACGCGGCGCCGCAGCAGGCAGTCGAGGGCAAGGTTGTCAACCCGACCGTCACCGACTCGGTCCCGCACAACACCGGCGTTTCACAGCCCTGACGCGTCTCATCCCCGTTCCCGGCTGTCCGGCGTACACCGCCGAGCCGGGATTGATCGACTTAGCGTGACTCGTGGTCCGGCCGCTTGCGATTGCGGGCCGGACCGGCGGACCGCCCGGCGCGAGCGCAGCACGCCAGCGCGGTCCGTCTAGTCCCACGATCGTGTGAATATCGGAGTTCTGACTTCCTATCCCACCATGCCTTTGCCATGGTGGAAGCGTGGAACTCGAATATTCGTTGCCTCCCCGCCTTCAGCAGCGTCTGGCAGATCTCGCCCGTAGAACTGGGCGCAACGAGTCCGAGATCCTGGCGACCGCAGTCCTGTGGTACCTCAAACAGGTGAACCAGGAACAGCCGGTGCGCTGAGCGGCGGCTTGGGCCGCGTCGATCCGGAGCGTGCCGATTTACACCACGATCGGGACGGCGTGGATCTCGTCCGCACGGTGCCCAGCGCGTTCGTGGATGCGTTGGACCGCTTCGGCCGAGGGCGCTTCGGACAAGCAGTAGACGGTGCCCGAGTCCGGGTCGGCCCAGGCCTGCTTAAAGTGCACGTGCTCCTCCGCCTCGATGGCGAGGTCGGCCTTGTGCGCTTCCGCGAGCTGGTCCGCGGTGATCCCGGTCATGCCGTGGTGGACGTCCATGAACGTGGCCATGGTGCGTGTTCCTCCCTCGTGCGCAGCGCCTCGGCCTAATACCGCGCGCTGAGCCGAGCCGTACTCGGCGTATCAACCACAGTACGAGCGGTCATCGTGGTCCGCGACACTAGCGTGCGGCAGGCTGGGATGAGCGCGCTACGTGCGACGATGGGTGCCGTGAGTGCCCCGCCGCTGTTCAGCCGCGACTTCGTTGACGATCCGTACCCCGCGTACGCATGGCTGCGTGAGCACGCTCCGGTCCACAAGACGCGCCTGCCGAACGGCGTCGAGGCCTACCTGGTCACCCGGTACGACGACGTGCGCTCGGTCCTCGCCGATCCCCGCCTCTCCAAGAACGCAGCGACATCCTTCCCGGGCTGGCGACCCGGCCGCACCGGCATTCCGGGCGAGCACCGCTCAGGCATCGCGGCGCACCTGCTCAACCTCGACCCGCCGGACCACACTCGGCTGCGCCGGCTGGTGTCGAAGGCGTTCACGCCGCGCCGAGTCGCGGACTTCGAGCCGCGGGTGATCGAGACCGCGGACCGGCTGCTGGATGCGTTCGGCCCGGAGCCGGTCGACTTGATCAGGGCGTACGCGTTCCCGCTGCCGGTGATCGTGATCTGCGAGATGCTGGGCGTACCGCCCGAGGACCAGCCGATCTTCCACGAGTGGGCCAACGGCATGGCGGATCGCAGCGGCCCGCGCGGCGGCGTCGGCCGCTCCGTCAAGCGGGTGCGCGGCTATCTCAAGGAACTCATTCACAAGAAGCGGCTCACCCTGCCCGCCGACCCGGTGAACGACGACCTGCTCTCCGCGCTCATCCGCGCCTCGGACCACGGCGAGCACCTGACCGAGGACGAAGCCGCCGCCATGGCGTTCATCCTGCTGTTCGCCGGCTTCGAAACCACGGTCAACCTGATCGGCAACGGCACCCTCGCGCTGCTCACCCACCCCGAACAGCTCGCCAAGCTACAAGCCGATGCGGGACTGCTCGACGCCGCGGTGGAAGAGCTGCTGCGCTTCGATGGACCGGTCGAGTTCGGCACCTGGCGGTTCACCACCGAGCCGATCACGGTCGGGGGCGCCGCGATCCCGGCCGGTGAGCCGGTGCTGGCGGTCCTCGCCGCCGCGGATCGCGACCCGGCCCGCTTCACGGACCCGGACACGCTCGACCTCAGCCGCAACGAGGGCGGAAACCTCGCCCTCGGCCACGGCATCCACTTCTGCCTCGGCGCTCCGCTCGCCCGATTGGAGGGCCGCGTCGCCTTCGAGCGGCTGTTCGCGCGGTTCCCCGACCTCGCGCTCGCCGTTGCGCCGGATGAACTGCGCTGGCACTCCGGGCTGATCATGCGCGGCCTGCACGAGTTACCCGTCCGTACGTCGAGCCCGATTCGCGCCGATTACCAGGCCCACTAGTCTGTTGCCCGGCATCTATGCGAAGAGTCCAGCAGGACACAAAGGAGTTACGCACGTGGCGTCCATCGAAGCAGTCGGCGCGCGGGAAATCCTCGACTCCCGCGGCAACCCCACGGTCGAGGTCGAGGTCGCGCTGGACGACGGCACCATCGCCCGCGCCGCCGTGCCGTCCGGCGCGTCCACTGGCGCGTTCGAGGCAGTGGAGCTGCGCGACGGGGACAAGGCGCGCTATGGCGGCAAGGGCGTGACCAAGGCCGTGCTCGCCGTGCTCGACGAGATCGGCCCGGCGCTGATCGGCTTCGACGCGCACGAGCAGCGGCTGATCGACCAGGAGCTGATCGACCTCGACGGCACGCCGAACAAGGCCCGGGTCGGCGCGAACGCGATCCTCGGCGTCTCACTCGCGGTGGCCAAGGCCGCGGCGGAGTCCGCCGAGCTGCCGCTGTTCCGCTACCTCGGCGGCCCGAACGCGCACATCCTGCCGGTGCCGATGATGAACATCATCAACGGTGGCGCGCACGCCGACTCCAACGTGGACATCCAGGAGTTCATGATCGCGCCGATCGGCGCGGAGACCTACGGCGAGGCGCTGCGCTGGGGCGCGGAGACCTACCACGCGCTCAAGGCGGTGCTCAAGTCCCGCGGCCTGTCCACCGGCCTCGGCGACGAGGGCGGCTTCGCGCCGAACCTGGAGTCGAACCGGGCCGCGCTCGACCTGATCCTCGAGGCGATCGAGAAGGCCGGTTACACCCCCGGCCAGGAAATCGCGCTCGCCCTCGACGTGGCCGCGACCGAGCTGTACAAGGACGGCGCCTACACCCTCGAGGGCAAGCAGTTCTCCGGCGCGGAGCTGAGCTCGTACTACGCGGACCTGGTCGCCAACTACCCGCTGGTGTCGATCGAGGACTCGCACAGCGAGGAGGACTGGGACGGCTGGAAGTCCGTGACCGAGCAGCTCGGCGGCAAGGTGCAGCTAGTCGGCGACGACCTGTTCGTCACCAACCCCGAGCGGCTGCAGCGCGGCATCGCCGGCGGCCAGGCCAACGCGCTGCTGGTGAAGGTCAACCAGATCGGCACGCTGACCGAGACCTTCGACGCCGTCGCACTGGCGCACCGCTCCGGCTACCGCTGCATGATGAGCCACCGCTCCGGCGAGACCGAGGACACGACCATCGCGGACCTCGCCGTGGCCACTGACGTCGGCCAGATCAAGTCGGGCGCCCCCGCGCGCACCGACCGGGTCGCCAAGTACAACCAGTTGCTGCGTATCGAGGAGGAGCTGGACGACGCGGCCCGCTACGCCGGTCGCTCCGCCTTCCCGCGGTTCAAGGCCTGAGAGGCCTAGTCTGGGTGGCGCGCCCGCTGTGACTCGGCCGTCGAAGGACGGCGTAAGAGCACGGCGCGGCGCGCCACAGCTTTACCCGGAAGCAATAGACAGCTGTAGACGCATGCTTCGCGCGAGTGGGAGGGGTGCGGCGCGATGACTGACGGAAAGTCAGCGGACCGCGACACCGTCGCCCTGCCTCGTCCGCGATCAGGCCGAGGCTCGGCTGGGCCACCGCGCAAGGCTCCGCGCAAGCCGTCGCGCAACCGGCTGACTGGGAGAGCCGGAATCCTCGCGCTCACGCTGTGCGCGGTGATGGTCACGGTCGCCTATCCACTGCGCCAGTACCTCGCCCAGCGCACCCAGATCTCGAACCTGAAGCATCAGAACCAGGTGACGCAGCAGCAGGTCGCCGCGCTGCAAACCGAATTGAACAAGTGGTCGGACCCGGCGTACGTCGCCATCCAGGCCCGCGAGCGGCTGCATTACGTGCGGCCCGGTGAGACCGGCTACATCGTGCCCAACCTCAGCGCGGGCAGCGAACCACTGGGTATTCCGACGCCGACGCAGCAGGCGTGGTTCGACCGGCTGTGGTCAACGGTGAAATCACCATCCGCTACACCGTCGCCGTCTCCCACGCCGTGATCGCTTCGCGCCGGACCAGGTAGCGTGTCAGCGTGAGCGTGGCTAATGCGGACTTCGAAGCGGTCAAGGCGCAGCTCGGGCGCGAACCGCGCGGCCTGCGTGCGGTAGCGCATCGCTGTCCGTGCGGTAACCCGGACGTGGTTGAAACGGCGCCCCGCCTGGACGATGGCACTCCGTTTCCGACGCTCTACTACCTCACCTGCCCCAAGGCCGCATCAGCCATCGGCACGCTCGAAGGCAGCGGTTTGATGGCTGAGATGACCGAGCGGCTGCATACCGATCCCGAGCTTGCGGCGGCCTACCGCGCCGCACACGAGGACTACATCAAGCGACGCGACGCGATCGAAGTGCTCGAAGGCTTTCCAAGCGCGGGCGGGATGCCTGACCGGGTCAAGTGCCTGCACGTGTTGGTCGGGCACGCACTCGCGGCTGGCCCTGGCGTGAACCCGCTCGGCGACGAGGCGCTGCGATTGCTGCCCGAGTGGTGGCGCAGCGGTGCGTGCGTGAACGTTCCTTCCGCCACGCCCAGCGAATCCGAGGAGACGGACCGATGAGCATCCGAGTCGCGGCGGTCGACTGCGGCACGAACTCCATCCGCCTGCTCGTCACGGACCTGGATCCGCAGACCGGCGCGGCGCACGAGCTGACCCGCCGGATGGAGATCGTCCGGCTCGGCCAGGGCGTCGACGCCACCGGGCGCCTGGCTCCCGAAGCTCTGCAACGTACCTTCGCCGCGTGTGACGACTACGCCGCCGAGATCCGCAATCTCGGCGCCGAGCGAATCCGCTTCGTCGCCACGAGCGCCACCCGGGACGCGGCCAACCGAGACGAGTTCGTCGCCGGCGTGCGTTCCAGGCTGGGTGTGGAGCCCGAGGTGATCACTGGTTCCGACGAGGCCGCACTCTCGTTCAGCGGTGCGACCCGCGCGGTGGCCGGCGAGACGGGGCATCCGACCCCGTATCTCGTCGTCGACATCGGCGGCGGCTCCACTGAGTTCGTGCTCGGCGACCGCGAGGTCGAGGCGGCCCGCTCGGTCGACATCGGCTGCGTGCGGCTGACGGAGCGTCACCTCACCCAGGATCCGCCGACTCTCGCGCAGATCACCGCCGCCCGCGGGGACATCGACGCCGCGATCGACCTGGCCGCCACGCAGGTGCCGATCGATCAGGCGAAGACGCTGGTGGGTGTGGCCGGCTCGGTCACCACGGTGTCAGCCATCGCGCTCGGCCTACCCGAATACGACCGGGACCGGGTGCACCTTTCACGGATTTCAGCGCAGAGCGTGCGCCGGGTCGCGGGCGACCTGCTGGCCTCGACGCACGCGCAGCGCGCCGCGAATCCGGTGATCCACCCCGGCCGGGTCGACGTGATCGGCGCCGGGGCGCTCATCCTCGCGCAGATCGTGGACCGGCTCGGATTGGCCGAGGTCGTCGTGTCCGAACACGACATTCTCGACGGAATCGCGCTCTCGCTGCTGTGATCGGCCCGGACCACAGAGGTTACTGCCGCCAGCGCACTGTCTTTGAACGTGCGCGGTCGCTTACGATGGGATAACGGCCGGGGGTGGGGGTAAGCTGCCCGCCTTGGCGGCCTGGCCGTGGCAGCACCCGATTCAACACTGCGTCCGTCCATCCAAGGTCTGTAGTCAGTTCAAGGAGCCGTTCCCAAAGTGCCTGCCCTCTTCGACAAGGTCCTGCGCGCGGGCGAAGGGAAGATCCTTCGCAAGCTGGCCAAGACGGCCGAGACCGTGAATATGCTCGAGGAAGACTATGTCGACCTCACCGACGCGGAACTGCGCGCCGAGACCGACAAGTTCAAAGAGCGCTACCAGGACGGCGAAAGCCTGGACGACCTGCTCTGGGAAGCCTTCGCGGTAGTCCGCGAGGCCGCGAAGCGCACCATCGGCCAGCGCCACTACGACGTGCAGCTGATGGGCGGCGCGGCGCTGCACTGGGGCAACATCGCCGAGATGCGCACCGGTGAGGGCAAGACCCTCGTCGGCACGCTGCCGGCCTACCTCAACGCCCTCTCCGGCGATGGTGTGCACATCGTCACCACCAACGACTACCTCGCCGAGCGCGACTCGGAGTGGATGGGCCGCATTCACCGCTTCCTGGGCCTCGACGTCGGCGTGGTGCTGGCCAGCATGACCCCGGCCCAGCGCAAGGTGGCTTACGGCGCGGACATCACCTACGGCACCAACAACGAGCTCGGCTTCGACTACCTGCGCGACAACATGGCCTGGTCGAAGGATGAGCTGGTGCAGCGCGGCCACAACTTCGCCGTGGTCGACGAGGTGGACTCGATCCTGATCGACGAGGCGCGTACCCCGCTGATCATCTCCGGTCCCTCGGACCAGGCGACCAAGTGGTACACGGACTTCGCCAAGATCGTGAACCGGCTGGCCCTGGACACCGACTACGAGGTCGACGAGAAGAAGAAGACCGTCGGCGTGCTCGAGCGCGGCGTCGAGCGGGTCGAGGACCTGCTGGGCATCGACAACCTCTACGAGTCGGTCAACACCCCGCTGGTCGGCTTCCTCAACAACGCGATCAAGGCCAAGGAGCTGTTCAAGAAGGACCGCGACTACGTGGTCATGAACGGCGAGATCCTGATCGTCGACGAGCACACCGGCCGCATCCTGGCGGGCCGCCGCTACAACGAGGGCATGCACCAGGCGATCGAGGCCAAGGAGGGGGTGGTCATCCAGAACGAGAACCAGACTCTGGCCACGATCACCCTGCAGAACTACTTCCGGCTGTACAAGAAGCTGTCCGGGATGACCGGTACGGCGCTGACCGAGGCGGCCGAGTTCCACCAGATCTACAAGCTCGGCGTGGTCCCGATCCCGACCAACCGGCCGATGGTCCGCAAGGACCACCAGGACCTGATCTACATCTCGGAGGAGGCCAAGTTCAAGGCCGTCGTCGAGGACATCGAGCACCGGCACGCCGAGGGCCAGCCGGTCCTGGTCGGCACGGTCTCGGTGGAGAAGTCCGAGTACCTGTCCCAGCAGCTGCGCAAGCATGGTGTCCCGCACGAGGTGCTGAACGCGAAGCACCACGAGCGTGAGGCGCAGATCATCGCGCAGGCCGGGCGTAAGGGCGCGGTCACCGTGGCCACCAACATGGCCGGTCGCGGTACCGACATCATGCTCGGCGGTAACCCGGAGAACCTGGCGATGGGCGAGCTGGCCCAACGCGGCCTGACTCCGACCGAGACGCCCGAGGAGTACGAGGCGGCCTGGCCCGCGGCGCTGGAGAAGGCCAAGAAGGCGGTCACCGCGGAGCACGAGGAGGTCCACGAGCTCGGCGGGCTGTACGTGCTGGCCACCGAACGGCACGAGTCGCGCCGCATCGACAACCAGCTGCGCGGTCGTGCCGGACGCCAGGGCGACCCGGGCGAGAGCCGCTTCTACCTCTCCCTCGGCGACGATCTGATGCGGCTGTTCAAGGCGCAGATCGTGGAGCGGGTCCTGTCGGTGGCCAACGTCGGCGACGACGTGCCGATCGAGTCGAAGATGGTCACCCGGGCGATCCAGTCCGCGCAGACCCAGCTGGAGCAGCAGAACTTCGAGATCCGCAAGAACGTGCTCAAGTACGACGACGTGATCAACAAGCAGCGCGAGGTGATCTACGCCGAGCGTCGCAGGGTGCTGGATGGCGAGGACCTGCGCGATCACGTGCGGCACATGATGGAGGACACCGTCCACGCGTACGTCGAGGCGGCCACCGCCGAGGGCTACGCGGAGGAGTGGGAGCTGGAGAAGCTCTGGTCCGCCCTGGCCACGCTGTACCCGATCTCGATCACCCTGGAGGAGGTCGAGGAGTCGGTCGGCGGCCGCACCGGGATCACCAAGGAGATCCTGCGCGAGGAGATCACCGCGGACATCCTCGGCGCCTACGACAAGCGCGAGGCCAACCTGGGCGACTCGATCACCCGGGAGCTGGAGCGGCGGGTCGTGCTCTCGGTGCTCGACCGGCGCTGGCGCGAGCACCTCTACGAGATGGACTACCTCCAGGAGGGCATCGGCCTGCGGGCGATGGCGCAGCGTGACCCGCTGGTCGAGTACCAGCGCGAGGGCTACCTGATGTTCAACGGGATGATGGAGGGCATCAAGGAGGAGTCGGTCGGCTACCTGTTCAACCTCGAAGTCCAGGTCGAGGCGAACAGCGAGGACCCCGAAGCCCAGGCGCAGGCCCAGGCGGCCACCGCGCAGCTCAACGCGAAGGGCCTGGAGGCTCCCAAGCGCCCGGCGCGGCTGAACTACTCGGCCCCGACCGTGGACGGCGCGGGCGGCGTGGTGGAGCGTCAGGAGGCCGCCGGCGCGGCCGGCGGCCCGCAGGACGCGACGCCGAAGCCCAAGCCGAAGGGTGGCCGTCCCCCGGCACCCGGCGGCCGTCGCCGTAAGAAGTAGCCGCGGCGAGCGCCGCACAGTCCACCTAGACGCAGAGTTCAGATAGTCACAGAACTAAAAGTCACCGGCGCCGAAGATCGCTCGACCGAACGGGTGATCTTCGGCGCCGTGGCGTCTACCTGGACAACTTCAGGGCACCTTCGGCTGTCTGAAAGATCGTCAGCTAGGCGATACACGACAGGGGTGCACGATGCCGCGTTACGACAGCGATGACGCCGAACCCTGCGATACCGGCCTTCGTGCAGGGTGGTCCGGTGCGGCGAGGCTCGGCGATGTGAGTCAGGGCGATGTGAGTCTCGGCGATACCCGTCCCGGCGCGGCGGACCCCGTGGACACAGCCGCCGGTGGCGCTGCGGGCTTCCTCGGCTACGGCAGGCGTCGCAGCCCGCTGCTGACCGTCGTGGGCACCTTGGAGCGCGCGCTGCCCGAGGACGAATTCGAACCGATCCGCGGGCTCGAATCCGATCGCGAACTCGACCGCGACCGGTGCGAGGACCCGGAACTCGGCGGCGCGGCCGGTGCGCTGCGATCCTGGGTGGTCGGCTGGACGCACCGCCTCGACCCGCTCGGAGCGCGCCGGGCCGCCGATCAGCCGCCGGCTGGAGTGCGCCGCCTGGTCGAGGCCGTGGTGGACGTGTTGCTCGAACGCCGTCCGGCTGAGCAGGTAAAGCGTTGGGTGTCCCGAGAGGTCTTCGGGCTGCTCAGCACGGTCACGCAGCGCCGCGCGGTCACCCGCTTCGCGGCGCGCAGCATGGTGCGCTCGATCCGGTTGCACGCTCCGGGGCCAGACGCGGTCGAGTCCACCGTGCTGGTCCAGGACGGTCCGCGGGTACGCGCGGTCGCGCTGCGCTTCGAGCGGACGGCTCAGGACCGGCTGGAGTGGCGTTGTACCGCGCTCCAGTTCGCCTGATCGCCGTCCTCTACGTTTCCCAGGCCCTGCTCGGTGGCGGGCTCGAACTGCGGGCGCGGGCGCTCAAGCGGATGTGGGCGGTTCTCAAGTTCGGGCGCGGTGATCCGGCTGCGCCGCCGGTCGTAGGGCAGCGCGAACTCCAGACCGAAGGCGGCGATGCCGAACAGCGGCAGATCCAGCCAGGACGCCACCAGGACCGAGCGCGGCAGCCAGCCGGGCCGGAACTTGGCGTTGAAGCGGTAGAGGGATTCCAGCTGAATGAGCGGATCCATCAAGTGGATGGCCCGTCGGGTCGCTCGCGACACCAGGCCGGGTGGCGTGGGCCCAGGAGCCACCGCGGGCGCGGTCTTGCCCGTCGCAGCGCTGCCGAGCCGGTATGCCTCCAACACCGTGCGGAAGGCCGCGAAGTTGAGCGAGACCATCTTGAAGCCGTGCGTCGCCGCGTATTCGACCGCCGCCACAATCAGCCGCTCGTTCACCCCGTTCGGCGCGATCCGATGACGCGGCATCACATCGAGCGAGAGCACCGGCCTGGAGCCGTCCTGTGCCGCCACCAGGTACCGCTGGAAGGAGACCGCGTACCCGTCCGCGGCGAACGCGATCACGAACAGTGAATCCGGATGCCGGCCCTCGGCCATCGCGTCCAGGTTCATCGCGAAGCCGTGCTCACGCCCCTGCGGGATCATGTCGGCGTCCGGACGCGGCCGCTTTGGCGTGCCGCGGCCGAGCCAGGCCCGATGGATCCGGCGCAGCTGCGCGGCCAGTTCCGGACTCAGCTCCCGCTCCGGCAGCACGGACACCCAGATCCCGGCGTGCTCGCTGCGCTGGACCGCCTGCCGGACGTTGCGCATCGTGCGCCCGTTCAGGGAGAACGAGTCGACGTCGATGACCACTTCGTCGCCTATGCCGAAGCCGCGCATCCCGCGCTGTGCCCAGATCTCGCGTGCCTCCGGTCCGGCCCCGAGGACGGCCGGGCGCCAGCCGCGCCGCTCGGACTCGGCCAGGAATTCGTCGATCGCCGCGGGCCACGAGTCCTGGGCTCCGATCGGGTCGCCGCCGACGATCGCCATGCCGGCCAGTACTCGGTAGCCGACCGCGGCCCGCCCGGCCGGATCGAACAAGTACGACTTGTCGTACCGCAGCGCGAATGGTGCCAGGCTTCCGGAATCGCGATGCGCGATCAGCGACCGCATCACCGCCCGCTCGTCCGAGTCGGCCGGGTCCGGCGGCGGCGCGGCCGCGGACAGCGTCGCGAGCACCGCGATCAGGGCCAGGCCGGAGGCCAGGGCCAGGCCGGGCAACAACCAGCTCGGCCCCTGGAAGTCGAATCGCCCCGAGTTCGCCGCGACCGCTGCCACGAACTCGCGTCCGACATCCGTCGCGGACACCGGGGCGGCGAACCGCCCGCGCTCCGCGAACAACCCGCCGCCGCCGACCAGGACGAGCGTCACGCTGGACGCCCCGGCCACCGCCGCGGTCTGCCGTAGCCGGTGCGGGTCCGGCGCGACGGCGAACCTGTCGCGAGCTCGCACGAGGGAAACCAGGGTGAGGCTGAGCGGGATGAGCCGCCAGGGTTCGCCGGGCGAACGGGTGAGCAGCGATTCGGTCTCGGTGAGTGTGCTCCAGGCGACCAGCCCGAGGCCGATCACCCAGTCGATGCGGCGGCGGCGGCCGAGACCGTGGGCGAGGGTGAGCAACACGAGGCCGAGCAGCAGGGCGTGGGAGGCGCTCGGGGCGGTGCCGCAGACGGTGACGGCCGTACGGTCAAGCCAATCCGGCGGGTCCGTGGCCGCGTAGCTGACCAGCACGATTCCGCTTACCGCGAAGAGGGCAGCGAACGGCCATACCGCCGTACTGCTTCGGCCCGACACAAGCATCACCCCCGTACCATGGGAACTCTTACCCGGTCGGGGGTATTCCACCCGACCGGCGAGTGAAAGGCGGCAGTATGTCTGATGGCGCCGAGTTTGAGCTTTCCGAGCGTGCCACGTACGACGGTGCTGCGTCCGAGGCCCGACCCAAGGCGCTGATCGTTGACTGGGGTGGCGTGCTCACCTCCCCGCTCGCGGCCGCCCTCGACGGATGGTACGCCGCTGAGGGCATCGACGCCGCCGGTTATGAGTTGGCGATTCGCGACTTCCACGACGCGGGTCTGGCCGCGCTCAGTGTCTTCGACCCGATTGCCGCCCTCGAGCGCGGCGAACTTCGGGTCGAGCACTTCGAGCAGGCCCTGGCCGAGCGACTGACCAGGTATTGCGGGGTCCAGGTCCATGCCGAGGGCTTAATCGGCCGGATGTTCGCGGGCTTCGCCTCCGCTCCGGCGATGATCAACGTGGTGCGGCAGGCGAAGGTGGCCGGGCTGCGCACCGCGCTGCTATCGAACTCGTGGGGCAACGAGTATTTGCGCGACGACTGGGACCAGCTGTTCGACGCCGTGGTGATCAGCGGTGAGGTCGGGATGCGCAAGCCTGAGCCCGAGATCTACCTGCACACGCTCAGCCTGCTCGGCTGCGCGCCGCCAGAGGCCGTGTTCGTGGACGATCTGGAACGCAATGTGCGCGCCGCCGCGGCTTTGGGGATCATCGGAGTACACCACCGGTCATACGCGGAAACAATTATCGAGCTGGAGGCGCTGTTCGAATTGGATCTGCGTGCCGAGTCACCACTCGACGCGCCGATTGGCGGCGACTGACGGTGGTTCGGGTGAACCGCCGTCCGATCCCGCGAGTGGTCTGGTGACGGTACGCCCCGCAGCGGGCATCACTAATGGCGAGCGCGTCGTGGGGACGGTGAGCAGGGTTGAGCGAAGGGGTACGCAGGGGACTGGTGTTGGGCGGTGGCGGCACGCTCGGGGCCGCCTGGACGATCGGCGCACTGGCCACCTTGCATGACGAGCTGGGTTTCGACCCGCGCACCGCCGACCTGATCGTCGGCACCTCCGCGGGCGCGATCCTGGCCGCGCTGCTCGGCGCGGGCGCCAGTCCGCAGGACCTTTACCGGCATCAGCTGGCCGAGGCGGTGCGCGAAGGCCCGCTGGCCGGCCAGATCTTCGACTACGATCACGCGGCTGGCGGCGCCGTTCCGCTGCGCCCGCAGCGCGGCATCGGATCGCCGAAGCTGATCGCGCGCTCAGTGCGGCACCCGCGCCGGTATCCGACGACCGTGGTGCTCTCCGCTTTCCTCCCGCCTGGCCGCGGCTCGCTCGGCGACATCGGCCGTATGGTCGAGGACGTCATACCGTCCGGCGCGTGGTCAACGCACCCGGGCGTGCGTGTAGTCGCCATGGACTATGACACCGGCGAGCGCGTCGTTTTCGGCGAGCCAGGCGCTCCGCACATCGGGCTGGCGGAAGCTGTCGTCGCGTCATGTTCGATCCCCGGCTGGTTCACGCCCGCGTTGATCGAGGGCCGGCGCTACGTGGACGGCGGCACCTTCTCTAACACCAGCCTTGACCTGCTGGTCGCGGACGCGCTGCCTGGCGGCAAGCCGCTCGACGAGGTGTACGTCATCGCGCCGATGGCCGCGCGCGGCTATGACCGGCCACGCACGGCGCTCGGCCGATTGGAGCGCAGCTACCGGCATCGCGTCACCCGCCAGATGCTGCTGGAAGCCCGCCAAGTGCGGCAGAGCGGCAGCCGAGTGGTGATCCTTTGCCCCGGTCAAGAGGATCTGGTCGGGCTCGGCATCAACCTGATGGACCCGACCCGGCGGGCCGAGGTACTGGACCTCGCCCGGCGCACCACGGCCGAGTTCCTAGGCGTGTCGCAGGCGGTTGCTTAGCGCAGCAACGCTCCGGCACCGGCACCGGCTAAAGTCACAGCAGACTTAGCGACTCTGCACCCGAAGAAGTCTCCGCAATATCGGCGGCCGCGACCTCGCAGGTCCGGCGCCCGGCGAGGGGAACCACACGATGCGCGTGTACATCCCGGCGACGCTGCCGATCCTGTCGGAGCTGGCCAAGCGCGGCGAACTCGGCCCCGGTCCGCTGACCGCCTACGCGGTGACCCCGGCGCTGCGCGAGTGGTACGTCGAGGGTGATGAGGAAGAGCTCGAATTCGCCGCGATGACCGAGGCCGCCCGCGGCGCGCTGCGACTGCTCGCGGCCGACCCGCTGGCCCCGCGCCGCCGCGTCGTGGTGGCCGCGGAACTGTTCGACGCAGTAGTCACCCCGGTCGGCACGCCGGTCTCCCGAGAGCAGGGCGTCGAACCGGGCCAGGTACGCATCGACGGTGTGATCGCGCTGCGGGACATCGCCTCGTTCCACATCGACGACGTCAGGGCGGAGCCGACCATCGGTGAGGCCGCGCTGGTCGTGCAGGCCGCCGACGGCGGAGACGAGGACGCACAGTTCACCGTGGACGGAGCCGAGGACTTCGATCTACTCTGGTTCGCCACACAGGAGTTGCCGGATCTGCTGTGATCCGTTGAGGCTTCAGCCGCGCGAAACGCACCTGTATGACGCTGCGTCCGGTACCCACCGGGACTGGAACGCAGCGTCCCACGCTGATGAGGAGCGCACGTGTACCGCACCATGCTCAAGTCCAAGATCCACCGCGCCACCGTCACCCAGGCCGACCTGCACTACGTGGGATCGGTGACTGTTGACGCCGCGCTGCTGGAAGCCGCCGACCTGCTCCCTGGAGAACAGGTCGCGATCGTCGACATCACCAACGGAGCCCGGCTCGAGACCTATGTGATCGAGGGCGAGCGCGGCTCCGGCGTGATCGGGATCAACGGCGCCGCCGCGCACCTGATCCATCCGGGAGATCTGGTGATCCTGATCAGTTATCAGCTGATCGAGGACCACGAGGCGCGCACCGCGAAGCCGCGCATCGTCCACGTCGACGCGGACAACCGGATCGTCGAACTGGATCATGACCCGGCGCGGCCGGTGCCCGGAACTGACACGCTGCGACCGCCGCTCGCCGTGGGGGTCTGAGCACCGCTGGTAAACCGCGTCGCACGTTGTAGGAAGGCGCAACTCAGACGTGACAACATGATCGGCCGATACGCAACCGGCGCTTCAAACCGCCGAGTAACCTAAAGCTCGTAACCGGGATGAGCCGCACAAGGGCGCGCGGCCGTAGGAGCGAGCACACATGGCAACCCAGCTGGACGAGGCGACGATCACCCTGCTTGAGGAGGCGGCGCGGCTGGCGCGCGAACCCTCGGGCACGGACGGCCTGGGTGATCCCGATAAAGCCGACACAGTCCTACGCCGCTACTACCGCCACGTGCCGTTCGACGACCTCGCAGACCGCACCGCCGCCGACATCCTCGGCGCGGTGCGGTCTTCTGCTGAGCTGGCCGAGATCCGCCCGCAGGGCACCGCGAAGATCCGGGTGCACACCCCGACCCGCGAGCGCTCCGGCTGGACCACCGGCGCCACGACGCACACCGTGGTCGAGATCGTCACCGACGACATGCCCTTTTTGGTGGATTCCATCACCGCCGAGCTGACCCGGCTCGGACACGGTATCCACGTCCTGTTCCACCCGGTCTTCGCGGTCGAGCGCGACCTGGTCGGCAGGCTGCGCTCGCTTCCGGACGCCGATCCACCGCAGCAGACGCCGCAGGGCGCGCTGACCGAGTCCTGGATGCACATCGAGATCGACCGGCAGGCCGACGATCCGGCCCGGCTCGGCACGATCGAGGCCGGACTGCGCCGGGTGCTCAGCGACGTGCGCGAGGCCGTCGAGGACTGGCCGAAGATGCGCGCCGCGGCACTCGCCCTCGCCGAAGGCCTCGACGAGGAGCAGGGCCGGGCCGCGCAGCGCGCCGGAGTCTCGTACGACGAGCTGACGGCGGGTCAAGAGCTGCTGCGCTGGCTCGCCGACGATCACTTCACCTTCCTCGGCTACCGCGAGTACACCCTCGAGCAGTCCGAGGGCGAGGACACGCTGCGCCCGGTCACCGGCACCGGCCTGGGCATTCTGCGCTCCGATCAGGCGCCGGGCTCCTCCGGTTCGTTCGCCAAGCTGCCGCCAGAGGTGCGCGCCAAGGCGCGCGAGCCGCGACTGCTGGTGCTCACCAAGGCCAACTCGCGAGCGACCGTGCATCGCGCCGGCTACCTCGACTACATCGGCGTCAAGCGCTTCGACGCCGAGGGCCGGGTCGTCGGCGAGCGGCGCATCCTCGGCCTGTTCTCGGCCGCCGCGTACTCCGAGTCGGTGCAGCGGGTCCCGGTGATCCGGCAGAAGGTGCGGCAGGTTCTCGACATCCACGGCTTCGCGCCGACCTCGCACTCCGGAAAGGATCTGCTGCAGATCCTGGAGTCCTACCCGCGCGACGACCTGTTCCAGATCCCGGTGGAGGAACTCGCCGAGATCACCGGCTCGGTTCTGCATCTTCAGGAGCGCCGGCGTCTGCGCCTGTTCCTGCGTAAGGACGCTTACGGCCGCTACTTCTCCGCACTCGTTTACCTGCCGCGCGACCGGTACAACACCAACGCGCGTCTTAAGTTGCGAGGCATCCTGCTCGATGAACTGCACGGTGCGGTGGCGGATTACACAGTCCGCTCCACCGAGTCGGTGCTCACCCGGCTGCACTTCGTGGTCCGGGTCGCGCCCGGTGACCGGCTGCCCGAGGTGGACGCGGAGCTGATCGAGCGCAAGCTGGTGGCCGCGATCCGCACCTGGGAGGACGACTTCGCCCGGGAGCTGGAGGAGAGCGTCGGACCAGAGCGTGCCACCGAGCTGCTGCGCGACTACGGCAATGCCTTTCCCGAGGGCTACAAGGCGGACTTCCCGCCTGAGAACGCGGTCAAGGACGTCTGCCGGATCGAGGCCATCCACGCCGACGACACCACCGACTCCTCGCTCGCCGTCTACCGGCGTCCCGGCGCTCCGCCGGAGCGCTACAGCCTGAAGATCTTCCGGGTCGGCCGGATGATCTCGCTGGCCGAGGTGCTGCCGATTCTGCAGCGCTTCGGCGTCGAAGTCCTGGACGAGCACCCGTACGAGCTGAGCCGCGAGTGCGGCGCGGCGGCCTGGATCTACGACTTCGGGCTGCGCGTCGTGGACCCGGAGTCCCTGCGCGACGAGGCGGCCCGCGAGCGGTTCACCGCGGCGTTCGCCGCCGCCTGGTCCGGGCTGATCGAGAACGACGGCTTCAACGCGCTGGTGGTGCGCGGAGGGCTGACCTGGCGTCAGGTGACCGTACTGCGCGCGTACGCCAAGTACCTGCGGCAGGGCGGCACGCCGTTCAGCCAGGAGTACATCGAGCAGGTACTGAACCGGAACCCGAGCCTGGCCCGGCTGCTGGTCAAGCTGTTCGAGGCCTCCTTCGACCCGGCGCGCGCCGCGGCCGGCCGCGAGCTGACCGACGGTCTCGTGGAGGAGGTGGAGGGCGCTCTCGACGCGGTCGCCTCACTCGATGAAGACCGCATCCTGCGCTCGCTGCGCGCGGTGATCGAAGCGACGCTGCGCACGAACTTCTTCCAGAAGGCCGCGGACGGCCCAGAAGGATCGAACACCTGGAAGCCGTACATCTCCTTCAAGATCAACGCCGCAGCGGTGCCGGACCTGCCGCAGCCCCGGCCCAAGTACGAGATCTGGGTCTACTCGGCCCGCGTCGAGGGCGTGCACCTGCGCTTCGGCGCGGTCGCGCGCGGCGGCCTGCGCTGGTCCGATCGGCGCGAGGATTTCCGCACCGAGATCCTCGGCCTGGTCAAGGCCCAGATGGTGAAGAACGCGGTGATCGTGCCCGTAGGCGCCAAGGGCGGCTTCGTGGTCAAGACACCGGTCGACCCGGCGGACCGCGACGCGTTCATCGCCGAGGGCGTCGAGTGCTACAAGACCCTGATCCGGGGTCTGCTGGACATCACCGACAACCTAGTGGACGGCAAGGCCGTGCCGCCGATCGACGTCGTGCGCTTCGACGGCGACGACACCTACCTCGTCGTCGCGGCCGACAAGGGCACCGCCACCTTCTCCGACATCGCCAACAGCGTCGCCATGGAGTGCGACGTGTGGGGCCCCGGCGCGAAGGGCTTCTGGCTCGGCGACGCCTTCGCCTCCGGCGGCTCGGTCGGCTACGACCACAAGGTCATGGGCATCACCGCGCGCGGCGCCTGGGAGTCGGTCAAGCGGCACTTCCGCGAACTCGGTGTCGACACCCAGACCCAGGACTTCACGGTCGTCGGCATCGGCGACATGTCCGGAGACGTGTTCGGCAACGGGATGCTGCTGTCCGAGCACATCAAGTTGGTCGCGGCCTTCGACCACCGGCACATCTTCATCGACCCCGCCCCGGACCCGGCCCGCTCGTATGCCGAGCGCCGCCGGCTGTTCGAACTGTCCCGCTCCTCGTGGGCCGACTACGACCCGAAGCTGATCGCGCAGGGTGGCGGGGTCTTCCCGCGCAGCGCCAAATCGATTCCGCTCAACGCGCAGATCCGCGCCGCGCTCGGCATCGCCGACCCGGTGAACCGGATGACGCCGGCCGAGTTGATGCGCGCGATCCTGCTCGCGCCGGTGGACCTGTTCTGGAACGGCGGCATCGGCACCTATGTCAAGGCGTCCACCGAGTCGAACGCGGACGTCGGCGACAAGGCCAACGACGCGATCCGGATCAACGGCGCGGACCTGCGGGTGAAGGTGGTGGGCGAGGGCGGCAACCTCGGCTGCACCCAGCTCGGCCGGATCGAGTTCGCGCTGCGCGGCGCGGGTGGCTCCGGCGGCAAGATCTGCACCGACGCGATCGACAACTCGGCCGGCGTGGACACCTCCGACCATGAGGTCAATATCAAGATCCTGCTGGATCAGGCCGTCGCGGCCCGCGAACTCGGCTCGCACGAGCGCGGCGAGCTGCTGGCCGAGATGACGGACGAGGTGGCGCGGCTGGTGCTGGCCGACAACTACGGCCAGAACGTCGCCCTCGCCTCAGCCATGGCCCAGGCCCCGGCGCTGCTCAACGTGCACGCGCGCTACCTGCGCAGGCTGGTCGCCGAGCGGCATCTCAACCGGGAACTGGAGTTCCTGCCGGGCGAGCGCACGATCACCGAGCGGCGGCAGAGCGGCCTCGGACTGACCCAGCCGGAGCTGTCCGTCCTGCTCGCCTACACCAAGATCACCCTCGAGGACGAGCTGCTGGTCTCGGAGCTTCCGGACGACGCCTTCCTGAAGGCCGACCTCTTCCACTACTTCCCCTCCGCGCTGCGCGAACGGTTCCGGGAGCGGATCGAGGCGCACCCGCTGCGCCGCGAGATCATCACCACCCAGGTAGTCAACAACCTGGTGAACAACGCCGGCACCAGCTTCGTGTTCCGGATGCGCGAGGAGACCGGGGCCTCCGCGGAGGAGATCGCCCGCGCCCACATCGTGGCCCGCGCGGTCTTCGACATGCACTCGTTCTGGGCGGCGGTCGACGGACTCGACAACCGGGTCCCGGCGCAGGTGCAGGTGCGGATGCGGCTGGCGGGCCGGCGGCTGACCGAGCGCGGCGCCCGCTGGTTCCTGCTCAACCGCAGGCATCCGCTGGACATCGCGGCGCAGGTCGAGGCGTTCCGCTCCGGCGTGGCCGAGGTGGTCGCCCAGCTGCCCAAGCTGCTCAAGGGCGCCGACTTCGACCAGCTCGTGGCCGGCAAGCAGGAGCTGCTCGACGCCGGGGTCCCCGAAGACCTGGCCGCCCGCACGGCCGCGTTCTCGGCGGCGTACTCGGCGCTCGACATCGTCGAGGTGGCCTGGGACAGCGGCCGCGCCCCGGTCGAGGTCGCGGAATGCTACTTCGACATCGTCGACCGGCTGCGCATCGGTATCCTGCGCGACCGCATCAACGCCCTGCCGCGCACGGACCGGTGGCAGGCGATGGCCCGCGCCGCCGTCCGCGAGGAGCTTTACAGCGCCCAGGCCGCCCTCACCTTCGAGGTCCTGGCCGCGGCCCCCGGTGAAACCGATCCGGACGCCCGCTTCGCCACCTGGGTCGCGAAGAACAAGGCGGCCGTGGACCGGGCTCAGGCTGTACTCGAGGAGATCGGCACAGCCGACAGCTTCGATCTGGCGATCCTCTCCGTCGCGCTGCGCGTCCTGCGCACGATGCTGCGCACGGGTTCTCTGGCGTAACCGCGCCGGTTCGCAGTCGGCTCACGAAGCACTCGCGCCCCCTCCAGACAGCTTCCTGGAGGGGGCGCGAGCGGCTTACCTGCAAATGGTCAGTTCACGTTGAAGTGCGTCGCGCCATTGCTGTCAGCCCATGAGCCGAGCGGCATGTCGCCGGTCGGGTTTTCGAAGCTTTGCTTCGGTGCGAGCGAGTCGGTGTATGCGAGCGACGTGCGTGGCAGTGGTGTGTACTGGCCCACCACGGCAGTAGCTGGAGCAGCCCCGGCCGCCACGCTGACGAGGCTGCCGAGCACCGTCGCGGTGACGGCCGAAGAGATCTGCTTTAGTCGCGTAGATGTGCGCAACGTTGAGTTTCCTCCCCCGGAAATGGACCTGCCGGCAGGCGGCGGGCGATCGGACTCTAGAAACGGTGTTCGAGTCCTTCTATCGGATATCCGGTGGGACGCAGATGACGCAGATGACGCAGATGACGCAGATGACGGAGATGACGCCGATGACGGAGATGACGCGGCCCACCGCGGTGACGACAGGTCGGCGTCAGGACCGCAGCAGCTCCGCGACGTCGAATGCGAGGTCGAGCGACTGGCGCGCGTTGAGCCG
>NZ_DATNGK010000170.1:0-3539 GCF_035605935.1 Actinocrinis sp. | reverse complement strand
CTACGTCTTCGGGAATGACAGCTGGTATGAAATGGTCGCGCGGCGAGAGCAAGTACTCGACAAGTGGATCGCGACGACCAGGGCCGGAGTCGAAGCAGTCGGGCCAACGTCCGACGCGGGACGGAGGCTGTCGGAGTCACTCGCGTTCTTCGAATTCCTGCAGACCGAGATGCCGGCGCTCCTCGCCCGCTGGCGCGCCCAACAGGCCCGAGCCGGTTAGCTGTCCCCGCAAACAACTGAAGGTTGATCACGAGCGAACGCCATCGCCACCCCACAAACCACTCCACGAAACCACCCCACGAAATCGCTGCGCGATTTCGCAGGGACCCCGGATCGCTCGCGCGATTTCGCGGGGACCCCGCCCTCGGGCCGTACGATCCTCGCGATGCTCGCGGAGGACGGCTCCTCATGACTGATGCGCTGGATCGCTTGGACCTGCTCGGCCTCGATGCCGATCTGTCCGACGACAATCGGCTGCTCCGTGACACGGTGCGCAAGTTCGCCGACGACCGGCTCCGGCCGAACATCCGGGACTGGTACGAGGCTGGCACCCTGCCCGCACGAGAGCTGGCCCGCGACTTCGGCGAGCTCGGCGTTCTTGGCATGCACCTGTCCGGCTACGGCTGCCAAGGCTCGACGGCGGCCCAATACGGGCTGGTCTGCGCGGAAGTCGAGGCCGTGGACAGCGGGCTGCGGTCGCTGATCAGCGTGCAGGGCTCGCTCGCCATGTATGCGATCTACGCCTACGGCAGCGAGGAACAAAAACAGCGCTGGCTGCCCCACATGGCTGCGGGCGAAGCAATTGGGTGCTTCGGCCTGACTGAGGCCGACTCCGGATCCGATCCCGGCTCGATGCGCACCCGCGCAGTGCGTGACGGGTCGGACTGGGTGCTCAACGGCTCGAAGATGTGGATCACCAACGGTTCGGTCGCCGACATCGCCGTGGTGTGGGCCCGAACCGACGACGGTATTCGCGGCTTCCTCGTCGAACCGGGGACGCCTGGCTTCGACGTTGCGGACGTGCATCACAAGCTCTCGCTGCGGGCGTCGGTGACGAGCTCACTGCATTTCAACGAGGTCCGGCTACCGGCTGACGCGCAGCTGCCGGAAGCAGCCGGACTTCGGGCGCCACTAGGTTGCCTGTCCGAGGCGCGCTTCGGCATCGTGTGCGGGGTAACCGGCGCCGCGCGCGACGCGTTGGCCGCCACGCTCGACTACGCCGGAACCCGGACCCAGTTCGGGCGGCCCATCGCAGGCTTTCAGTTGACGCAACGCAAGCTCGCCGAGCTCGCCGTGTCGTTGAACCAGGCCGAGCTCACCGCGCGGCGACTGGCCGAGCTGAAGGATGCCGGGCGCCTTACGTCGCAGCAGGTGAGTTTCGGCAAGTTCGCTAACGTCCGGGCGGCATTGGAGATCTGCCGGGAGGCGCGCAGCATCCTGGGCGGGAGCGGCATCACGACGGAATACCCGGTACTCCGGCATGCCCTTAACCTCGAGACCGTGTACACCTACGAAGGCACGCACGAGGTGCACACGCTCGTTCTGGGGCAGGCGCTCACGGGCATAGACGCCTTCCGCTGACCCCGACGCGTTCTGCTGACCCGCCGAGCCGAACAGAACGCAGACCGGCCTCCTGACCTGAGCTAACCCATAGGCTGGCCGGAGTGGATTGGAACCTGCGGACGTGCTCGCGCAAGGGTCACGTGACCTACGCGCCAGACGAACCACCTCTGCGGGCCAGGCTCGAAGCGAGCACACCGTTGGGCGAGGCGTGGCGGTGCCTGCGCTGCGGTACTTACGTCCTCGGCCCACCGGATGGCAGCGGTCCGGCCGACCACGCTCCGATGCTGCTTCGCGGCAAGGCGTTGCGCTCCGCGTTCATCCTGCGCCTGCTGGCCGTCGAACGATGGGTTCGCGGCACCATCATCCTCCTGCTTGGCATCGCTGTTCTACGAGTGGAAAGCAGTCAAGTCAGCATCAAAGACCTCGTCAACCAGGACCTGCGAGCGCTGAAGCCGTTCTTCGACCAGATCAAATTCAACGTGTCGGACTCCGGCTTGGTGCGGGCAGTCGAGAACGCGCTCAATGCGAGCCCGACCACACTGGACCTCGTCGCCGCTTTCTTGATCTTTTACGGAGTCTTGCAACTGTTCGAGGGGGTCGGTCTGTGGCTGCTCAAGCGGTGGGGTGAATATTTCGCCGTTGTCGCCACGTCATTGTTCATCCCTCTCGAGGTGTACGAACTTACCGAGAAGATCACCTGGTTGCGCGTCGTCGCATTGATCGTCAACGTCGCGGCAGTGGTGTATCTGCTGGTGTCAAAGCGCCTGTTCGGGATTCGCGGCGGTCACGCGGCGTACGAGCGCGCGCAACGGCAAGCGTCGCTGCTGGAGGTCGAGGAGTCGGCCGAGGCCATCGGTCAATCGACCACCCGTGGTAAGACGGCCGGCGCTCAGGCATGATCGGACGGTGGCTCGCAAGCCGGTCCGTGCGACGGTGACCCGACAGCGGGCGGTCGACCTGGCCGCCGGCGCTCGGGTGAGCTTGGCCCGGATGCGGGACCCCGGGTTACGGCTGCGGCGCCGGCAGCGTCGAGCAAGATGGGGCGTGGCCTTGCGCGCGGTTCCGACCGCGGTGCTGGGCGGTCTCGCCGCTCAGGCCATCGTGACCGGCGATCCGATCGCAGGAGCCTGTCTGGCCGCGGTGTCAGCTGGGGGCGCCTGGGTCACCGCGACGGCCTCCCGCCACGCCTGGCACGTGCACCAACTGCCGATTCCGGCGCCGCGACCGATGCGTCCGCCGCGCGGCTCAGCCGCCCGGCCGGCTATCGATCGACTGGATGCCGACGAGGTCGCGCTCAGACAGCTTCTCGGATTGCTCGGCGAGCCGGCCGCGTACACGGCTGTCGCCGCGGCCGACGCCGCGAACGCCCTGCGACAGTGCGCCGCTCGGGTCGTCGCGATCGAAGCGGCGTCGGCGCGGACGAGCCGCGCCGGCCGGCGGAGCGACCCGGCGGTCGCCGCCCTCGTCACCCGACTCGACGCCGGTGTCGCTGCCCATGGACGGCTCGTGCTGACGGCCGCCGACGCGGTAGCGGCCAGCTCCGGGGTAGCGGACACCTGGGCGCTGGACCGCATCGAAGACGAGACCGATCGCCTGCGCGGCCTGACGCTCGGCCTGACCGAGCTTGATCCCGGCGCTGGCCGTAGGCGCCGATAGAGACCGCGCGAGCGCCGTGCCGCTACTTCGCGAGCGCCGCGACCAGATCGGATGCCGCTGTGTACGGGTCCGTCTCCCCAGCCACCACCCGGGCGGCCGACGCCGACAAGGCCGCCGAGCCGTGTACCGCAGTGATCCGATCCCGGAGGTGAGCGACGGCGATCGCCTCGATCTCCGCCGCCGCCCGCGCGATTCGACGCCGGTCAAGTTCCCCGTGCCGAATCATCCACTCCCGGTGCTTCTCGAGGGCGGCGCGAAGCTCGCTGATGCCCTCTCCCCGCGACGCCACGGTCTTGACGATGGATGGCCGCCACGCACCC
>NZ_DATNGK010000169.1:0-83029 GCF_035605935.1 Actinocrinis sp. | reverse complement strand
CAGCGGCTGGTCTGAAAGCGCCTCTCACAACGTTCGGGCGTTCGGGAATTCGGGGAAAACTCATGCCGTTGCGTGTTGCGCGCATTCGCGCGTCTTCAAGTTCATGGTTCAGTCGCGGGCGGGTGCGAGCCACAGCGGTGGCGATGGCCGGCACCCTGGTCTGGATTATGGCGGCCGGCCCGGCGTCAGCTGCCCCGGACTGGAATCTCGGCAACACCGCGATATCGCAGGTTTACAACCTCAACGCCCAGGCGAGCGGCCCGATCGCCAACGAGGGGCTGGGTAAGTGCCTTGACGATCCCTCAGGCAACACGGCCAACGGCACGGCCGCGGCCTCGGCCGCCTGCAGCGGCTCGGCGAATCAGAACTGGACCTTCACGCCGTACCAGGACTACTCCGGCGACGGCGGCTTCCATGGGACCGTGACGCCGGTCGGCGCGCCCGGCAAATGTCTCGACGTCACCAGCACCAACGGTGGCGCCGCGAAGTCCGTCGCAGTAGGCGGCTCGGTGCAGATGCTGATGACGACCTCGGGCGAGCTGTACGCCAAGAGCTCGACCGGAATGGGCGGCTGGACCAAGGAAAGCGACTTCGAGCTCGAGCAGATCGCGGCCGGTTCCGACGGCACCCAGCTGATAGTGCCCGGAGACGGCTCCGTCTACGCCCGCAACACGATCGGAGGCGCGTCCGGCTGGACCAGTGAAGGCGGCACCTCGGCCAGGGCGATCGCGACGAACGGCGGCGTCCAGCTCTATCTCGGCCGCGACGGGACCGTGTACGCACGCAACGGAATCGGTCCGGCCGCTGGCTGGGTCGCGGAGAGCGCCCCGGGGGCTACCGCGATCTCGGTGGGTTCCGACGGCACCCAGATGATGATGGCCGCGGACGGCACCGTATACGCGCGTAACAGCATCGGCGCGGCCGCAGGCTGGGTAAAGGAAGTAGCCCCCGGCACCAAGGCGATCGTCACCAACGGCGGAGTGCAGATCCTGGTCGGCAGCGACGGATACGTCTACGCCAAGAGCGGCATCGGGATGGGTGGTTGGACTTCGGAGGGCGGCATCGCCGTCACCGACCCGGCTTCCAGCACCCCCATTGCGGCCGGTTCCGACGGCACCCAGTTGAAGCTTGGCAGCGACGGATACCTCTACGCCAAGAAGGGCATCGGCCTGAACGGCTGGACCAAAGAGGCCGGCCCGCTCGACACGTCGCACTACGCCACCTCTATCGCCGCCGGTGCGGCCGGCCTGCAAGCCTTCATCCTGGACAACGGCGTGGTCAATGCGCAGACCAGGATCGCGTCCGGCGCCTCGAGCGCCGAGAGCGACCTGACCACCGCGACTGACGACGGCAGCCCGGCACAGCTGACCGACTGCGGCGGCTGGAAGAGCCAGCAGTGGTACTTCCAGTACAACCAGAACGGCGGCACCCAGCTCTACAACCCGGCCGCAGAGCGCTGCCTCGACACGCCGGGCTCGTCCACCGTCGACGGCGAGGCGCTGCAGATCTACGCCTGTAACGGGACCAACTCACAGCGGTTCAGCCCGCCGTCCGGTCCGGCCGCCCCGAACGGTCAGATCACGAACACGACCATGAACAAGTGCGCCATCCCGGCAGCGACCACCGCTACTGCGGCTGACGGCACCGCGGTAGTGCTGTATGGCTGCGGAGTGGGCTACATGCCGGTTAGCGCCTGCGGCTTGAAGTGCCCGCCGACCGGTCCGCTGCTGCCGTGGACGCTCCAAACCGACGGTTCGCTCACGGCCGCCGGACTGTGCCTCGGCATCGCGGGCGGTGAGGGCGCGACGGACGACGGCACGAAGGTGCAGCTGGACGAGTGCCAGGAAACCCTGGACCAGCAATGGGTGGTCGGCTACGACACGGGCGGCAATCCGCGCCTGGTGAACCCGAACTCGGGGCGCTGCCTAGACGATCCGGGTTCCTCGGCGGACTGGGGCACGCAGCTGCAGATCTACACCTGCAACAACACCGGGGCGCAGGTCTGGGACGTCCCGCACGCCGGCCACACCTTCGTCGGCCCGGTCACGGCCACCACCTCGGTGATTCCGCCTGGCACCGGCGATCTCAACGCTCGGGAAAGAGGCATGCAGACCGCGGAGGCCGTGCGGGAAACGCAGGCCCATCTCGCGATGCTGCTGCACGCCGGCGGTGTCAGCGTGCGCACGGCGGCCGCGCAGTCACTGGCGGGTCCCGACAGCGGCATGGGCGAGCTGTGGGGGACTTGGGAAGACAGCAACTGGGTGGGCGATCGCAACGGCCCGATCGCGCAGGATGTGGCGACTGCGGCGGCCGCCGACCAGGCACGAAAGCAGCGCACCGCGGGGATCAATCACTTCCTCGACGGTTACCGGATGATGGACTACGGCCAGCAGCCTGACTTCAACGCCGACGTGACCACCTTTATGTCGAAGGACTCGACTTTCTGGCTGGAATCTGACGCGGCCTATAACGCTTTGCCGGTTCCCCGTGCCGACCAGGCAGCCAAGGACCGAGTCACTGCTATCGCCGCCACGCATACAGCCGCTGACCCCGCTGACGCATCGTTTTGGAACACGTACCGGGACGAGACGATCAGCGGCTCGGCCGACGACGCGCGCCGGTTCATCCAATACGACGGCTGGCCGACGGTCGCGCCGGTGCCCGGCACCCCGGAATTCCGCAACGAGGTCGAGTCGCTCAAGGCACGCTGGGCCGGCGGCGACCCGTCAAACCCGATAGATCCGGCCGACGTGCTGATCGGCGTGGAGGAGACCGCCTGGGCCGAGTGGCAGGCCGAGTTGAACGCGCAGGCGCAGCCGCGCGCCGACATCGTCGCCGCTGAGATGCAGTCGCTGGACGCACTCAAGGCTGGCGCGGAGACGATGCATGACGGACTTGACTACGCCTGGACCGCCGGCGGCATCCTGTGGGCCGAGAACCAGAAGACCTCCGGCGCCGACCCGGTCGGCTGGTCCGACGTAGACATCTCGCACGCTCCGCACGACCTCGATCTGATCAAGGCGAAGGTCGCCGCCCTGGCGGGCGCCGCACAGAATGAAGCGGTCATCGCGCAGGACGCGGCAAACAAGGCGGTGGCCGCGCGCAATGCGGCGTATGCGACCGCGACCACGTCCGGCCTGCCCGAAGGCAGGGGCCTGACGTACGCGTTGCAGTCCGTCCAGGTGACCCTCGCTGCCGCGGCCGCCGCTCAGGCGACCTCCAACGCGATGCAGACCGCGGTGGCTGCGACGAACGCGACGCTGGCCGACTCGGCGACGCTGCTGGCGAACGCCAGCGCGCAGGCACACGCGGCGCGGGCGCTGTACCTGCGTGAGACGGCGCAGGACAACGCGGCCCAAGCCCAGACGCTCGCGACCCAGGCGAAGAACCAGGCCGCGGCAGCGGCCACCGCGGCCAGCGTGGTCGCGAACGACAAGGCGAAGGTGACGACCGCGGAAACCGCGGCGAAGGACGCCCAGGCTCGCGCCGACGCGGCAGCCGCCGACGCGGCGAATCAGGCCACGATCGCGGCGAACGCCGAAACGACAGCGGAGGCCAAACGCAACGACGCTGCCGCGAAGAACGCGGACGCGCAGCAGCAGGATGCCACCGCCACGGCGAAAGAGGCCGACGCCGCAACCGCGGACGCCGCCGCGAACAGCAACTATGTAGCGGCGCAGCAGGCCGCCGACCGGGCGGCCACGGCTCGGGCGCAAGCGGAGACGGCGCAACGGACCAAGGATGCAGCCGAGGCGAAGGCACAAGCGCTCGCTGCCGTAGCCGCCGCCGATCAGGGAACTGACGCCGCCGCCGGCGCCACCGCCGCGGCCAACCAGGCAAAGGCAGACGCCGACGCCGCCAGTGCCGCGGCCGACAAGGCCAACGCCGATGCAACGCAGGCGACCAACGACGCGGCGACGGCCCGGGCCGCGGCCGTACAGGCGAGTGCCGCCTCTGAGAAGGCCGACTCGGACTCCGCCACGGCGGATTCGGCCGCCGCGCAGACCCACTCGCTCGCCTTGCAGGCCGATGCACTGGCTGCCGACGCGATCAAGCAGGCCGGCGCCGCGGCATCGCAATCCGAGGCGGCACAGGCATCGGCGGCCCAGGCGCAGACCGACGCCGACAACGCCAAGGCGGCGGCAGCGGCCGCGCAGAACGAGGCGGCCGGCGCGCTGTCGGATAGCGCGATCGCGACCGGGCAGGCTCTGGCCACCGCCCAGGCGGCGCAGGCGACCGCGGCGGAGGCGGCCACCGTCGCCGCGCCCGCGGACCAGGCCATCGACCTGGCTGCGCCGTACGCCGCCACCGACTCGGCGGCCGGGCTCGCTTCCCTGTCCTCCGAGGCGGCCAAGACCATGGCCCAGCAGCAGGCTGACGCCGCGTCAGCCGAGGCCACCCAGGCAGCCGCCCTCGCCGCCGCAGCTCAGGACGCCGCCAACCGGGCCTCCGGTGACGCGAAGCTGGCTGCCCAAGCGGCCGCCGACGCCGCGACGTCCGCGGCGAGCGCTGCGGCTTCGGCCTCCGCGGCGGCGGCCTCAGCTGCGCAGGCCTCTGCTGACGCTCAAGCCACCAAGCAGTCCGATGACCGGATCAACGTCATGGACGCGAAGGCGCAGCAAGACGCGACCAACGCCCACGTGTCCGCGCAGGCAGCGAGCAGTTCCGCCGCGGCAGCCCAAGCAGCGGCGACCGCGAGCGAGAAGGACGCGGCGGCGGCGCATACTGCCGCGAGCGATGCCACCGACGAAGCGACCGCCGCCCAGTCCGATGCGGCTGACGCGGCGAACGCGGCAGCCATGGCGAACACGGCCGCGGCAAGCGCTCAGGCCGATGCTGCGGCGGCGCAGCAGGCCGCAGCGGCGGCTCAGGCGCAAGAAGCCGCGAGCGAGGCGGCGAACCGGATCACCTACCAACACGCGGGCCAGACGCCGCTCGCAGCGAGTGATCAGGCGCTGCTGCTGGCGAACTGCGGCCAGACCTGTGTCGACGAGTACAACCAGGCCCAAGGTGTGGCAGGCACCGACCTGACCACCTTCCTCGTCGACAACGGCGGCCAGCTGCTGCTGGACGTGCTCGGCGTCGACGACGTGGAGAACTGCTTCACCAAGGGCGACGTCATGGCCTGCATCTGGACGCTGGTCGACCTGGTCCCGTTCACCAAGGTGGCCAAGCTCGCGGACTTCGTGGCGAAGGTCGTCGAGCTCGCGCCGAAGATCGTCAAGTTCATCGAGGAACTAGAGAAGGCCAAGCTGCTGCTGAAGAAGATGGACGAGCTGCTGGAGCAGCTGCGCAAGGTCAGGGACCAAGCGGCGCTCGCGAACACCGTCGAGAACGCCGCCTGCAAGAACCGGGACCCGAAGCAGAACGGGACGAACGGCGCGGGGAACATCCATTACTGGCCGATGCAGCCGTTCGGGGACGGAACCGATTGCCGCGCGACCGGCTCCGACGGCATCTTCGACAACACGATGACCGGCGTGAAATCGCCAGCCGACCCCAATCCGGCGCCGTGGGGCAAGAGTTTAGGCAACCGGCTCGCAAACACCAGCGGCCACCTGATCGGCAAGCAGTTCGGCGGCTCCGCGAAGAACCCGCGAAACTTCGTCGCCATCGGCGCTGCGCTCAACAACGGTGCCATGAGCAATGTGGAGAACCTCATCGCGGCTAAGATCAGAGCCGCGCCGAACGGGGAGACGGTGCAATATGACGTGATACCGCTCTACCCTGACGACTCGACAGCGATCCCGTCGGCGGTCCACCTCGTCGCCACCGGCGGCGGGCTCAACATCAACTGCACGCTCACCAACGAGTTGGTACCGGTGTCGGACGGGAATTGCGGCTAACAACAGGTAGTAGCGGGCACAGGGAGCGCAGCCAATGACGAGCGACCTCGATCGGATCAAGTCCGTGCTCGGCCCGCCGGTCGACGCGACGGGCCGTCCGGTCGAGGTCGCACCGGCGGACTGGAGCGAGATCGAAGGCTATCTCGGCCTGCGGCTGCCCGCCTCGTTCACCGGCTTCGTGGACTACTACGGCTCCGGCATTCTCGGCCTGATCGTGTTCTCGCATCCGCAAGTAGAGCCGGAGTCACCGCTCTATGGCTGGGGCGACCTGCTCTCCCGGATCAAATGGGGCGAGAACTACCTGCGGCAGCGGCGCGAGTATCTAACGGTCCCGTATCCCCTGCACCCGGAACCCGGCGGCCTGATCCTCTGGGGCACGTCAGCTGACGAATTCCAGTTCTTCTTCCGGGCGGATCCGGCGGGCGAG
Organism: Actinocrinis sp.; assembly: GCF_035605935.1. Lineage (GTDB taxonomy): Bacteria > Actinomycetota > Actinomycetes > Streptomycetales > Catenulisporaceae > Actinocrinis. The sequence goes on along the minus strand of NZ_DATNGK010000169.1, from coordinate 76,756 downwards.
CCAGAGCGCTGGCCGATCATCTGGCACGACGGCGGCTTCAACGAATGGGACGAGTTTCCCGGTCCGTTCGACGGATTCCTATGGCGACTGATGACCGGCCAGCTGCCCGCCGAAATCGTCGGCGAGGGATTCAGCTACGACAGCTTCCACCCGCACGGACTCGGCGTCGAGACGCGACCGGATGCGGGCCGCGATCCCAACTACGTGCCCACTGATGAGTAAGGGAACGGACACGGAAGCATCGCAGGCGGCTGTGAGGCTAGAAGAGCCCGGTGCTCGGCCCGTCCGTCGTGCTCGCTAATTGTCGCCGGGTTTCTTCCACAGCACGTAGGCGAAGGTCCAGGCGTAGTTGGCGTTGTTCCCGCCGCTTGCCAGCGTTCCATAGCGGCCCTGCTTGCTGAGCACGCACCATACGTCGCCGCCGGGGCCGCCGAGGTTTTGGAAACTGCCGTATAGCTTTGTCGTCCAAGCGGCCTTCGGCAACGACTCGCAGCCGGCCAGCGTCGGCGCGTCCGAGGAGGTCCAGCGTGCGGCCTTTGCTCCGTTGACGGTCACGACGCCGCCCGTGCCGGAGTCGAACAGATCGGCGTTCTGATTCGGATCCGGTAGGTTTTTATCCCGGCCGGTATCCAAGTCGGTGTGAGAGTGGTCGCCGAGCATGTTGTTGGCGAAGTTTGACGGCGCCAGGTTGATTTTCGCGTTGATGTAGGTGATCTGGCCGGCCTGGGCATCGGTTACCACGATCGTCGAGTCGGTGCCCGGCTCGGCGGTAATGGTGATCTTCTTCGGTTCGAGAGTCTCGATGAACTTCCCGTTCATCGCCACGATCAGCTTGTGGCTGGTCGTGATCTTGAAGACGCTGGTTTGAACTTGACCCCTGATGGTCTGGGTGACCAGCAGGAGAACGGCGTCCTCGGCCATCGCCTTTTCGTTGTTCTGCTCGGACGCGACCGCCGACGAGAGTGCATCGACCGCGAATACTCCGACCAGGGCGACGGCCTTCGCCTGCGGTGATGGCACGTCCTCGGCGATGGTCACCAGGCCGCCATGAACGATCTTCAGGACAATGGGTGTGATGGGGCTTTGTGCCGCCACTTTGATGACGTTGTTGGCCTCGGTACAGCCGGTTGTCGTCATCGCGAGTGACAGGATCAAGGCAGCCGTTTTACGCAAAGTATCCCCCCTGCGGAATTCCTACCGGAATGCGAGCGATCGAAACGGATGTCAGGCGTCTGGTCGTCAGTCCCACCTGTCTGAGACGCCGTCATGTGCCGGTACGAAGTTAGGGCATGTTTTGGAACCATCGCCGGGGCCGCGGCGCCTGCCACGCACGCTCGCTGCGTTGTCGGATCGTCCACGGACGCCCGGTACGAGAACGACCCTCCGCCTTGCGATCGCACGCGCCAGACACCGCGGCCTTAACCGACGCTAGTTCCAAAACATGCCCTAGATCCCGTCCGGGTGCGTCAAGAGGAACGGGGCCTCAGAACGCCTTCTGTGGGAACGTAGATCTCAATCGCGCTCTTCGCGTTCGCCGCACCGACCGCAAATCCGAACCGTTCCCTGGCCGTAAGGTCCCGCCTGCCACCGGCCCCAGTCATGCTCCGTGGTCAATGTGCTCGAATCACCGGGGCGGCTACAGCGCTTGCAGGCCATGACCTGGCTACACGGGTGGATTTTCGAGGCGGCGTACCCGGTGGCCATCGCGCCTGCGAACTCAAGCAAGCCGCTCGTGGGCTTTCTGGCCGCAGATTCGAGCAACTCGCGATAGTTGACCCATTGGTACTCGTGCCGATAATCCGTTTCTGTCTCGTCGCACCGGTCGCAGGTCCGCTCGCTCGCGCAATTCGGCTCGTCCCGATTGTCCGTGAACTCCCAGTCGCCGAAGTCGTGACGGACCCGAGTGCTGACGTTGCCGCAGCTAGTGCACCGACGAGTCTGATCGCACGACCTGCTGTAGTCGTACTCCCAGTCGCCTTGATGCATCCCGAGGTTGCAACGCAGACCCATAGCACTTTCCTCCCCTGATAAGTGCATTCCCTCCAGTCAAAGCGTAGTCTCGCCAGGGCCGCGCTGACGGCTTTTTCGGGGATGTGGCCTACGCAGAACTGTTGCGCGGTACTGGTGCTGACGCCGTGTGAGCACAACAACCTCGCGTGCATTAGTTCGTTTATGCGGAACGACTCGGATCAGGCGGCGTCGCAGGGGTCGTGCGCAGCTTCCGCTTCGGCGATCGGTGTTCCGTTTCGGGCCGCGAAGTCACGTCCTGCGACAACGGGCGGCTAGAAGAGCCGGGTGCTTGGGTCATCCATGCCGCGTAAGACCTCGTAGTCGAGCACGGTGCAGGAGATGCCGCGGTCGGTGGCGAGGACGCGGGCCTGGGGTTTGATCTCCTGGGCGGCGAAGACGCCGCGGACCGGGGCGAGCAGCGGGTCGCGGTTGAGGAGTTCCAGGTAGCGCGTCAGCTGCTCGACGCCGTCGATTTCGCCGCGGCGCTTGATCTCGATGGCGACGGTTGCGCCCTCGGCGTCGCGGCAGAGGATGTCCACCGGGCCGATCGGGGTTGGGTACTCGCGGCGGATCAGGCGCCAGCCCTTGCCCAGCGTCTCGATCTGCTCCGCAAGCAGCTCTTGCAGGTGTGACTCGACGCCGTCCTTCTGGAGGCCGGGGTCGATGCCGAGCTCGTGCGCCGAGTCGTGGAAGACCTCTTCTATGGTGATCACCAGTTGCTCGCCCGCCTTGTTGGTGACCGTCCACACGTAACCGTCGCCCTGCTCTTCCTCCTTGAGGGTGCACGGTGGCGACATCCAGTTCAGCGGCTTGTACGAGCCGCCGTCGGAGTGCACCAGAACGCTGCCGTCCGCCTTGACGATCAGGAGGCGGCGGGCGTTGGGCAGGTGGGCGGCGAGCCGTCCCGCGTAGTCGACGCTGCATTGGGCGATGACGAGGCGCATGGTTTGAAACCCTAGCCGACCGGAGCGGGCGTACGGGGGCGCACGTTGGCGGCCAGGTGGCGCGCGGTTCGACTGGGCCTGCGGGAAGTCCACTGAGTGAGCCGACGAACCATCAGTCGTCTGGTGAGGCGTGATTGTGCCGAGGGCATACCCGGAGGTGTGAGCCGCCCGGCGCCGGGCCATTGAAGTGGTGTGAGCGCGGCCCAGCCAGTGAGTTCGTAACGCAATGACGTGAGGGAAGGGAGGGACAGATGTCCCTGGATGTGTCGGCCGAGCTGCTGGCCGCGGCGCAGGAGGGCGAGGTCACCGACGAGAAGTTCGCCGAGTGTGTGCGCACTTCGCTGCCCTACGCCTGGCAACTGATCAGCCAACTGTCCACGCGGCTGCTGGTGGAGGGCGGAGCGTACGCCGACAACCTGACGCCGCCGGCGAGCGAGGCCGAGCGCGGGCAGTTGCTCCGCGCGCTCGCCTCGGACGCGATCCGCGGCTGCCTTGAGCGCTACTTCGGGGTCCGGCTGGCCTTCCAGAACTGTCACCGGGTCGCCGTTTTCCCGGCCGCCGAGGGCCAGCCGGGCATGGAGTCGGGCGCGTACCGCAGATTCGTTTCGACCCGGGAGCAACTGCTGAATCAGTCGCCTGAGCTGCGCGACTGCTGACCAAATCCAGTTTCCGGCGGTAGACGTGGCCGCCGGGCGCGGACCGTGCGCGGAGAGGAGTGATCGATCGAGCGACCTGGACCTGGGACCTGGTGACTGAGGGTTCACCCGAGGGCCTCTCTTGCGGCCCTTGAGTTCCCACCGAAGGCGGGGAGCCGCCGTCGTAGCGGTCTGCGAGGCGCTGTGGAGGACGCCCCGTGGGGAAGAGCCGCGATGACGGGGGCGGTGGACGGGAAACGCACGACGGAGAGAGAAGAAGAAGAGGTAGAGGTAGAGGAGGAGAGCGGGAGGAGGGGAAGTAAGAGGGAAGACGGGCCGGAGTGGGCGTTGACGTGACGTTCGCTCCGGTCCGGCTTCGTGGGGGAGGGGTGAAGGGCGGGCGGATGGGAGACGTGGGGTGAAGGGCGGGCGAAGGGGAGTTGGGTGAGCGGGCGGGGTGAGGATCGTCACAGGGGGCCCGGGCGGATCGGCGGCAACCGGGCACTGGCGGAAGGACGCCCCGCTGGGGATACTCATCGGTAACAAGCGCCCAGCGGACCGGACGCGGGCGACTTCCAATACCCCTGAGGAGTGCGCAATGGGGCGCGAGATCGCCACAGTCGGCGTCGTCGGACTCGGCACGATGGGTGCGGGCATCGCCGAGGTCATGGCCCGCAACGGCCTGCGCGTGCACGCGGTCGAGATCGACGATGCCGGCCTCAACCGCGGCCGGGCGCACGTCGCGCACTCGACCCGCCGCGCGGTGTCCCGCGGGAAGCTGACCGCCGAGGAAGCTGCCGCGCTGCTCGACCGGATCGAGTACACCACTGAGCTGGCGCCGCTGGCCTCCGCCGACCTGGTGATCGAGGCGATCCCGGAGCGGCTCGAACTCAAGCGGGAGCTGTTCCGCAAGCTGGACGGCATCTGCTCGGCCGAGACGATCTTCGCGACGAACACGTCCTCGCTTTCGGTGACTGAGATCTCGGTGGCGACGTCGCGGCCCTCGCGGGTGGTCGGGCTGCACTTCTTCAACCCGGCGCCGGTGATGAAGCTGGTCGAGGTCGTGCGCACCGTCGTCACCGACCCGGGCGTGCTCACCGACATCGAGGACCTGGCGCGGCGGCTGGGCAAGTCCCCGGTCACGATTGGCGACAAGGCCGGGTTCATCGCCAACGCGCTGCTGTTCGGCTACCTCAACCACGCCGCCTCGATGTACGAAGGCAAGTACGCCACGCGTGAAGACATCGACGCGGCGATGCGGCTGGGCTGCGGGCTGCCGATGGGGCCGCTGGCGTTGTTGGACCTGATCGGGCTCGATACCGCGTACGAAATTTTGGACACGATGTACAAGCAGTCGCGGGTCCGGCTGCACGCGCCCGCGCCGATCTTCAAGCAGATGAAGACGGCGGGGTTGCTCGGCCGCAAGTCCGGCCGCGGCTTCTACACGTACGAGCAGGCTGAGGTGCCGACGGTGGTGCCTGACGCGCTGACACCGGACGCGACGGCGGCGACCGAAGGCGCTCGGGCTATCTCCCGTGTCGCGGTCGTCGGCTCGGGAACGATGGCGAACGGCATCGCAGAGGTCTTTGCCAAGGCCGGGTACTCGACAGTGCAGATCGCGCGCAGCGAGGAAAAGGCTGCGGCGTCGCGTGCAGCGATTGAGAAGTCGCTGGGGCGCGCCGTGGAGAAGGGCAAGCTGAGCGCGGAGGACCGGGATGCGGCGCTGGGCCGCCTGACGTCGAGTGGAGCGGTCGGCGACGCAGGGGATTGCGACCTGGTCGTGGAGGCCGTGGTCGAGGATTTGGGCGTGAAGGTGGCGCTGTTCCAGGAACTCGACGCGGTCTGCAAGCCGGGCGCGGTGTTGGCGACGACGACGTCAAGCCTGCCGGTGATCGAGTGCGCGATGGCGACCAGCCGGCCGCGCGACGTGGTCGGCATCCACTTCTTCAACCCGGCCCCGGTGATGAAGCTCGTGGAGGTCGTGCACACCGTCGCGACCGCCGAGGACGTGCTGGCCACGGTGCACGAGGTCTGCGCGCGGCTGGGCAAGCACGCGGTGGACTGCGGAGACCGAGCCGGGTTTATCGTAAATGCCCTGCTTTTCCCGTATCTCAACGACGCGGTGAAGATGCTCGAGGCGCACTACGCGACGGCCGACGGCATCGACACCGCGATGAAGCTGGGCTGCGGTTACCCGATGGGACCGTTCGAGCTGCTGGACGTGGTGGGTCTGGACGTTGCGCTGGCTATCGAGCGGGCGTTGTACCTGGAGTTCCGCGAGCCTGGCTTCGCCCCGGCGCCGCTGCTTGAGCATCTGGTGACTGCCGGCTACCTCGGCCGTAAGACCAAGAAGGGGTTCCGGGACTACGGGGCCTGAGCGCGATCACGGTTCGATAAACTTGGGTGGTGAGCCCGAGGAAGAACGATGCACGCCCCGCGGGGCGCGGCCGTTCTTCGGCGCGCGGTCAGTCGGCTGACCGCGAACCACGGGATATCGAGAAGGCCTTCGGCTACCAGCGGGTCGAGTCGGCGCGGGACGGCGACTGGATCGTGCGCTCAGTAGCCGGCGCGAGCACGGCGAAGACGTACCGCTGCCCCGGCTGCGATCAGGAGATCCGGCCGGGAATGCCGCACCTGGTCGCCTGGCCCGCCGACTCCGACCAGGCGGCCTGGCACGGTGGCGGTGGACTCGACGACCGGCGGCACTGGCACACGCCCTGTTGGAACGCGCGCCTGCGCCGCCGGTAGTGAGTATTCGGTTGGAGCCAGGGACCTGACTGGCTGTCAGGCGTCGCGCTTAACCAGGAGCCAGGCCGCAACTGCGAGCAGCACAGCCGTCCAGAGCCCGAAGATGCCGAACCCCTGCCACGCGCTCACGATCTGATCCTTGGGATAGATCTGCATGATCTGCTGGCCCGCGTTGGTCGGCAGATAGGCCGAGACGTGCTTGCCGATGCTGCCGGGCAGTAGACCCGCGAGTGGCACGAGAACGAGCACCAGCGCGATGACCGTGGTGATCGCACCGGCCGTGTGCCTGATCAACTGCCCGATTGCGAGCGCGAACAGTCCGAGCACAGCGAGGTAAAGCCCCTCGCCGATGACTGCGCGCGTCACGTGCGGATCGCTGAGCGAGGTGTGCAGCTTCGAGGAGAGGATCGACTTGCCGATGCCATAGCTGGCGAAGCTCAGCACCTCGCCGACGATAAGCACGGGGACCGCGAAGACCACGCACTTGGCGGCGAGCATCCGCAGCCGGTGCGGCGAGGCCAGCAGCGTCGAGCGGATCATCCCGGTGGTGTACTCGGAGGACGCCACCAGGACGCCGAGCACGCAGATCGCCAGCTGGCCGAGGAACAGCCCGCTGCCCAAAATCTGCGGCACCGGGTCGAGCCGTGCCTGTGCCTGGTCTCCTGCGTTCATCTGCGACCACTGCTGGACGGTCAGGAATGTGAACAGCGCAGTGAATCCGATCACTGCGACGATCAGGATCGCGAACGACCAGACCGTCGAACGCACGGTGCGCAGCTTGGTCCACTCGGCAGTCAGCAGCCTGCCGAAGTTCGCGTGCCCGCCCTCGGTCGAGGCGGCCCGTGGGATCGTATCGGTGACCATCACGCACCCCCGCCCTGTGTCGCGCTCGCGCTTGCCGGCGCGGCCTGAGCGTTCGTAGCCTGGGCGATCGCATCCGGGCTGTGGAACTGGACGTCTGCCTTGGTCAGCTCCATGAAGGCCTCCTCCAGCGAACCGCGCTGCGGAGAGAGTTCGTGCAGCACGATCCCGTTCGCCGCGGCCAGCTCGCCGATCGCCGCCGCTTCGGTCTTGTTGACCAGCAGCGCCCCGTCCTCTTGCGAGGCCACGACGGCGCCCAGCCCGCGCAGCGCCTCGCTCAGCTTGTCCGCCTGCGGAGAGCGGACCAGCACCATGTTCTCGGCGTAACGCGCGATGAACTCGTCCATCGCGGTGTCGGCGATCAACCGGCCGCGGCCGATCACGACGACATGGTCCGCGGTGACCGCCATCTCGTTCATCAAGTGCGAGGAGACGAACACCGTGCGGCCCTCAGCGGCCAGCTGCTTCATCAGGTTTCTGATCCAGACGATGCCCTCCGGGTCGAGCCCGTTGACCGGCTCGTCCAGAATCAGCAGGCGCGGATTGCCGAGCAGCGCCGCCGCGATGCCCAGGCGCTGGCCCATGCCCAGAGAGAAGCCCTTGGTGCGCTTCTTCGCCACCTCCGACAGGCCGACCAGATCCAGCACTTCGCTGATCCGCGCCTTCGGCACGCCCTGCGTCTGCGCGAGGTAAAGCAGGTGGTTGAATGCGGTACGCCCAGGGTGCACCGCCCTGGCCTCAAGCAGCGCGCCGACGTAACGCAGCGGGTCCGGCAAGGCGCGGTACGGCTTACCGTCGATCAGCGCGGTCCCCGAACTCGGCCGGTCGAGGCCGAGGATGAGGCGCATGGTGGTGGATTTGCCAGCCCCGTTCGGGCCGAGAAAGCCGGTGATCCGGCCCGGCTCCACAGTGAAGCTGAGATGGTCCACCGCGATGGTTTCCCCGTAACGCTTCACCAGATCGTTGACTTCGATCATTGGTACCCCCAATCGCGAGCCATTTTTCCACGGTTCCGCACACTGCACAGCTCAGCGCGCGGTTGAGGCCGCGTCTGCTGACATACGGTCACTCCGGTCACTCGGTTCTCCGAGCAACCTACGCGCAACGGCCGATGCGCGGCGTGGGGCGCTGCGCATCGGCCGTCGTGATTCGCCTGCTCGGCGTACCGATCAGGCGTCGCGGTTGCGGAAGATGTATCCGCCGAGCGCGATCGCCACCACGCCGTAGATCATGAACACTCCGAAACCGGTCCAGGCACCCAGGTCGGTGCCGGGCACGTGCTGAGTGGACCAGACCTGCCCGCCCGAGTTGAACGGCAGCCACTTGTCGAGGTGGTGCTGCCAGCTGTCCGGCAGGAAGTTGACCAGGATGGTCAGCACGAACAGCAGCCCGACGCCGCTGGTGATCGCGCCCGCGGTGTGCCGCAGGATCGCGCCGAGGCCGAAGGCCAGGATCGCGGAGCCGGCCAGGTAGAGGCCGCCGCCGATCACCGCCTGCATCGCGTGCGGGGTGCTCAATGTCAGGTCGATGCCCTTGGCGCGCCAGAACGACGAGGAGATCAGGAACGAGACGAACGAGATGACCTCGCCGACCACGAACGCGACCGCCGAGACGACCAGCAGCTTGGCCCAGAACACCGGCGCGCGGCGCGGCTGCGCGGTCAGCGAGGTGCGGACCATTCCGGTGGAGTACTCGGAGGTGATCGCCATCGCGCCGAACACGACCATGATCAGTTGGCCGAGAATGATGCCGAACAGGGTGCGCTGGGTCAGGTCCTCCTGGGCGAGCTGCGCCGTGGTCGCGTCCCCGTGGTTGGCCCGGCCCCAGTTGCCCAGCACGCTGATGCCGATGGTGACGACGGTGGCGGAGCCCAGGGTCCACATGGTCGAGCGCACCGAGCGGATCTTGGTCCACTCCGAGCGCAGCGCGCCGCCGAATCCGGCCCGGCCGGAGGCGGGCGGCAGCGCGGTCAGGTTGCCGAGGGCGGAGGTGTTGACGGTCATCTCAGCGGCCTTCCTGCTGCGTCGCGGGCACCCGGTCGTGCACGCCGATCGGCTGGCCGGGCACCGCGGCGTGGTATTCCACGCTGTCCTTGGTCAGTTCCATGAACGCCTGCTCCAGGGAGGCCTGGATCGGCGAGAGCTCGTGCACCCGGATCTGGTTGTCGAAGGCCAGGTCGCCGATCTCGGTCATGCCGAGCCGGGTGATCCGCAGGGCGTCGTCGCCGTCAGGCGCGGCCACCGCGCCCTTCTCGGTGACGAGCGCGGCCAGCCGCTGCGTCTCGGGCGTGCGTACCCGGATGGTCAGCTCCGAGTTCTGGTCGATGAATTCCTGCACCGTGCAGTCCGCGACCAGCCGGCCGCGGCCGATCACGATCAGGTGGTCCGCGGTGTTCTCCATCTCGCTCATCAGGTGCGAGGAGACGAAGACGGTGCGGCCCTCGGCGGCCAGCGCCTTCATCAGGTTCCTGATCCAGAGGATGCCCTCCGGGTCCAGGCCGTTGACCGGCTCGTCGAACATCAGCAGCTTGGGGTCGCCGAGCAGCGCGGCGGCGATGCCGAGGCGCTGGCCCATGCCGAGGGAGAAGCCGCGTGAGCGCTTCTTGGCCACTTCGGACAGGCCGACCAGTTCGAGTACTTCGCCGACCCGCGCCTTGGGCAGGTTGTTGGTCTGCGCCAGGCACAGCAGGTGGTTGTATGCGCTGCGGCCACCGTGGATCGCCTTCGCGTCCAGCAGCGCCCCGACCTCACGCATCGGGTACGCCACCTTGGAGAAGGGGCGCCCGTCGATGGTCACCGCGCCGGAGGTCGGCGCGTCGAGGCCGAGAATCAGCCGCATCGTGGTGGACTTGCCCGCCCCGTTCGGGCCCAGGAAGCCGGTCACCTGGCCGGGCTTGACGGTGAACGTGAGATTGTCCACCGCCAGCCGCTCGCCGTACCGCTTCGTGAGGCCGTTCGCCTCGATCATCGTAAGAAATCCCTCGTGTAGAACCTGTGGATAGTCGTCTTCCCTGAGACTCGCCACAACGTATCGGGGGAGCGCCGCGCGCCTCGTCCACCTGTGGGACGGTCTTTAACCCATAGCGGGCTACACCTGTGGGTGGACCCGACCCTTAGGGTGGAGACCGAGATGGCTACCGAAATCACCGCCCACGTGATCCTGCCCGCCCGCCGCGAGCCGATCGAGCTGAAGACCGCCGACGGACTCACGCTGGTCGGGGAACTGGCGCTGCCGCTCGATCGCGAGCCGGTCGCGACGCTCGTTACCTTTCATCCGCTGCCTACCGCGGCCGGGATGATGGACAGTCACGTTCTGCGTAAGGCAGCGTGGCGGCTGCCGGCGCTGGCGGACATCGCGGTGCTGCGGTTCAACACGCGCGGTACCGCATCGGCACGCGGACGTAGTGAGGGTGAGTTCGGCGAGGGCGTCTCCGAGCGGTTCGACGTGGCCGCCGCGTTCGAGTTCGCCGAGGGCCTGAACGAGGCAGGCCATGAGTTGCCCAATCTGTGGGCGCTCGGTTGGTCTTTCGGCAGTGAGCTGGTACTCAAATACGCCTGTGAGCCAGACGTGCTCGGCGCGATCCTGCTCTCTCCGCCGTTGCACCGCGCGCAGCGCGATGACCTGAGGGTCTGGGGCGATTCCGGTAAGCCGGTCACGGTCCTGGTCCCCGAGTTCGACGACTACCTGCGCCCCGCCGAGGCCCGCGAGCGCTTCGCCCTCATCCCGCAGGCTGAAGTCATCGGCGTCGAGGGCGCCAAGCACCTGTGGGTCGGCGAGAAGTACGTGCGCGTCGTGCTCGACGAGATCGTGCGGCGGATCAATCCGGCCGCCGCACCGCTGCCGGCGCAGTGGGACGGTCCATTCGAGAAGTACGCCGCGCCGCTCGGGACGCGTCAGGCCTAGGCGCTCGGTCGGGGCGGCAGCAGGAGCGGTTCACGGCCGCGGTGAATAAGGCCATTGCTTTTGCTGCTGTTTCGCAACCCCCTGAAACTTGCAAGGCCGCCGACTGGCCCGTTCGACGTTTCATCGACACCTCGGCAGGGTCCGATCGGCCGCCCGGCGGCATGTAATTTTCGCGATCTCGGCGCCCTGAGCCGCGTCGTCGCGCGCCCGCCGGGCCGAAGTGTTGACGCACGGCGCGCTGTCCGTACCTTCCGATCACGAAGAGGCGCGCGGCCTGCCGACCCGGGCGCATCCGACGCCGCTGTCCCGAAGCGGCCCCTGACCCGACGGAAAGGCCCACCCACGATGATGCTCAGATCACTGAAACGGCTGCGCCTCGCGCTCGCGGCCGCGCTCGGCCTCGCGCTGCTGACGGTGCCGGTCACCGCGGCCCGCCCGGCGCACGCCGCCACCACCCTCGGATCAGGGTATTGGCACACCAGTGGCCGGCAGCTGCTGGACTCGGCGAACCAGCCGGTGCGCATCGCGGGGGTCAACTGGTTCGGCTTCGAGACCTCGAACTATGTCGCGCACGGCCTGTGGAGCCGCGACTACAAGAGCATGATCGACCAGATGAAGTCGCTCGGTTACAACACCATCCGGCTGCCCTACAGCGACGACATCTTCAAGGGCACCCAGCCGCAGAGCATCAACTACTCCGGCGGCATGAACGCCGACCTGGTCGGGCTCAACTCGCTCGGCGTCATGGACAAGATCGTCAACTACGCCGGAGCGGTCGGCCTGAAGGTCATCCTGGACCGGCACCGTCCCGACGCCAGCGGCCAGACCGCGCTCTGGTACACCAGCGCCGTTCCCGAGTCGACCTGGATCGCCGACCTCAAGGCGCTGGCCCAGCGGTATCTGAACAACACCGCGGTCATCGGCATCGACCTGCACAACGAGCCGCACGACCCGGCGTGCTGGGGCTGCGGCGACACGACGATCGACTGGCGGCTCGCGGCCGAGCGCGGCGGCAACGCGGTGCTTTCGGTCAACCCGAACCTGCTGATCTTCGTCGAGGGCATCCAGACCTACAACGGCAGCGGCTACTGGTGGGGCGGCAACCTGCAGGGCGCCGGCCAGTACCCCGTGCAGCTGAACGTGGCCAACCGGGTCGTGTACTCCGCGCACGACTACGCGACGAGCGTCGCGCAGCAGCCCTGGTTCACCGACCCGAGCTTCCCCGCGAACATGCCCGGCATCTGGGACCAGAACTGGGGCTACCTGTTCAAGCAGAACATCGCGCCGGTGTGGGTCGGCGAATTCGGCACCACCCTCGCCGCCACGACGGACCAGACCTGGCTCAAGACCCTCGTCACCTACCTGCGGCCGACCAGCCAGTACGGCGCCGACAGCTTCCAGTGGACCTTCTGGAGCTGGAACCCGGACTCGGGTGATACCGGCGGCATCCTCAACGACGACTGGACCACGGTCAACACCACCAAGGACGCCTATCTCGCGAGCATCAAGGCGCCTGGGTTCGGCGGCGGCAGCTCCTCAGGCGGCGATTACACGGCTCCGTCGACGCCGACCGGCCTTCAGGTGACCGGCGTTACCGCATCGAGCGTTTCGCTGTCGTGGTCTGCGTCTACGGACAACGTCGGCGTGGCTGGGTACAACATCTACCGCGGTTCGACGCTTGTCGGTACGTCCAGCGGTACGACCTACACGGACGCGGGACTCACATCGGGGACCGCGTACACGTACTCGGTCGCTGCGTATGACGCGGCCGGCAACGTCTCGGCCAAATCGGCTGCGGTCAGCGCGACCACGTCGAGCGCCTCGTCTGGCGGCGGATGCTTGGCGAGCATGCACGTCGACACCAGTTGGACCGGCGGCTTCAACGCGACGGTGACCGTGACGAACACGAGCACCACTACCGCGACCAAGTCGTGGAAGGTCAGCTGGACCTGGCCCGGCGGCCAGACGGTCAACAGCATGTGGAACGCGGTCAGCACCGCGTCCGGCAGCTCCGAGACCGCGACCAACGAGCCATACAACGGCGCGATCGCGGCCTCCGGCTCGACCAGCTTCGGCCTGCAGGCCAGCGGCGGATCCGCGAACCCGGTCCTGACCTGCTCGGCGACCTGATCGCGGGGTCGGAGCGAGACTGCTGACTAGCTGATCGACCCAATAGCGGCGGCGGGATCGGCGAGCCACCTGGCGCGCAGGTCCCGCCGTGTCAAAGTTATCAGGGTACTTACGATCGATCCTGTCGAGGCAGCAGCACCTCACGCACGATGTACGCCAGCCCGGCGGACAACGGAATCGCCAGCAACGCCCCGACGACGCCTAGCAACGCGGCTCCGATCAGCGCCGCTATCACCGCGATCATCGGCGGCACGTCCACCGAGCGCGCCATCACCCGCGGATAGATCACGAAGTTCTCGAACTGCTGGTAGACGATGAAGAAGATCCCGGCGACCACGGCCTTGACCGGGGAGTCGAACAGCACCACCAGCGTCACGATCAGCGCCCCGATCGTCGCGCCGACCAAGGGCACGAAGTCGGTCATCGCGATCAGCAGCGCGAGCGGCAGCATGTACGGCACGTTCAGCACCGCCAGCATCAGGTACGACGCGAGACCCGCGAGCGCCGCGACGGTCACCGCGCCCGACACATAACCACCGACGCGCTCGAGGACGCCATCGGCCAGCGCGCCGACCCGGGCGCGCCGAGAAGCCGGGATGAGCTGATAGGTCGACTGCTTGATCGTGGGCAGCGAGCCGAGGAAGTAGATCGTCATCACCAGCACGGTGAACGATTTGAACACCGAGGAGATCAGGAACTCGCCGAAACCGAGGATGCCGCCCGCGATCATCTTCGCGGTGTCCGCTTGTGCCAGCAGGTTCTGCAGGCGCCCGACGACGTTGTACTTCGCGTCGAACCGGCGCACGGTGGCGTTCTGACCGAGCTGTTGCAGGTGATGCGGCAGCGAGGCGATGAGGCTGGAGGTCTGTTGGGCCAGCGGCTGTGCGATCGCGGTGACGAAGCCGGCGAACAGCAGCAGGCAGGTCCCGGCGACGATGAGGACGGCCCAGCGGCGTTGCAGCCCGCGATCGGTCAGCCGCTCCACGAAGGGATTGAGGCCGACCGCGAGGAAAAGCGCGATCACGATCAGGACCAGCACGCCGGTGAGCGAGACGAGCGCCTGCGCGAGGTAGTAGGCCAGGATCAGGCCGAGACCGCCGACGAAGCCGACGTAATAGGGGTGCGAGCGGCGCAGTGGGCGGCCGGGCCGTCGCGCACCGGAGCCTCGGCCGTTCTTGCCGCCGGAGTCTGGCGAGGCGTTGGTTTTCGAGTCGCCGGACGTCGAGTCACGGGACGTCGAGGTGCCGGGTTTGGCGTCACCGGATTTTGACGGAGCGTCAGCTTTCGGGGAGTCCGTAGTCGTGACGTCCTCGTCCTGCGCGGCCGCCAAGCCCGCTGGGGCAGCTGCCGAAGCGTCAGTGGTCGTCGTTTCGGCCACCTCGGATGCTTCGTCGACAGACATATCCGCGATTCTGCCATCGCTCAGCCACTCGAGGCGCACGCCGGCCATGTGCCGCCTGCTGCGCGGCCGCCGCCGCGCCGTCCCGTGGCCGGATGCCAGGTGCGCATCCGACCACGGGACGAGTGAACGCCGCAGACGTAACCCGTCGTGCGCCATACGCGGCGCACGTGCCGCAGTGCCTGCTTAGGGTACCCAGGTACCGCGGCTGCGAGCCCTTACCGACCCTGCGCCGGGACGGCCGACTCGTCGTCAGCCTTGTCGCTGTCGAGGTTGAGGCCTGCCAGCGCGCCGCCGATCGCGCCGCCGCCGGTGAGCGTCGCCAGCATCTCGCGCACGTTGTGCAGCTGCGCGTTGATCGAGTCGCGGCGGTGGGTGAGGGCAGCCAGCTCGCGCTCCGACTCGGAGCGGATCCGGTCCGTCTTCGCCCGCGCGTCGGCCACGATGTCGTCGGCCTGACGCTGCGCGGTCTCGATGGTCTGGCGGGCGCGGCGCTCGGCGTCGGTGCGCATCTTCTCCGCCTCGAGGCGGATCTGCTCGCTGCGGGTCTCCACCTCGGCCAGGTGCTTCTCCGCCTTGGCCTGACGGGCCGCCAGGTCCCGCTCGGACTGCTCGCGCCGCTTCGCCAGCTTGCTCTCGAAGTCGGCCGCCGCGGCCGCCGCCGTGGCCCGGATGTCCTCGTAGTGCGCCTCGGCCTCGGCCCGCTTGGCCGCCGCGTCCTTCGCGGCCTCCGCGCGGATCTGGTTAGCCTCGTCCTTGGCCCGCTCGTTCAGGCGCAGGCCCTCGGCCTCAGCCTTCGCCCGGCACTCCTTGGCGTAGGACTCGGCGTCCGCGCGTACCTGTCCCGCTGCCTGCTCGGCCAGCTCGCGGTGCTGGTCGGCGGCGCGGCGAGCCTCCTCGCGCAGATCCTTGGCCTCTTCCTCGGCCAGCCGAAGGATCTTCTCCACCCGGGCGCCGAGACCGGCGTACGAGGGCTCCGAATCGCTCATCTGCGCCTGGATGGACTGGTTCTCCAGGTGCAGCTCCTCGATCCGCTTCTCCAGCGCGGTCACCCGGTGGGAGGCGCTGTCGCGCTCGGCGGTGAGCTTCGTGATCCGTTCGTTCGTCTGCGGGATGTCGTAACCCTTGCGAACGATCTCCAGACCGAGGGGCGATGTGGTCTCGCTCATCTTCTTCAATCTCCTGATGACCGTCGAGGTCGGTGGGGCCGTGCTGGGTCTGCGTCAGCGGTCTGCGGCGCCGCGGCGCGGTCCGCCGGGCCGGGATCGCGCGGATTCCAGTGGAATCCTGGCACGTTTCCGGCAGGCGCCGGGCCGGCTCGGACGGATTCGCGGTAGCCATCGCCCGATGGGGTGGCAGTTAAGCGCGGCCGAGGCTCGAGGGCTGGGCTCTCGAGCCTCGGCCGCGCTTAGCGTCATCACCCTAACCGCTGTGCGTGTCCGATCGGCAGGCATCGCCACGGATTTTCTGTGAACGGCTTCGATCGGCATAGCGCTCGTGATGCGTATGTGACGCAACGAGCCCTGATTCAAGACGGCGCGACCGCGATGACATGTCCGTGGCACCGACGGTGTGACGAATGGACCTCGAACCAGTGCGGTACGGTCCTCTGGCTTCCCAATCACCGGGCCGCGTCTTCGGTCGACTTCGGTTTGGCCGGCGGCGTTTGCGGCTTGACGATCGGCCCGGCCAGCGCGTCGAGGACGCCCTGCACCCGGCTCATCTCCGCCTTGATCTCCTCGCGGCGGATCTGCAGCGCCTCGACCTCGCGCCGCGCCTCGCCCTTGAGCGTCTCGGCCTTGTCCCTGGACCTGGCCACGATCGTTTCCGCGGCCTTCTCCGCCGACGACTTCATCGTCTCGGCCTCGCGCGCCGCCTCGCTGCGCACCCGCTGCGCCTCGCGTTGCGCCGTGGCGACCTGCTCGGCGACCTTCGTGCGCAGCGCGTCCGCGCCTGACTGGGCGTCAGCGGTGATCTTCGTGGCCTCGGTGGTGGCCTTCTGCAGCTGGTTTCGCGCCTCGGTGACCAGTTCGTCGGCACGCTTCGCCGCGCTCTGCAGCGTCTCAGAAGCCTGCTTGCGCGCCGCGCTCGTCGTCTGGTCGGCCTCGGCGGCGGCTGCCGCGCGGACGCGTTCGGCCTGGGACGTCGCGTCGGACCGGATTCGGGCGGCTTCCGCCTGCGCCGCCGAGGTGGCCGCGCGTGCGTCGGACTGTGCCTTCTCGGTCACGCCCTGGGCCGCGGTACGGATGCGGTCCACCTCGGCGCGCGCTCTGCCGGTGATCGAATCGGCCTCCGCGCGGGCCTTCGCGACCAGCTGCTCGGCTTGGTCCTTCGAGCTGTGCGCCAGCTTTCCGGCTTCCTCGCGGGCGGCCGCCACCAGCGCGTCCGCTTCCCGAGCCGCCTTCGCCAGCCGCTCCGCCGCGTCCTTGCGTGCCTGCTCGGCGATCGCCGACGCCTCATCCCGCAGCCGTTGCGCGACCTCGGCGGCCTCGGTGCGCACCCGCTCGGACTCGCTGCGGCCGGCGGTGAGCATCGCGTCGGCCTTCGTGCGCGCCTCGGCCAGCAGCGCGCTGGCTTCCGCCTTCGCTCCGTCGAGCACGCCGTCGGCGCTGGAGCGGATCGCGGCCACGTCGTCCTTTGCGGCCCGGATCGCCTGCGCGGTCTGCGCGGCCGTGTCATCGGTGAGTTTCTGCGCGGCTGCCTTCGCCTTCGCGGCGAGCTCCGCGGCGTCGGCGCGCATCCGGCTCGCGTCGGCCTCGGCGTCGGAGCGCTGCCGCGCGCCGTCCTGCTGGGCTTCGGCCAGCAGCCGCTCGGCGTCCGCCCGCGCGTCCACCAGCGCCTTCTCAGCCTGCTGACGCAGCGAGAGCGCCGCGGACTCGGACTCGGCTCGAGTGGCCGCCGCGTCCTGCTCGGCCTTCTCGATCAGACCCTCGACCGTCTTGCGCACCGACTCGGCGTGCGCGTTCGCCTCGGCCACGGACTTCGCGCCCGCGGCCTTTGCCTCGCCGACGATCCGCTCGGCCTCGGCCCGTGCCGACTCCCGCGCCGCGTCGGCTTCCCGCTTCGCCGCGGCCTCGAGTTCGGCGATCCGCGCCTCGCTCTTCTGCCTGAGCTGACCGATCTCGGCCCGCGCCGCGTTGCGCATCGCCTCGACGCCGGCCTCGGTGTCCAGGCGCAGCTTCTCGGCGTCGGTGGCGGCTTGTGCGCGCACCTTGTCGGCCTCGTTCGCGGCGCGCGCCGAGATTTCCTCGGCGGCCGCGGTGGCCTGAGCCTCGACCTGCTCCGCATCCGCCGCCGCCCGCTGCGCGATTTCCCTCGCGTCCGCGAGCGCCCGGCCCTTCAGCTCCTCGGTCTCGATGCGAGTGCGCGCCCGCATCTCCTCCGCGTCGGTCCGTGCCCGGCCAAGTTCCGCCTCGGCCTCAGCTCGGGCCTGCGCGACGGTCTCCTCGGCCTGGGTACGCGCCTGGCCGACGGTCTTCTCGGCCTCGGCCAGGCTGTGCAGGCGGGTTTTCTCCGCGGCCTGATCCGCCTGGGCCTTGACCTGGTCAGCCTCGTCCCGCACCCGATCCGAATGCGCCTGCGCCGCCGCGCGCAACTCGTCCGCCTGCGATGTGGTCTCGGCGAGCAGACGCTCCGCGGCCGCCGCCGCCTCGTCCCGGATGCTCGTCGCCTCGCCACGGAGCCGCTCGGCGTCGTTGGCGGCGTCCTGACGTAGCTTCGCCGCCTCTGCCTCGACCGCGGCGCGGTGTTCACGGGCCGCCGCTTCCGCGGCGTCGGTGATCTTCCGGGCCGCCTCGGTGGCGACACCGTGCGCGCCGGCGGCTTCCTCGTGCAGCCGCTTGGCCTCGCTGTGCAGTGAATCGGCTTCTTCACGCAACGCCGCGACCTCGGCCCGCACGCTTTCGTCGTGCTGCCTGGTCTGCTCGGTGGCGTCCGAGATCAGCTTCTCCGCGGTTGCCGCGGCCTTCTCCAGCGTCTGCGCGGCCTGCTGCTCCGCCTCGGCCACCCGCTGCGCCGCGGCCTCACGCTGGGCATTCGCGGCCGCGGTAGCCTCGGCGACGGTCTGCGCCGCCTTCGCCGCGGCCTCGGCGGTGACCCGGCCCGCCTCGGCCTCGGAATCAGTCTTGAGCTGCTCGGCCAGCGTGGTGGCCTCGGACCTGACCCGCTGGGCCTCGGTCTGCGCCATCGTCATCAGCTTCTGGGCGCTGGTCGAGGCGGAGCTGGCCTGCTCCGAGGCGTCGCGCTCGTGCTTGGCCGCGCGAGCCGTGGCCGCCTCGGCGGTCCCCTGCGCCTCCTGCAGCAGCCGCTGCGCCTCGGCCTCGGCCTTCGCCACGATCTGGTCCGCGTGCGTGCGCGCCGCCGTCGCGGTCTGCTGCGCCTCGGCCTGAAGCGAGGCGCGCATCTGCTGCGCGTACTCCTGCGCCTGGCGCACCTCGTTCGCGGCCTGCTCGCGCAACTGGCGCAGTTCCGACTCGATCTGCGCGCGGGCCTGCTCGGTGGCCTGACGGCGCATCTGCTCGGTCTCGTTGCGCACCCGCTCGGCCCAGGCCACGGTCTCGTTGACCTCGGCCTCGCCGCGCTGCCTGCGGTCAGCCAGCTCGGCTTCCAGGGACCGGCGCCGCTGCTCGAAGTCGGCCTGGAAGCGCTGCGCCTCCTGCTGCGCCTGCGCCCGCACCTGATCGGCCTGTGCCTGCGCGCTGCGCAGCATCTGGTCGACCTGGCCGGAGATGTTGCCGTAGTTGGGCGTGGTGCCGTTGCGGCGTAGTTCGTGCAGCTTCGAACGCAGCACCTCGACCTGGTACCCGAGGTCCTCGCCGTGCGCGATCGCCTCATCGCGCTCGGTGCGCACCCGATCAAGGTGCGCCTCGAGTTCGTCGAGGTGGGCTTCGACCTCGTACCGGTCATAGCTGCGCATGCTCTGCTCGGGACCCGCCTGCTCCCAGTCGTCGCGGGGCCGACCTGTGCCGCGGTCGGCCGTCTTGCCGCGCCTGCCCGGTGAGTGCGGTGTCGTCTCGTCCCGGCCCGGCTCCCAGACCCGATGCGGGTCCGGATCGGCGTAGCCGGAGTCGTCCGACTGCGCCGCGTAGTACTCCTGGAACCGTACGTCACCAGAGGCGTCATGGGGAGGGCGGGAACCGTACCCGGTCCGCTCGTCCACGCGCCCATATCCCATGACAGACAATCCTGTCAGATTCCGGGCCGGGGCACCTTAGACGTTACGAAAGCGTTCGATCGCACTACGGTGTCGCTCCCGCAGTGCGCTGTCACGCACCCCTAGTCCTTCCTCTGGTGCTAGACACAGTACGCCCACTTTGCCCTGATGCAGATTCCGATGGACGTCGAAGGCCGCCTGTCCGGCGTCGGCCAGCGGATAGCTGCGGGAAAGAGTCGGGTGGATACGGCCCTTCTGGATCAGCCGGTTCGCCTCCCAAGCCTCCCGGTAGTTGGCGAAGTGGGAACCGATGATTCGCTTGAGGTTCATCCAGAGGTAACGGTTGTCGTACTCGTGCATGAAGCCACTGGTCGACGCACAGGTGACGATCGTGCCGCCGCGCCTGGCCACGTAGACCGAGGCACCGAAGGTCTCCCGGCCAGGGTGCTCGAAGACGATGTCAGGGTCCTCGCCCCCGGTCAGTTCCCGGATACGCGCGCCGAAGCGCTGCCACTCCTTCGGGTTCTGCGTCGTCTCGTCGCTCCAGAACCGGAAGCCCTCCGCGGACCTGTCGATGATGAGCTCGGCGCCCATCGAGCGGCAGATCTCAGCCTTCTGCGGCGAGGAGACCACGCACACCGGGATCGCCCCGCCGTTCAAGGCGAACTGCGTCGCGTAGGAACCGAGGCCGCCCGAAGCGCCCCAGATCAACACCACGTCGCCCTGCTTCATCCCGGCGCCGTTGCGCGACACCAGCTGCCGGTACGCCGTGGAGTTCACCAGTCCGGGACTGGCCGCCTCCTCCCAGGTGAGGTGGTCCGGCTTCGGCATCAGCTGGTTGGTTTTCACCAACGCCACTTCGGCGAGCCCGCCGAAGTTGGTCTCGAAGCCCCAGATTCGCTGCTCCGGGTCGAGCATGGTGTCGGAGTGCCCCGCGGCGTCCTCGAGTTCGACGGAGAGGCAGTGCGCGACCACCTCGTCGCCGGGCCGCCACTTGTTCACCCCGGGGCCGGTGCGCAGCACCACGCCGGCCAGGTCCGAGCCGATGACGTGGTACGGCAGGTCGTGCCGCTTTGTCAGCGCGGACAGCTTGCCGTACTTGCGCAGGAAGGCGAAGGTCGGCACCGGCTCGAAGATCGAGGTCCACACGGTGTTGTAGTTGATCGCACTGGCCATCACGGCCACCAGGGCCTCGCCGGGGCCGAGCTCCGGCAGTGGCACCTCCTCGAGGTGCAGCGAGGTGCGCGGGTCCTTCTCCCAGGTGGTCAGGCCCTCGAACATCGCGGTCTCGTCCGCGTGCACGGTCACCGCCCGGTACGCCTCGGGCAGCGGGAGAGCGGCGAAGGCCTCGGCGGGCGTGTCTCCGGCGTTGATCGCGTCCAGAACCTCCTTCAACTCCGGGGAGGAGGGGGCCGCGGATGCGCCTGCGGTCTGGTTCCTGCTCATGGGTGTCGGCCTCCAGGTGGATGGTCGCGTGAGCTATGTGAACTGCGTTGTGCCGACCGGCTCGGGGCTGCGTCGGCACACGGCGGTCTGAAGTTGTGTCCAACTGTGTTACTTGCGAGTAACTATGCCGCCATGGATCCGGCTTGGCTAGATGGGCGCCCCACACAGTCGGGGTGGCGCGAATCACAGCGACGCACACCCGGAACAGATTTGAACGTGTTCGAAATCCGCGCTACGCTCAACGCGGAAACTGAACGTGTTCAAAACAGCGGCGAACGCCGGAGCCTGAACGCTTGAACTGGAGGGGATCCGCATGGACCTCACCGTCGCGACCTACATCGTCTATCTCGCCATCACCATCGCCTTGACCGTCTGGGTCGGCCGCACCTTCAGCCGGGCCGGCCTGGTCTTCCTCTCCGAGATCTTCCACGGGGACCAGAAGCTGGCCGAAGCGGTCAACCACCTGTTCGTGGTCGGCTTCTGCCTGGTCAACCTGGGCTTCGACGCGCTGTGGCTGCGTTACGGCCCGGCCGTCGCCGACACCCGCGGACTGTTCGAGGCGCTGTCCGTGAAGGTCGGCACGGTGCTGCTGATCCTCGGCGCGATGCATCTGCTGGACATCCTCGTGCTCAACCGCTACCGCCGCCGTGCGCTGACCGATCTGGCAAGCCAGCTCGGCCTGCCGGAAGCCTCCGCGCCGAGCAGGTGACCGGGCCGAGCAGGTGATCAGGCAGTCACGGCAGACTCTCCCCATGAGCGAGCAACCGGAAGCAGGCGCGGGGGAGCGGGTGGGGGGAGGTGCGGACCGAGCCGCGGGGGGCTCGGTCCGCACCCGCATCTCACCGCCAGGAGCGGAAACCAAGCCAGCCGCGCACACCAAGAGCGAGCAGACCCGCGCGTCGATTCTGGACACGGCGCTGCGCCTCTTCCGCGAGCGCGGCTACGACCGCACCACGATGCGCGCGATCGCCGAGGCGGCCGGAGTCTCGGTCGGGAACGCGTACTACTACTTCGCCTCCAAGGAACACCTGGTCCAGGGGTTCTACGACCAGATCGCGGAGGAACACCGCACTCAGCTTCCGCAGGCTTTGTCCGGCCGCACCGAGCTGGGCGACCGCCTCGTCACGACGCTCCAGGTCTGGATGGATATCGCAGGCCCCTACCACGAGTTCGCCGCCCAGCTGTTCAAGAACGCGGCCGACCCGCAGAGCCCGCTCAGCCCGTTCTCGGCTGAGTCGGAGCCGGCCCGGGACGCGATGATCGAGCTCTACCAGACCGTGCTCGCGGGCTCGGACGCGAGTGCGAAGCTCGACAAGGAACTCGCGGTGATGCTGCCGGAACTGCTGTGGCTCTACCACATGGGCATCGTGCTCTATTGGGTCTACGACCGGTCACCCAATGCTGAGCGCACCGCGCGCCTCGTGGCGCGAGCGACGGCCGTCGTCGCCCGGCTGGTGGCGCTTAGCCGATTCAAGGTCCTGCGTCCGCTTGTCCGCGAGGCCAAGGCGCTGCTGTCAGAGTTCGTGCTCGTACCGCAGGAGGGCGGCGAAGGCTAGCGGCGCAGGTCACTGTCCCCCGGGTCGGCGCCGGGCAATGAACTCCTCGAACTCGGCCATGAACCGGGTGAAGTCCGCGCTCGTCCCGGTGCGTAGTTCCAAGGAGTCGAGCAGCGACGCCTCGCCGAGGCAGAAAACGTGCTGGCCCTGCCACTCGACGCGGATGCCCGAGCGGTTCGGAAGATCCATGCGGGTGGCGGGTACCGGCGTGCCGTCGATCACGATGCTCGTCGGCGTCTCGGGAGCAGTTGGTATGCGCGGTCCACGCGCAGCGCCGGGACCGGCCATCCCGACTGGCTCGATCATGTTGCTGGCGAGCGTTTCCACGGAACGGATCCGCTGTGGCCAGTCGATAGTGCCGCGCACGGTGCGCACGCGCAGCTGCGTATGACCCGTCGTCGCGTAGGTCACGTCTATGGCCCACGGATGGTCGTCCGAATCTTCAAACCCGAGCAGGGCGATCGTGCCCTCCGGCGGCGCGCACGCGATAGCCACTGGCCCGGGGAACTCCTCGGCCTTCGCTGCGTAGTTCGTACGCTGAGGTTTTGGACCATCGCCCGGCTGCCAATAACGCATCCGCCCCTGCACCCCTCTGCCCCTCCGCCCGTAATCCCGTCAGCCCTCTAACGTGTCGGCGCAGAAGTCAGTTCCCTGGCCGGAGGCAGAAATATATGCTCAGGTCGTGCGCGGCTCGCAGATGTAAAGGCGCTGGGTCGCTCGGGTAAGGGCAACGTAGAGAGTCCGGGTGCCGGCGGGGGATTCCTGCTCGATCGCGGTCGGGCTGACGATGATCGCCGCGTCGTACTCCAAGCCCTTGGCGTCGAGGGCGTTGACGACGACTAGCCGGCCCGCTGCCTGCTCGACCTGCCGAGCCAGCGCCGCCGCCGTCGCCCGGGCCGCAGTGAGGCTCGTGATGACGCCGACCGTGCCCTCCACCGTCGCGAGAGCTTCCGTGACGGTTGCTTCCAGATCGTCACGGTGCTCGGGCGGGAAGCCGGTGGAGCGCACCGCGTCGGGAAGCGTCGCGTCGGGCGCCGCCTTCTTCGCGTACTGGCTCGCATAGGCGAAGATCTCGGCCGAGTTGCGGTAATTGGTGCGCAGTTCGTGGACGTGGCGGGGACGGTCGCCCAGCGCCGCCTGCATCGCCTGCTGCGACTCCTGCGGGTCGGGCCACGCGGATTGCACCGGATCGCCGACGATCGTCCAGGTGGCGCGGCGGCCGAGACGCCCGAGGACTCGCCACTGCATCGGGGAGAGGTCCTGCGCCTCGTCAACGATGACGTGCGCGTAGCTCTCGCGAACCCGCTCGCGGCGCGCTGTGTCCGTGGCGCGGTCGGCCCAGGAGGAGACCTCTGCGACGCCGCTGTCCGCGAAGAGGCCCCCGTATACGTCCTCTTCCTCGGTCTCCTGCGGCGGGGTGCCGAGGAGCTGGGTGAGTTCGTCGAGAAGCGGGACATCCTCGATGGAGAAGTCGGGGTCGGCGGCCGCGTCGGGTCCGATGGTCGCGGACCACGAACGCGCGAGCGCGTCGATCTGAGCAGGCGTCAGGTGACGACGTCCGTAGTGCGCGAGGGCTTGCGAATCTGCGCAGGAGCGCAGCACCTCGCGAGGTGTGCGGTAGGGCCACCACTCCTCGACGAACAGCTCGAAGTCGGTGCGGTCGCGCAGGTCGCGATCGAAGATCGTGCGCTCGGTCCGCCGGCGTTCGCGCAGCTCGCTTGGCAGTTGTTCCCAGGCTGCCTCAACCAGCGCTGTCTCCGCGTTCGCGCGGGCCGCGTTGGGGTGAGGGTTGCGCTGAAGGACCGCGCGGCGCAGATCGTCGAGGCGGCGCCCGTCGAGCCGGATGACGTGCCCGTGGTAGGTGGCGCGGAACTGGCGCGGGGTGCCCGGCGGCGTGGCGCGAGCCGCCCGGCCGAGGACCGGCAGCAGTCTGCCGGAGCCCTTGAGTTCGGCGAGGTCGGCTGGGTCGTGCCGGGTCGCCTTCACGCCGTCGACCAACTGGCCGAGGGATCGCAGCGCCGCGGTGTGCTCGCCCAGGGAGGGGAGGACCTGCTCGATGTAGGACACGAACACTGCCGAGGGCCCGACGATGAGCACGCCGCCGGATTCGAACCGCTTGCGCTCGTTGAACAACAAGTACGCGGCCCGGTGCAGCGCGACCGCGGTCTTACCGGTCCCGGGGCCGCCGGTGATGATCGTCGCACCGTCGGCGGGCGAGCGGACGGCGAGGTCCTGCTCCTTCTGAATGGTCGCCACGATGTCCTGCATCGCCGCGCCGCGCTTGCGGGTGAGCGCCGCCATGAGCGCGCCATCGCCGACCACCGTCAGACTCAGCTGCTCGGCGCGATCCGGGTCAAGCAGGTCGTCGTCGAGGCGGGTGACCTGAGCGCCAACGCAGCGAATAGTGCGTCGGCGCACCACGTCCATGCGGTCAGTCGGCGTCGCGCGGTAGAACGCGGCGGCGGCCGGCGCGCGCCAGTCGACCACCAGCGGTTCATAGTCCTCGTCGCGCACGCCGATACGGCCGATGTGCCGCGCTTCGCCGTCGTCGAAGTCGAGCCGGCCGAAGACCAGGCCCTCCTCCTGCGCGTCGAGCCGCCTGAGCCACACCGTGGCCTGATACACGATCGCGTCCCGCTCGACCAGGCCGCCCTCGTTGCCGAACAGCGCGCGCCGGTGACCCTCTGCCTCGTAGGCGCGGGCATGCTCGCGCATCACCTCAAGGCGCTCGTGCACCCGGTCCACATGGCGCTGCTCGGCTTGCATCTCGGCGCGCTGCGCCCGATCAGGCGCGCCGGTGCTCGTCGCGGGCTGAGGCAAAAGAGGCACGACCTCCGATAGGACACTTGGACGCGGTCCACCACGCCTGTACCTGGTTCAGGCAGGACCGGACAGTCTATCGGGGGTGGGCGACAGGGCGGAGGACCGAGCCGGGCGGGTTGGCTCGATTGGGATCCGTATACGTCAGCGTTGCTCTGCCTTAGCGCTGGTCTGTCTCAGTGCCGGTCTGTCTCTGACGGCGATGCCGCCTGAACGAGCTCGGTCAGCACGCCGTGGCAGTCCTTCGGGTGCAGGAAGTTGATCGAGGAGTTCGACGTACCGCAGCGCGGGGTTCCGTATAGCGCGCGGACGCCGGTACTCGTCGCTGCTTCGGTGGTGGCCACCACGTCGGGCGTGCCGAACGCGATGTGATGGATCCCCTCGCCGTGCTTTTCGAGGTATTTCGCGATCGCCGAGTCGTCGCGGACCGGCTCGAGCAGTTGAAGGTAGGAGGCCGCGCCGTCGTCGGTGCCGTTGATCCGGAGCATCGCCTCGCGCACGCCCTGCTCCTCGTTGACCTCGCTGTGCGCCACCTCGAAGCCATATGTCTTCCGGTAGAACTCGATGCTCGCGTCGAGATCCCGGCAGGCGATGCCGATGTGGTCGATGCGAGTGATCATGGATTCCTCCACCGAAATTCCGGTTCCGGGCACTGTGGTCAAGCCGACACTGTTAGACCCTACTGGGGGGTAGCTAAATTGTGGATAGTGTCGAAGACGACACTCGACCGCCATCTCAGGAGGCGTACCGAATCATGGCCAGCTCTGTCATTGTCGCCGGAGCGCGCACACCGATGGGCAAACTGCTCGGCGCGCTGACCCCGTTCAGCGGGGCCGACCTCGGTGGATTCGCGATCAAGGCCGCCTTGGCGCGGGCCGGGGTCGCCGCCGACCAAGTCGACTATGTGATCATGGGTCAGGTGCTCCAGGCCGGAACCGGGCAGATCCCGGCGCGCCAGGCCGCCGTGAAGGCCGGCATCCCGCTCAACGTGCCCGCGCTGTCCATCAACAAGGTCTGCCTCTCCGGGCTTGACGCGATCGCCCTGGCCGACCAGCTGATCCGGGCCGGCGAGGTGGAGATCGTGGTCGCCGGCGGCCAGGAGTCGATGACGAACGCGCCGCACCTGCTGCCCAACGCGCGCACCGGCTACAAGTACGGCTCGATCGAGGTCCTGGACGCGATGGCCTACGACGGCCTGACCGACTCCTTCGACCACATCCCGATGGGCGAATCCACCGAGCGGCATGTCGGCAAGCTCGGCATTAGCCGGGCCGAGCAGGACGATTTCGCCGCGCGGTCCCAGCAGCGCGCGGCCGCCGCGCAGAAGAACGGCATCTTCGAGGCCGAGATCGTCCCGGTGGAGATCCCGCAGCGCAAGGGCGACCCGATCGTCGTCAAGGAAGACGAGGGCGTGCGCGGGGACACCACCGCGGAAAGCCTTGGCAGGCTGCGCCCGGCGTTCACCAAGGACGGCACGATCACCGCGGGCAACGCCTCCCCGATCTCCGATGGCGCGGCCGCGGTCGTGGTGATGTCGAAGGCGAAGGCCGAGGAACTGGGCCTGACCTGGCTGGCGGAGATCGGTGCGCACGGCATCGTGGCCGGCCCGGACAACTCGCTGCACTCGCAGCCGTCCAACGCGATCAACGCGGCACTGGCGAAGGCCGGGCTGACAGTCGACGATCTCGACCTCATCGAGATCAACGAGGCGTTCGCCGCGGTCGGCCTCCAGTCGATGCGCGACCTCGGGGTCGGCGAGGAGAAGGTCAACGTCAACGGCGGCGCCATCGCGCTCGGCCACCCGATCGGCATGTCGGGCGCCCGTCTGGTGCTGCATCTCGCGCTCGAACTCCAGCGGCGCGGGGGCGGCACGGGCGCGGCCTCGCTGTGCGGTGGCGGTGGCCAGGGTGACGCGCTGATCGTTACCGTGCCGAAGCGTGCCTGAGCCCAGGCAGACGGTGCAGAGGCAGGGCTCAAGGACGACGCAGGGTGACGTGGATAGGGTCTTGAGTTGTGACTGACGTCCCTGCTTTGGTGGACCGCGCGCGTAAAGGCGACCCGCGCGCGGTCGCTCGCCTGATCTCCATGGTCGAGGACGGTTCGCCCGCGCTGCGGGAACTGATGGCGACCCTGGCCCCGCACTCCGGCAACGCGTACATCATCGGGCTGACCGGCGCTCCGGGCGTGGGCAAGTCGACCTCGACGAGCGCGATGGTCACGGAGTACCGGGCACGCGGCAAACGGATCGGGGTTCTCGCGGTCGACCCCTCCTCGCCCTTCTCCGGCGGCGCGCTGCTCGGCGACCGCGTGCGGATGCAGGAGCACGCGACCGACCCGGAGGTCTACATCCGGTCGATGGCCTCGCGGGGCCATCTCGGCGGCCTGTCCGCGGCCACCCCGCAGGCGCTGAGAGTTCTCGACGCGGCGGGCTGCGAGGTGATCCTGGTCGAGACCGTGGGCGTCGGGCAGTCAGAGGTCGAAGTCGCCTCGGCGGCGGACACCTCGGTGGTGTTGCTCGCCCCGGGCATGGGCGACGGGATCCAGGCGGCCAAGGCCGGGATCCTGGAGATCGGCGACGTGTTCGTGGTGAACAAGGCCGACCGGGACGGCGCCGACGCGACCGCGCGGGAGCTGAACCACATGCTCGCGCTCGGCGAGCGGCGCGAGGCCGGGGACTGGCGCCCGCCGATCGTCAAGACCGTCGCGGCGCGCGGCGAGGGCATCAGCGAGGTGGTCGAGGCGCTGGAGAAGCACCGCGCTTGGCTGGCCGAGACCGGAAAGCTCGCGGTGCGCCGCCGAGCCCGCGCGGCCGCGGAGATCGAGGCGATCGCGTTCGCGGTGCTGCGTTCCCAATTCGGTTCGCTGCACGGCGACTCGCGCATCGCGGCGCTGGCGGACCGCGTGGTAGAGGGCGCGCTCGATCCGTTCGCGGCGGCCGACGAACTGTTGGAGAGCGTGGACTAAGGACATCGCCGGGAGTGCGGTGGGCCAGGCGGCGTGACCAGCTGCACGCGCTTCAATGCGCCCTCGCGCCCTGCGCCAAAAGACTAGGCCGCCGGATGAATTGACAGCATGCTGCGATCCGGACTCTTAATCGTCGCTCTGCTCGATCCAGTGTCCGCGAGCGGGACCGCGACCTGTGACGCCCGGATCAACGTGCTGCTGGGCCGCGGCGAGCACCGCATGCGCAAGTCACCTGCTGGACGGTGCGGAGGCCGTCTGGCAGGGCCAGCGCGGCGCGTCGAGGCTCAGGTTTTTGCGCATCGAGGACAGGCCGAGCGCGGTCGTCTCACGGCAGAACTCGGTCAGCGGCAGGTTGTATTCGACGTGAAAGACGGCCTTACCGGCAGCAATGAACGGCTTGAGCAGGTCGCACTCCGAGTATTCGGCGCACTGCTCGTTGACCGCGAAGTCGAAGTCCGCGACGAGTTGCGGGATCTGGTCGAGGTCGTTCTTTAGGCCGATGGCCAGCCCGGCGGCGTGGGCGAGGTCGGCGAGCATGTGGTTGAAGGCCAGCTGGTCCGCGGCGGTCAGCGGGAAGCCGGTGTCGTTGTGGTAGCCGTCCACGTTGTCGGCCTCGACACCGTCGAAGCCCTTCTGCGCGCAGGCCTTGAACCGGTCGGCGAGGATGGGGCGCAGGACGTTGAGTTGCCGCACGTCCAGCCAGCGTTCGCCGGGCCAGCCGTTCGATTGTCCGATGATCGCGGCGGGGTAGCGCTTCGCGTCGGCGCGGAAAGACTCGTACGCTCCCGCATTGACGTAGCAGATCACCTTGCGACCGGCGGCGTGCAGCGTGGCGACGACCGTGGCGCTGTTCTCGCCTCCGTCGATGTCGTAGACCTGGGCGTTGACAGACGTGTCGACCGTGCCGGAAAGCTGCCACTGCCAGGTGAGGCCGGGCTTGGGCTGCCAGACGGTTCCAGGCGTGGCGGAGGAGGAGCCGGGGGGAGGTGACGGCACGGAAGCGGACGAGGAATCGGGCGGGGTAGTCGGCGACGAGGACAGCGAACTCTGTGCGGCCGAAGGCGATGGAGACACGGGCGTTGAGCAGGCGCTTAGCGCAGCAAGGGCAACCGCTAAGGACGCGGCGAATGCGTAGCGGAGGCGCGTTGCGCGGCAGCCTATTGCTCGAGCTGCCTGCTGAGGCTTCCCCATGGATTCGCTCCGCCTAGTTCCGTGACGTAGAAGGCTCCGACGTGGCGTGCGCGCGCCGTGTTTTGCGCCGCAGATACCTCCTCGGTCGGCGTGCTGTGCACAAGGTGACAGAAGCGCTCGGCCGGATGGTCTGCCGTCCAGTCAGTCGCTGCATGATCACGATACGCGGCCCAGGAGCCCTCGAAGGTGACCACCACATCCGCGAGTTCGGCGTATCCGGGATCGGGGGTCACGCCCGGGTTCAGGACGACGAAGTCCATTCCGGCGCGGCGCACGGCTTCGGCGATTCGGCCGTAGTGAGCGAGGTGATCGTGCCCGCTGGAGACCTGATCGAGGAACGCGCCGCGTAGCCCGTACCAGGACTGATAACGCATCACGTCGCGCAGGACGGACACGCTTGGGCGCTTTCCGTAGCCAGTATCTACGTAGCCGATAACGCGTCCACCCGATGCCTGAACCGCGGCGATCGGTTCGATATACCCGCGATCGACTGCCTGCCCGGGGCCAGAGCCCGGATTGAGAATCGCGAAGGACAGCGCAGGCCCGAGCGCGGCAAGGACCTGCCAACCGACCGGATCCCACAAGGGGTTGAAGTAAGCGGGGACCGCGAAGCGCGGCAGCGGTCGGAACGATCGGACCGGTTGCATGGGAGCTGCGGGCGACCGGTCTCGAGCGATGGGGTGACGGGTCATAGGTGCACCCACGGGCGCGCGGTGACGGCCGCGGCCCGAATCGCGAGCAGCACCGAAGCCTCCAAGGCGAGAGCGGCCAGGACCGCCGCGTTGCGGCTCGGCAGGGCGACGAGCGTCGAGGCCAGCGCGATCGCGGTGGGCCACAGCACGGCGCGCGCCTCGATGCCGCGCATGAACAGCGCCGCGAGCAGGCCCGGAGCGAGGGCGACCGCGAAGAAGTAGAGCCCTGCGGCGCGGGTGTCGCCGCGATCGAAGAAGTAGTAGACGGTAAGGGCTAACGCGGCGGTGGTCGCGGCCTGCCGGATGAGCGCCCCGAGTAAGAGCAGCGTCGCGGGCGGAGGAAAGCCTGCGGGGTCGGCCAACGTGGACAGCAACTCGCCCACTTGCCGCTGGTACCAGCGCGCGTGCCACTCGCCGGCGCCCATCCCCAGGGTCAGTACGATCGCGGCGTGCAGCGCGACCAGCCCCTGACCGGCCGCGACCGGGCCGGCGAGGACCACCGTGATGAGCGCGCCGGTGCCTAGACCGGAGAGCACGTGCGGCGACGAGTCGCGCAGCTCACGCTGCGTCAACCGCGGGCTGGTGCCGGTCCCGTGGCGGGTCAGCCGCAGCATGAACAGCACCGTTGCGGCGGCCGAGAGCTGAGCGCCCGCGAGTGCCGCGTAGGGCGGGGCGCCGAGCCACACCGCGATCGCGCCGGAAATCGCCGGGATGAGCGTGCCCGCCATCGCGAACTCCGCGCCGAGTACGAGGGCTGGGACGGCCGCGAGGCAGAACCAAAGGCTGGTCGCGGCTGGTAGCAGCGCGGTGAGTGCGGTACCGAGAACCAGTTGCGTCGCGCCGAGCAGCCAAGTGGAAACGAGCAGTGCGTATAGCGTTCCGTTGCGAAGAATACGCGCGGCACCGGCGCGGTCCGCGTTGTTCAGCCGGCTGTAGGCGAGGTGTGCGACGCCCTGGCCGTAGCCCCAGGCGAGCACCTGCACGACGGCGAGGACTGCGCGAGCAGGGCCAGTCATATCGCTCACCATGAACGCCATGGCGCACAGCGATGGCGCGGTGAACAGCAGACCGCGCAAGATCGCGCGGGCCGTGCCGGTCACGGTCGGCTGATCGTCGGACGCATCCGGCGAGTGCGGGTCGCGAGGAACCCGGCGATGCAACTCCTCGGCGAGCGCGAACAGGTCCGGCAGGCCGAACCTCTCAGCTGCGATCCGGTCGTTGTAACCCTCTGCTTCGAGCCCGGCGGCGATCGCCAGCGAATCCACCGCGCTGCGGCACAGGTCCGCGAGGCTCAGCGCGAGGCGATCGACCGCATCGAGGGCACGGGGAGTGTCGAGACTGTCGGCGGAAGGTTCGGCCGAGTCGGCGTCCGGATTGGTGCAGTCTGTTAAGAGAGGCCTACGCGGTTGGCTGTAGGCAGTGGCAAACGCATGGTTCGGTACGCCGTCCGCCCCGCCGAGCAGAGACGGTGCACTCATGCGGCGAGCCCGCTAGGCACGGACGACTCTTGAGCGGCCCAGGACGATTCCGTGCTGTCTGACGTGGCGTCGGATGCGGTAACGGGTTCCAGTGCTGGCTCGGGTACGCGCGGGGCGCCAAGGCTGTCGTAGATCTCGTCGAAGATGTCCACCGCGCGGCCGATGGTGAACAGTTCCAGCGCCCGCTCGCGAGCCGCCTTGCCCAGTTCGCGCCGCCGCTCATGATCGGTGAGCAGCGCCAGACAGGCCTGGGCCAGCTCCGCCGGTCGACGCGGCGGGACCACGAGACCGGTATCGCCGATCGCCTCGGCCACGCCGCCGACCTCGGTCCCGACATTCGGCCTGCCACAGGCCATCGCCTCGATCACGGTGAACGGAAGGCCCTCAGAGATCGAGGACAGGACGACCACGTGCCCGGCCGCGTACGCGTCGCTCACCACGTTGCACTGCCCTTCGAAGACAACGGCCTCGCCGATGCCGAGCTCCTGCACCAGCGCGAGGCATTCCTCGTGATACCACTCGCCGCCGGCCGGCGCGCCGCCGAAGATGCGCAGCCGCGCGGCCGGCAGTTCGGCCAGCACCAGCGCGAAGCCGCGCAGCAGCGTGTGCAGGTCCTTGAGCGGATCGATCCGGCCGACGAAGACCAGCGTCGGCTCATCCGGCTCCCCCTGAGCGGGCGGAAATCGGTCCGGATCGACGCCGTTGTACACGGTGCGCAGCTTCGCCGGATCCGCGCCGAGCCGTTTCTCCCAGCGTTGGTTGTACTGGTTGCAGGGCGTGATGAGATCTGCGTTGCGGTAGCCGGTCTCGCACAGGCGCCTGGTAAACGCAGCGACGATTGCCTTAACCGGCCAGCCGAGGCGTTCACCGTGTAGGGCAAGGTACCGCTCGCGCAGGTATACGCCGTGCTCGGCGACGATCAGTGGCGTCCCGTGCGTCCACTTCGCGACCAAGCCGACGAGCGCGGCCAGACCGTTCGACACCGTGTGCGTGACGTGGGTTTCCGGCGGCCGATAGGACAGCGGGCGCAACGCGTGCTCGATAAGGTCCAGAGCGGTCATCGCGTCGGCCAGTTTGAGCGCGGGACCGAGACCACCGTGCGAGCGCTGCCAGAAATCCGCGAGAGCGCTGGCGACCGCGTCCGTGCGCAGCACCTCGCTGAGGCTGATCGGCTGATGTGCCTGGAAGAACAGCTCGAACAGGGCTGATTCGAAATCCTCCGCGGCCCCGGGTTCCCGGCTCAGCGCCGCTTCGAGCAGGCTGATCGCCGCGGCCGGGTCCGGGCGCTTGGCGAACCGGCCGCGCTGGTTCGGGCGTTGGGTCGTCCACAGCGGAAGCAGCCGCAGCGAATCGACGTTCTCCGGCAGTTCGTAGACGGCGGGCTCGTGGCCGGTGGCGGTAAGGGCGACGACGTGAAAGCGATGCGTCTTCAGCCCTTTGATCATCTGATCGCACCAGACCGAGACGCCGCCGCGTACATGTGGATACGTGCCCTCAGTCACGAGCAGGATCTCCACGGGTTCCGTTCCCCCTCAAGTACGGCGCGGTGAGTAACGCAACCGTGCAACGTGTCTGCGGTCGCGTTCCTGTGAGTGCATGTAGCTGTGCGGGTGCGCTTATCCGGGCGCGCCGAGTGCTCGGAGGTCGCTCCGAGCACTCGGCTTGATTTGCTTGATCAGTTGGTTGTGACCGCTGGACTACAGCAGCCCGGAATAGCCGGGGAGCAGCAGGGTGAAGCCGCCGGCCGGGGACTTCTTGTAGGCGGAGAGCTCACCGGCGTATGCGGACCCGAAGGCGGTCGCGCCCAGCGAACCGCCCAGCAGGCCGGGGTTCTGCGTGCCGGTCGGCCCGGGGAAGGGCACGTACAGCCCGCTCGGCGCCGAGATGAACACCTTGCCGCTCTGCAGGTAGCCCGAGACGCTGCCCGCCGCGACCGCTGCCGCCCACGCCGACTGCTGCTGAAGGGTCTGGCCCTCCGCGGCGAGCGTCTGCTCGACGATCGGTGCGGTCGAGGCGAACTCGGCCCGGTACTGGCTCAGGATCGCGTTCAGCGCCGGGTAAAGGGTCCGATCCTCGGCCAGGTTCGACTGGTGCACGTAGGTCGGCCGCGGGTCGTTGGCGGTGATGTGGCTCAGTGCGATCCGGGCCTCGGTCGGCACGATGTAGTCCGTGTAGCCGGTGACCGGGTCCAGCGGGCTGATGCAGGTCGAGGTCGGGTTGTTCTCGCAGATCCCTGATCCGCCGTTGGCCGCCGAGGTGTAGACCCAGTTGTACTCGTTGATCTCGTCCGAGACCGTCGCGGCGTTGTAGTACACGTTCATCGGATGCCGGGGCACGGTCAGCGTCGAGCCGCCGGTGACGAGCCGCTGGTTCGGCTCGCGGGAGGCGTCGGAGCCGGTCCACGCGACGTGCTGGGCGGCCAGGCCCGGGCCGAGGTTCGGGTTGTCGACCGGCTGCTGCGGCAGCGTCGCCAGGCCCGAGTGCTCGCCGGTGACCAGTTCCGTGGCGTCGGTCGTGAAGCCCTTGGCCTTCGCCCAGGCCACGTTCTGCGAGACCTGCGAGGTGATGTCGGACTGCGGCACCCAGATCGGGTTGCCGCTCGCGTCGGTCTGGCAGGACCACGGGATGGTGGTCTCGTTCTGCTCACAGCCGAGGAACTCGTGCGAATAGGTGTGGTTGACCCACTCCAGCGCGGCTGACTTGTTGGCCTGCCAGGCGGTCAGCAGCGGATCTGAGCCGGTCGCGGTTACCTCGTCGTCCGAGCCGCCGCCGTTGTACAGCATGGTCAGCTTGTAGTTGTTCGCGTTCTGCCAGCTGGCCTGATACGACACGTCGGCCGCGGTCATCCGGCTCGGCGTGGTGTCCGGGATACCGGCCGGGCAGATCGAGTCGCCCGGCGTGCAGTGTCCGACCTGGGACCACTCGGAGTCCGGCAGGAAGGTGTCATCGACGTCGACGGTGAAGTAGTTGCGGTCGTAGCCGAAGTGCACGCCTTGTGTCGCCCAGGTGATGAACCCGTGCGCGAGTGCGCGGAACTGCGCCTGGTTGGCGTTGTACGCGAATGTGTTGATCAGTTCGCTGCGGTTGCTCGTGGCGTAGATGCCAGCCAGGACGCCCTGTGTCGTGGTGCCGGGGATCGTCATGGTGAGCAGCGGATCGAACGTGGTACCGGTCGCCGGGTTGGGAGTACCGAGGTACCCGTATGACTCGGAGATGGTCGGGTCGATGTTCTCGAAGGGCACGCTGCCGCTCAGATACGGGAACGCCTTGGTTTTCCCGTCGCTGGTAGCTGTAGCGGTCATCCCGTCGAGCGTGCCCGCGAAGGTCGGGTAGTTCATGCCGACGGCCGGGCTCGGATACAGGTAGGCGTCGACCTGCCGGACGGAGTATGTGATCTCATACGCGTCGAGCGCCGAGATCTCGGCGGCGGAAAGCTGCGCAGGCGCGTTGTTGGGCAGCACGACCGCGTCAAAGTGCGCTTCTGGCACTCCGCCGGCGGTGCCGGCGAGGAACGCGGCGGTGAGCTGCTGGCGGGTCGCGCTGGTCAGGTCGATCGCGGTGTAGGGCACGCCCTCGGTGCTCAGCTCGGTCCGGATCGCTTCAACCGGCGAAGATCCATCGGTAAGGACGAGCACGCGAAGGTCGACCCGGTCGCCGGAGGGGAAGCTCGTGGCGGCCAGGCTGCTCGACTTCGCGGTGGTGGATTTGATGGGGCCTGACTTGACGCTGTTAGAACCAGCTGGGTTAGCACCGGCTGTGTTCGACTCGATGACGGAGCCGGAGTTCGCGGTGGAGGTGGCCGCCCGAGAGACGGCGGCCTGGATCGGGACGGCGGCGACGGCGCACAGCGTCGCGGCGGCGAGCCCGGCGACGGGTCTGGCACGGCGGTTGCCGCGCGGTTTGCGGGCATGGCGAAGCAAGGAGTTCCCCCCTGCGGTAGTTGTTGAAGTCTTTTCGTCGGACCGTGGCACCGAGATTAATTTCGGCCACGGCTTCCACCCGACGGTTACCGTAGGGGAGGGGCAGGGGGTGCGCCATATCGAACTGGAAAGAATTCATCCGAACGTATGGTTTTAGGCTAACAATTTCGACGCACTCGGGGCGCACTCGCAATTGCAGCGTGCGCGCTAGTCAGCGCATGCAGTAACGCTGAGCGGCATCGTCGAAGAGATCACTGCTTTGACAGGAATCAGGACCGGCAGGCACGCACGTTCTTTCGGCGAACGTGAGTGCCTCTCGCGTGTATCACCGGAATGCTCGCCGAATGAATGCGCCGCGGGCCGGTCCTGAACGATGGTTTTGAAAATAGGTGTTCGAAAATCAGTGCCGCGTGGAAAGCCGTGCGCAGGCATTAAGCGGAATGGGCAGCCAGGACGGCCGGTTGGCCGCTTCGTATCCGACTTCGTATACCGCTTTGTCGATCTCGAACGCGCGTAGCACTGCGGACTCCGCGCGCGGGTCGTAGCCGAGCACCTCGGCGTACCCGCGGCAGAACGCGTCACGGTTGCGCGCCGCCCACTCACCTGCCCGCGCCGTCATCAGCTCGGTCGCCGCCGGAGGCTGGTCGGCGAGCGTCGACATGGTGCCCAGCAGATGGTGCGCCGCGTAGTCAAAAGAGCGCAGCATGCCGGCGATGTCCTTGAGCGGGCTCGCCGGAGCGCGCCGCTCGGCCAGCGACCGGGTCGGTTCGCCCTCGAAGTCCAGCAGGATCCAGCCGGTGACGGTGCGCATCGCCTGGCCGAGGTGGTAGTCGCCGTGCACCCGCTGCACCGGCAGCGGACCGCCGAGCGCGGCGAGTCGGTCTATGGCCTCAGCCAATCCCGGCGCATACGGCCGCAGTTGCGGTACCTGACGCGCCGTCATCTCCAGCTGCCGGCGCATCCCGCCGGCCAGGTGCTCAAGGTCCTCCGGCGCCAGCCAGCCGGTCGGCAGCGTCGCGGCCAGCGCTCGGTGCACGCGCGCGGTCGCCATGCCGAGCCGGTGCGCCTCGGGCCCGAAATCGGCGCCGGCGCGCGCCGCCGACACGTCAGGCTCGGCGGCGAAAAGGTCGCGCACGCTGGTCAGCGCGAGCGCCCAGCCGTCCGTCGCGCTCGGCAGGAACGGTTGGAGCGTGAGCAGGGTGACCGGTTCGTCGACGGCCTCTCCGCCGAGGCTGGCGCCGTCGAGCGCGGCGGCGTCGAACTCGGCCCAGCCGATCGGTGGCGCTATGTGCGGAGACTCGGCCACCGCGAGGGCCAGGCCCAGCTCCAGCTCGGGGCTGCGGCCCGGAGCCGGCCGGCGGAAGACCTTGGCGATGTACTGATCGCCGTACACCAGCGAGGTGTTCGACTGCTCGCCGGTCAGCACCAGCGCGCGCAGGTCCGTGCGCAGCACCTGCCCGGCCAGCCGGTCGAAGCGCAGCGGGCCCACCGAGTCCCGGTCCGCGATCCGCTCCAGCAGCCACGCGGCGAGGAATGCGTCATGCAACCCGTCGTAGCAATGCCCACCGAGCTCGGGTACCGCACTGTTCGGATCGCCTATCGCCGCGTGCCTCAGCCGATCAGGCAGTGAGCGCCGCGCACCCACGAAGACCTGATAGGTCTGCGGCGCCTCGCCGTTGGCCGCACCATCGCGGTACGTGACCTCCGCCAGAACGTGCCACAACCGCACGTCCTCGCCGTTGTCGTCAGCGATTTGCGGCGCGGCCAGGCAGGAGGAAACGACGACCGACTCGATGTCCCGGCCCTTGCCGCCGAACCAGCGTTGCTCGGGCAGCCAGCCGGACAGCAGCCCGGCCAGCCGCTCGGTGGAGCGGCCGTCCAGAGCGGGGTGGGCCATGTCGATCGTCGACGTCATCGTCGGTCATCCCTTCACGCTGCGCCGTGGCTGCACCGAGCAGCGCCCCGTTCGTGGCACGCCGGTACCGCGCCTCTTACCCTCCTTTCGGCGCCGTAATGGGTGCGCCGACGGTCCTACCCGGACCGTTTTCCTCACATCACGTCAGTTCACATGAAGTCGCGTCCGTCACGGCCGCTGCAACTTGAACCAGTAGAACCCATGGCCGCCCAGTGTGAGCAGGTACGGCAGCTCGCCGATCTTCGGGAAGTGCACCCCGCCGATCAGCTCCACCGGCTCGATGGCCTGGTAGGCGCGCAGGTCCAGCTCGGTCGGCTGCGGGAAGCGGGAGAGGTTCATCACACACAGCACCAGATCGTCCTCGGCTCCCGACCCGCGCGGCGCCTCGGCAGCCGGCAGTTCGCGGATGAAGGCGAGGACCGAGGGGTTGGTCGAGCCGAGCTCCTGGAAGGTGCCCAGGCCGAAGGCCGGGTTCTGCCGCCGGATCTCGATCATCCGCTTGGTCCAGTGCAGCAGCGAGGAGGAGCTGGCCATCTGCGCCTCGACGTTGACGGATTGGTAGCCGTAGACGGCGTCCATGATCACCGGCAGGTTCAGCCGGCCCGGGTCACAGGCCGAGAAGCCCGCGTTGCGGTCCGGCGTCCACTGCATCGGGGTGCGCACGCCGTCGCGGTCGCCGAGCCAGATGTTGTCGCCCATCCCGATCTCGTCGCCGTAGTACAGCACCGGGGAGCCGGGAAGCGAGAGCAGCAGCGCGGTGAACAGCTCGATCTGCCGCCGGTCGTTTTCCAGCAGCGGAGCGAGCCGCCGGCGGATGCCCACGTTCGCCTTCATCCGCGGGTCCTTGGCGTACTCGCTGTACATGTAGTCGCGGTCTTCGTCGGTGACCATCTCGAGCGTGAGCTCGTCGTGGTTGCGCAGGAAGATGCCCCACTGGCAGTTCGCCGGGATCGCCGGGGTCTGCGCCATGATCTCCGAGATCGGATAGCGCGACTCGCGGCGCACCGCCATGAAGATGCGCGGCATCACCGGGAAGTGGAAAGCCATGTGGCACTCATCGCCGCCGGACTCGGCGTCACCGAAGTAAGCCACCACGTCGGCGGGCCACTGGTTCGCCTCGGCGAGCAGCACCGTGTCCGGGTACTCGGTGTCCACCATCTTGCGCACCTTCTTGAGGAACTGGTGCGTGCGCGGCAGGTTCTCGCAGTTGGTGCCCTCTTCCTGGTACAGGTACGGCACCGCGTCCAGCCGGAAGCCGTCGATGCCCAGGTCGAGCCAGAACCGCAGCGCCGCCAGCATCTCGGCGTGTACCTGCGGGTTCTCGTAGTTCAGGTCGGGCTGGTGGGAGAAGAAGCGGTGCCAGAAGTACTGCTTGCGTACCGGGTCGAAGGTCCAGTTCGAGGTCTCGGTATCGATGAAGATGATGCGCGCGTCGGCGAACTGCTTATCGTCATCGGCCCACACGTAATAGTCGCCGTAGGGCCCGTCCGGGTCGTTGCGCGAGGCCTGGAACCACGGGTGCTGATCGCTGGTGTGGTTGACCACGAAGTCGATGATGATCCGGATGCCGCGGGCGTGGGCCTGCTCCACGAAGTCCACGAAGTCACCGAGGTCGCCGAACTCCGGCAGCACGTCGGTGTAGTCGGACACGTCGTAGCCGCCATCACGCAGCGGGGACTTGAAGAACGGCGGCAGCCAGATGCAGTCGACGCCGAGCCACTGCAGGTAATCCAGCTTGCTCGTCAGACCCTTGAGGTCTCCGGTGCCGTCGTGATTCGAGTCGTGGAAGGAGCGGACCAGAACCTCGTAGAAGACGGCGCGCTTGAACCAATCCGGATCGCGTTCGCTCTTCGGAAGGTCCAGCGGTGAGTCTGATACCGGTTCGTTGACGATCACGGTCACTCCAGTTGTGCCGGGAGCACCTGTGGTGCACGGATGAGGGTGGACTGCACACGACCGCCGATCCGCCCTGGGCGCCGCGCCTCGGGCCGGGGCCCCGGGCCGTCGCGATCAGGGCCCTACCTGATCAGCGTAAGCACATGGGCCGGTTGAGTGTGCGGGTCGAGCCGGACGTAGTTGTGCCGGCCCCAGTGGTACACCGCACCGGTCAGCTCGTCGCGAACGGTGAAGCGGTCGTCCCAGCCGAGGCCGAGCGCGGACAAGTCCAGGGAGACGGTGGCCTCGACCGTGTTGTGCGGATCGAGATTGACGACCACCAGGACCAGATCAGCAGCTGTGTGCTTGGAGTAGCACAGCACAGCATCGTTGTCCGTGGAGTGAAATTTGAGATTACGTAACCCTTGCAGTGCAACATGTTCACGACGTAGGCCGTTGAGACGCGTCAGGAAGGGTGCCAACGACCTGCCTTCAGCCTCCGCCGCGGCCCAGTCACGCGGCCTAAGCTGGTACTTTTCCGAGTTCAGGTATTCCTCGCTGCCCGGTCGCACCGGCGCGCTCTCGCACAGTTCGTAGCCGGAGTACACGCCCCAGGTAGGGCTGAGCGTCGACGCGAGGACCGCTCTGATCTTGAAGCCGGGACGTCCCGAGTACTGAAGGTATTCGTGCAGGATGTCCGGGGTGTTGACGAACAGGTTCGGACGCAGGAACGCCGAGGAGGAATCGGCCAGCTCGGTCAGGTACTCCTGAAGCTCCTGCTTGGTGTTGCGCCAGGTGAAGTACGTGTACGACTGGTGGAACCCGATCTTGGCGAGGGTGTGCATCATCGCCGGGCGGGTGAAGGCCTCGGCGAGGAAGAGCACGTCTGGGTCAGTGGCGTGGATCCGGTCGAGCAGCCGCTCCCAGAACAGCACCGGCTTGGTGTGCGGGTTGTCGACCCGGAAGATGCGCACACCGTGGCCCATCCACAGCCGCAGCACCCGCTCGCACTCCTCCAGGATCGCGGGCAGCACCCCGGGACCGTCGAAGTCCAGCGGGTAGATGTCCTGATACTTCTTCGGCGGGTTCTCGGCGTAGGCGATGCTGCCGTCGGCGCGGTGGGCGAACCAGTCCGGGTGCTTGAGCACCCAGGGATGGTCCGGCGAGCACTGCAGCGCGAAGTCCAGCGCCACCTCGATGCCCAGCTTGCCGGCCCGGTCCACGAAGTAATCGAAGTCGGCGAAGGTGCCCAGGTCCGGGTGGATCGCGTCGTGGCCGCCGTCAGTCGCGCCGATGGCCCACGGCGAGCCGACGTCCCACGGACCGGCGGTCGTGGAGTTGTTCGGGCCTTTGCGGTAGGCGGTGCCGATCGGGTGGACCGGCGGAAGGTAGACCACGTCGAAGCCCATCGCCGCGATGCCGGGCAGCCGTTCGGCGGCGGTGCGCAGCGTTCCGGAGACGGGAGGGGTGGCGCCGGTCGAGTCCACCTGCGCGCCCTCTGAGCGCGGGAACATCTCGTACCAGGACCCGAACAGGGCACGGGCCCGATCAACCCGCAGCGGGTAGCGCTCGCTCTCGGTCAGCAGGTCGCGCACGGGACGCGCGGCGAGGGCGCGGTGCAGTTCGATCTGCTCCATCGCGGCCAGCCTGGCCTCGGCCGGAACATCGACGTCG
Organism: Actinocrinis sp.; assembly: GCF_035605935.1. Classification (GTDB taxonomy): domain Bacteria; phylum Actinomycetota; class Actinomycetes; order Streptomycetales; family Catenulisporaceae; genus Actinocrinis. Next base: position 35,443 of record NZ_DATNGK010000169.1, on the reverse strand, counting down.
CGCAGCAGCTGAGCGGTCGTCAGAAGCAGTTCCACGTCAGGGTCGGCGGGCTGCGCCGGCGCGGAAGCGGACCGGTCGCCGTCCACAGCCGCGGCGTCCGATCGGCGCGCCCGGTCCGCAAGATCGTCCAGCGTCGCCTGGACGACGCGTTCGATGACCGCTTCGGTGGCCGCCGCGCGCGCGGAGATCGAGGCGCTGGAACCACCAGAGCCACTCGCACCCCTTACCTCACTTGAGGCAACAGAAGCATCGGAAGCACCAGGGGGGCTCGTGGGGGTCGTGCGGCGCGTGTGGGTGACGGTGTCTACTCCATCTGTGCCATTTCTGTGATGTTCGGCACGGCTGTGATTTTCGGCACGCTGGCGCGCGGCGCGCGCAGCAGCGGGACCTGTCACCGCGTCAGCCGCCGCGGCACGCTCAAGCAACCGCGCGCCGTCCTCGAAGACCAGCTCGATGTCGATACCGGCCGGGATCTTCACCCGGGCCGCGTGATACCAGGTGGACAGCGGATCGGACCACGCCTCCACGTGGAACGTCCACTCCCCGCGCCGGTCCGCGACCACTTGCGCGCCGTAGCGATCGGTGCCGGGAGCCAGCTCGCGCATCGGGGCCCACGCGCCGCGTTCGCCGTCAGGGCCGGTCAGCACCACGTTCGCGGCGACCGCGTCGTGCCCTTCTCGGAAGACGGTCGCGGTTACGGTGAACAGCTCGCCGGGCACCGCTTTGGCGGGCCGGGCGCCGTCGAGGATCCGCGGCTGGACGTCGACGATGGGGATGCGTCCGATGCTCATGCGGGATTCATATCCGATTTCTCGCGTTGCACGCGACGCGAGGGGCGACGGCACGCTTTCGGCCCTCTTCAGTCTCGGCCGGTCTTGGCCCAAAGCCGCGGTGTAGGACCGGTTACAGCTCGGCAACCGGTTCGGCCAGCGTGTTACCAGACCGCAACTCAGCCGGGGGGCGTTCGGGAGTGCACGGCAGCGCTCCGCCCGCGAACCTGAGCCACCATGTCGCGAAACCCGGTGACCAGCCGCTACTGTCCCGAAGCATGAGGGCTATCCGACGCTTCACCGTCCGCACCGTGCTTCCCGAACCGCTCGCGCCGCTCGCCGAACTGGCGGCGAACCTCCGCTGGTCCTGGCACGCACCCACCCGAGACCTGTTCGCCGCGGTGGACCCCGGGCAGTGGGAGGCGGTCGGCGGCGACCCGGTGCGCCTGCTCGGCGCGGTGCGCACCGAGCGGCTGGCCGTGCTGGCCGCCGATGGCCGGTTCACCGCGCGGATCGCCGACGCGGCCGCGAACCTGCGCGCATACCTGACCGAGCCGAAGTGGTACCAGACGCTGACCGACGCCCCCCGCGCGATCGCCTACTTCTCCCCGGAATATGGAATCACCGCCGTGCTGCCGCAGTACTCCGGCGGCCTCGGCATCCTGGCCGGCGACCACCTGAAGGCCGCCTCCGACCTGGGCGTGCCGATCATCGGCGTCGGCCTGCTGTACAAGCACGGCTACTTCCGCCAGTCGCTCTCCCGTGACGCCTGGCAGCTCGAGACCTATCCGCTGATCGACCCGGACAACCTGCCGCTGACCCGGCTGCGCGAGGCCGACGGAACCGCCGTGCGCGTCACCATCGGGCTGCCCGGGCTGCGTGAACTGGTCGCGCAGGTTTGGCTGGCGCAGGTCGGCCGGGTGCCGCTGCTGCTGCTCGACACCGACATCGAGGACAACGCGGACGGCGGCCGCGAGATCACCGACCGGCTTTACGGCGGTTCCAGCGAGCACCGGCTGCACCAGGAGATGCTGCTCGGCATCGGCGGCATCCGGGCCGTGCGGGCCTACTGCCGGCTCACCGGCACTGCGCAGCCCGAGGTCTACCACACCAACGAGGGCCACGCCGGGTTCCTCGGCATCGAGCGAATCAGGGAGCTGTCGGAGGAACACGGCCTCGACTTCGGCGCCGCGCTGGCCGCGGTCCGAGCCGGCACCCTGTTCACCACGCACACCCCGGTCCCGGCCGGCATCGACCGTTTCTCGCACGACCTGGTCGCTGAGCACTTCGGCGGCGACAACCAGTCCCCGGGCGTGCAGATGGAGAACGTCCTCGGGCTCGGCGCCGAGGACTTCCCCGGCGGCGACCCGGGCTGCTTCAACATGGCCGTGATGGGCCTGCGGCTCGCGCAGCGGGCCAACGGCGTCTCGGTGCTGCACGGCGAGGTCTCCCGGGAGATGTTCGGCGGGCTGTGGCCGGGCTTCGACCCGCCGGAGGTGCCGATCACCTCGATCACCAACGGCGTGCACGCGGAGACCTGGGTGCACCCGGCGGTCTTCGAACTGGTCGAGCGGGAACTCGGCCCCGGCGCGCTCGCCGACGAGCCCTTCGAAGCCGTGGACCGCTTGTCTGACAAGACGATCTGGGAAATCCGCTGCGTGCTGCGCGCCGCGTTGGTCGACGAGGCACGGCGCCGGGTCAAGGAGTCCTGGATCGCTCGCGGCGCCTCGGAGGCCGAGCTGGGCTGGACCGCCGACGTGCTCGATCCGGAGGTGCTCACCATCGGCTTCGCGCGCCGGGTGCCCTCCTACAAGCGGCTGACCCTGATGCTGCGCGACCGCGAGCGGCTCGCTTCGATGCTGCTCAACCCGCAGCGCCCGATCCAGCTGGTGATCGCCGGAAAGGCGCACCCGGCCGATGAGGGCGGCAAGCGGCTGATCCAGGAGCTGGTGCGGTTCGCCGACGAGCACAACGTGCGGCACCGGATCGTCTTCCTGCCGAACTACGACATGGCGATGGCCCAGTCGCTGCTGCCCGGCTGCGATGTGTGGCTCAACAACCCGCTGCGGCCGCTGGAGGCCTGTGGCACCTCCGGGATGAAGTCGGCGCTCAACGGCGGGCTGAACCTGTCCATCCGGGACGGCTGGTGGGACGAGTGGTTCGACGGCGAGAACGGCTGGGCGATCCCGACCGCGAACGGCGTCGACGACCCGGACCGGCGCGACGAGCTTGAGGCCGCGGCGCTCTACGACCTCATCGAGACCTCGGTGAGCCGCCGCTTCTACGACCGTGACGCGGCCGGTCTGCCGACGCGCTGGATCGAGATGGTGCGACACACGCTGAGCACGCTCGGCCCCAAGGTCTTGGCCAGCCGGATGGTGCGGGACTACGTGCAGCAGCTGTACGTCCCGGCCGCGACGTCCTCGCGTGCGGTATCGGCGGATGGATACCGCAGCGCGATCGAGCTGGCCGCGTGGACGGAGCGGATCAAGGCGAGCTGGCCGGAGCTGGCGATCGAGCACGTGGACGCGGTCGCCGACAGCGATGGCAGCGGCGAGGGCGCCCCTCGGCTCGGCGGCTCGTTGCGGGTTCGCGCGCTGGTGCAGCTCGGCTCGATCACGCCGGACGACCTGGAAGTCCAGGCGGTTTATGGTCGGGTCGACGAGCGGGACCAGTTGCGGGACACGCACACGGTCGCGCTGGAGTTGAACGGCGTGGACGACCTCGGCCGCAACCGCTACGAGGGCGTCGTGGAGCTGGACCGGTCCGGACCGTTCGGGTACACGGTGCGTGCGGTACCGAAGCATCCGATGCTGTCCACGCCCGCGGAGCTTGGGCTCGCCGTGTTGCCGACGCCGGTGACCGTCTCGTCCTCGGGCGAAGGCAGCGGCGACACGTTCATGCGCTGACGTGACAACTGCGGCGGTGCTCCGGATACGTCCGGAGCACCGCCGCGATGCACGCACCCTCGAAAGCCGACCTGGTGTCAGGTCGCTGACCACGCCTCCGGATCCGCGCGCAGCAGCATCAGCGATCGCGGGACGAGCGTGACCGGCAGCCCGCCGCCGTAGGTGACGTTGTCTCGCGCGCCGGGGTCGCCTTCCAGGGTCGTATCGATCACGCTGTGGTACCAACGCGCCCACGGATCGCCTGGCAGCACGAACTCCAGCTCCTCGGCCCCGGCGTGCACCAGCAGCAAGAAGCTGTCGTCGATGATCCGCTCGCCGTGGTTCCCCCGCCCGCGGATGTCCTGCCCGGAGAGGTACACCCCGAGGCCGGCGGCTGGCGCGAACCAGTCGCCGTCGGTCATCTCCTCGCCGTCCGGCCGGAACCAGGCGATGTCCTGCAGGCCGCCCGGATGTGCGGGCTGGCCCGAGAAGAACACGCGCTGGCGCAGCACCGGATGCCGTTTGCGCAGGTGGATCAGACGCCGGGTCAGATCCAACAGGCTGGACCATTCGCCCTTCTCCAGCAGCGACCAGTCGACCCAGCTGACCTCGTTGTCGACGCAGTACGCGTTGTTGTCGCCCTGTTGCGTCCGGCCGAACTCGTCGCCCGCGACGATCATCGGCACGCCGGTGGCCAGCACCAGAGTCGTCATCAGGTTACGGATCTGCCGCCGTCGCACCTGGTTGACGGCCTCATCGTCCGACTCGCCCTCGACGCCGTAGTTCGCGGAGCGGTTGTCGTTGGTGCCGTCGCGGTTGTTCTCGCCGTGCGCCTCGTTGTGCTTGTGGTCGTAGGTGACCAGATCGCGCATCGTGAAACCGTCGTGTGCGGTAACGAAGTTGATCGATGCGTACGGTCGTCGTCCGTCGTCCTGGTAGAGGTCTGAGGAGCCGGACAGGCGGTAGGCCAGGTCGCGCACGTCGGTGCGCGCGCCGCGCCAGAAGTCCCGGACCGTGTCGCGGAACTTGTCGTTCCACTCCGTCCACAGCGGCGGGAACTCGCCGACCTGATAGCCGCCCTCGCCGACGTCCCAGGGCTCGGCGATCAGCTTCACCTGCTGGAGCACCGGATCCTGCGCGATGACGGTGAGGAAGGCGGAGAGCTTGTCCACGTCGTGGAAGGAGCGGGCGAGGGCGGAGGCGAGGTCGAAGCGGAATCCGTCCACGCCCATCTCGGTGACCCAGTACCGCAGCGAATCGGTGATCAGCTGAAGCACGTGCGGTTGTACGACGTTGAGCGTGTTACCGCAGCCGGTGTAGTCGGCATACCGGCTCGGGTTCTTCTCGTCGAGCCGGTAGTAGCTCTCGTTGTCGATGCCGCGGAAGCACAGCGTCGGTCCATCGCCGCCGCCCTCGGCGGTGTGGTTGTAGACCACATCGAGGATGACCTCGATGCCGGCCGCGTGCATCGCCGCGACCATCTCCTTGAATTCGCGCACCTGGCCGCCGCGCTCGCCGCGCCGGGCCGCCGCCGAGTAGGGCGCGTGCGGAGCGAAGTAGCCGATCGAGTTGTAGCCCCAGTAGTTGCCGAGCCCGCGCTCTAGGAGGTGCGGTTCCGAGACGAAGTGGTGAATCGGCAGCAGCTCGACCGCGGTAACGCCCAGATGGACGAGATGCTCGATGACAGCCGGATGCGCCAGTCCTGCATACGTACCGCGCAGCTCATCAGGCACAGCTGGATGGCGCATGGTGTAGCCGCGGACGTGAAGCTCGTAGATGATCGTCTCGGCCCACGGCGTACGCGGTGGCGTGCCGGTATCGACGTCGACCCGGCCGGTCACGATGCCCTGCGGAACGTACGGTGCCGAATCGCGGTCGTCCGGGGCGTTCGAGTTGGCGGTCGAACCGTGCTTCACATGCGCGTACACCGCGTCGTCGAGGACGAACTCGCCTTCCAGCGCCCGCGCGTACGGATCGAGCAGCAGCTTGTCCGCGTTCCAGCGGCGGCCGCGCGACGGATCCCAGGGCCCGTGCACCCGAAAGCCGTAACGCTGACCGGGCTCGATGCCCGGCAGGTAGCCGTGCCAGACGTGAAAGGTGGATTCGGTCAGCGGGATCCGGCTCTCGCCACCGCCATCGTCGAACAGGCACAGTTCGACGCTTTCGGCTCCCGCCGCCCAGAGCGCGAAATTGACGCCTTGTCCGTCGTGGCGAGCACCGAGCGGATGCCAGGTACCGGGCCAGGGCCGGTCCCAGTGCTCGGTGTGGTGCGGATCGCCAACTTGGTCACTCATGGTGTCCATTGTGCCTTTTGACGGGTCGTGAAGAACCTCATGGCCCCGGAAATTCGGCGGCTGACCGGCCGTGGTTGGATGAACGGTGCAGGCGGACGGTGATCCAAGGGAGTGTCAGCGTTGACTGAGCCGAACGAGGGCGCGACGTCGGGCGACAAGGACAACGCGCTGGGCGCGCAGGTCCTGTGGCGCGCCGAGTATGTCCGGATCGAGATCGCGCCCGATACGCCGCGGGTCGCCACCATCCGGATCGACCGGCCGAAGCTGAACCCGCTGGATTCGCACGTGCAGGCCGAGCTGAGGCAGGCAGCCCAGCAGGTGACCGCCAACCCGGACCTGCGCGCCGTGGTGCTCTACGGCGGTCCGATCGCGTTCGCGGCCGGAGCGGACATCAAGGAGATGGCCGCTCTCTCCTACACCGACATGGTGCAGCGCTCGGGCACTCTTCAAGACTCCTTCACCGCGATCGCGCGCATCCCGAAGCCGGTCATCGCGGCAGTCACCGGTTTCGCGCTCGGCGGCGGCTGCGAGCTGGCGTTGTGCGCGGACCTGCGGGTGGCCGCCGCCGACGCCAGGTTCGGGCAGCCGGAGATCAAGCTGGGCCTCATCCCCGGAGCCGGTGGCACGCAGCGGCTCTCCCGCCTAATCGGCCCCGCCCGGGCCAAGGACCTGGTCTTCACCGGACGGATGGTCGACGCCGAGGAGGCGCTGCGGATCGGCCTCGCGGACCGCGTCGTCGCGCCCGAGGAGGTCTACCCGACCGCGCTGGCCTGGGCCGCCGAATTGGCCGCCGGACCGGCCTTCGCGCTGCGCGCCGCGAAGGACGCGATCGACCGCGGTCTGGAGACGGATCTGGCCACCGGCTTGGAGATCGAGCGGGCGCAGTTCGCCGCGCTGTTCGCGACGCCGGACCGGAGCACCGGCATGCAGTCCTTCATCGAACACGGCCCAGGCAAAGCCGTCTTCGACTGATCCCCTCCCAAGAGCGACGCCGAGCGCGACACACGGCACCGTGCCCGACCTCGGCGAATAACCTCGCGCCTGGCTTCGTGTTCACACAAGCCCGCGATGTCATACGCTGCGAGAGAGCGCACTTCCGTCTCCGACCGGGGGTCTGATGCCAGAACAGCTGGACGCCGCCCTTCCCGAGGTGGCTCGTGCGCGGATGGCCGAGATCCGTGAGAGCCACACCTGGGGCTCCGCGCTGAGCACGCAGGAGTTCGCGGCCATCACCGGCGCCGGTTTCGACCCGGTCGGCCAGGTGCTCGGCACGGCGGTGTTCCACATCGGGTACGCCGGGCGCTGGGGCTGCTCGGGCGCGTGGTCGTTCTTCGGCGGCACCGAGGTCTCCTCCTCCGCGTACGCCCCCTTCTCCCAGCTCGTGCGCACGATGTACGGCGCGCGGCGGCTGGCGCTGGCCCGGGCCATCGCCGAATGCAAGGCGCTCGGCGGCGACGGGATCGTCGGGGTGAAGCTGCGCGTCGGGCACTTCTCGGCCGGCGGCATGGAGTTCACCGCGCTCGGCACGGCGGTGCGTGCCCGCTCCAAGAGTCGCCCGGCGAGGCCGTTCACCTCGCACGTCACCGGCCAGGAGTTCGCCAAGCTGCTGCACGGCGGCTGGGTGCCGACCGGGCTTGTGCTCGGCATCTCGATCGCGACCAGGCACGACGACTGGCGCACCTACGGACAGCTGCGCTGGACCGCGGGTAACCAGGAGGTCGATGGTTATACGCAGCTGATCAACCACGCCCGGCACGATGCCCGCTACCAGCTCCAGCTCGACGCGAAGGCGCACGGCGGGGACGGGATCGTGGTCGACGAGATGCAGCTGCGCATCCGCGAGCGCGAGTGCCCGTCGTACGAGAACCAGCGTGACCACATCGCCGAGGCCGAGTTCGTCGGCACGTCGATCGCCCGCTTCGACCGCAGGCCCGGCGGCACCGGGCTCAAGCCACCGCTTAGCATCATGACCCTGAATCGGGGGCGTTGAGGATGACCGATCAGTCCATCCAGCAGGAGGCCGGGGACCTGGTCGCGCAGGGCGTGCCCGAGGACGCGATGCGCCGGCTCGCCCAGCTGCGTCCCGGCCAGGGCTCGATCTTCACCTCGGACCTGACGGTGAACGAGTTCCTGCTGGTGCGCGAGGCCGGGTTCCGGCCGCTCGGCCTGGTGCTCGGCTCCTCGATCTACCACGTGGGCCTGCAGTTGGGCCGCTGGTCGAAGAACCAGGAGATGACCGTCCTGTCCCAGGCCATGTACCACGCCCGCGAGCTGGCGATGAGCCGGATGGAGGCGGAGGCCAGCGCGCTGGGCGCGGACGGCATCGTCGGGGTGCGGCTGGACGTGGAGTTCAAGGAGTTCGGCAACGACATCGCCGAATTCATCGCGGTCGGCACGGCGGTCAAGGCGGACGGCGCGGACCCCGGACAGCACGGCCACTGGCGCAACAACAAGAACAAGCCGTTCACCTCGGACCTCTCCGGCCAGGACTTCTGGACCCTGATCCGGGCCGGGTATGCGCCCCTTGATATGGTGATGGGATCTTGCGTCTACCACGTCGCGCACCAGCGCTTCGGCCAGGTGGTCGGGAACGCGGGCCGGAACGTGGAGATCGAGCAGTTCACCCAGGCGCTCTACGACGCGCGCGAGCTGGCGATGAGCCGGATGCAGGCAGAGGCGGAGGCGCTGGACGCTGAGGGCATCGTCGCGGTGCAGCTGCGTCAGCACTCGCATACCTGGGGCTCGCACACCACCGAGTTCTTCGCCATCGGCACCGCGGTACGGCCGCTGCGCGCGGACCACGTGATCGACCGCCCGAGTATGGTGCTGAGCCTCGACGCCTGAGTCGGAACCGGGAAGACATGGCTGAATACGAATCACACGAGCTGGTTCCCGCCGACGAAAGCGGAGCCGGCGCCGGCTTGGACCGCGGCATGGACGTCGAACTGCTGGCGGCCGCGCTGCGCCGGGATACCGCGGATCTGGAACTGTACGCGAAGGTGCTGTCGGTGACGCTGGCCGACTCGCTACCGGCGGGCGCGGTACAGGTCGAGCGCAAGCGGACTATGGCGGACCGGATGGCCGGCCGCGAGGGCGCGGTCACCAACATCGACGTGGCACTCGGCGAGCAGCGGCTCGGCCTGCGGATGGATCGCGGCCGGATGACCGGTGAGGTGTGCAAGGAGGTGCGCGGCATCGTGCTCTCCCGGCAACAGGTGGGACTGGACGAGTGGATCAACACGCTCGCCCGAGCGCTCGCCGAGACGGCCGCGTCAAGCGGCCGCGCCCGCGAGGCGCTGGAGCGCTTCCTGAGCTAGCGTCACTCCCGCACCAGGCCTTAGGGCGAACGCGAAAGAAAGTGACGGACATGCAGATCACGTGGTTGGGTCACGCCGGGCTCCGCATCGAGCAGGACGGCTACACGCTGGTCGTCGATCCAGGCGTCTTCTGCGAGCAGCAGGCGCTCGCCGCAGCGCTCGATGATGCCGACGGCGTGCTCATCACGCACGAGCACTTGGACCACCTCGCCGAAGACGCGGTCAGAGCCGCGCTGGCGAAGAAGCCGCAGATCGAGGTGTGGACGAACAGCTCGGTCGCCGCCCAGGCCGAGGGCACCCCGGCCACCGTGCACGTAGTTGGCGACGGATCCACGTTCACGGCGGGCGGCATCGAAGTTCAGTGCTACGGCGAGTGGCACGACCCGATCCACCGGGACATCCCAACCGTCCGCAACACCGGCTTCCTGATCGGCGGCAGCGTCTTTCATCCCGGCGACGCGCTGACCAACCCGAACGTGCCGATCGACCTGCTGCTCGTTCCCTCGCACGGCCCGTGGACGCGGACCGGCGACCTGATCGACTACGTCAGGGAGCTGAAGCCGAACCGGGTCTCGCCGATTCATGACGCGATGCTCAGCCAGGTCGGCAACGACTTCCTCGGCATGCTGCTGTCCGAGAATCCGGGCGCGGGACCGGGTACCGGCGCGCCGTTCTCGAAGATGACCCTCGGCCAGCCGTTCGAGCTCTGATGCCGATGCCCGGCCGCGCTGAGCGTGCGGCCGGGCATCGGCAGCTAGCCGGGAATCTGAATCTAGCGCAGCGTCAGAACCTGGCCGGCTCGGTGTACGTACCGTAGACGTCCTTGAGCACGCCGCAGATCTCGCCGAGCGTCGCCTCCGCGCGGACCGCGTCGAGCATCGGCGGAATCAGGTTCACGCCCTCCTTCGTCGCACCGTCGCGCAACACGGCGAGCGTCGAGCGCACCGCCTCGTCGTCCCGCTTGGCGCGGCGCTCGGCGAGCACCCGGTTCTGCTCCAGTTCGACCTCGTGCGAGACGCGCAGGATTTCGAGCGGCGCCTCGATGGTCTCGGTGTGCGCGTTGACCCCGACGATCCGCTTCTCACCCTTCTCAACGGCCCGCTGATACTGGAACGAGGCCTCTGCGATCTGGCCGGTGAAGTAGCCCTCGTCGATGCCGCGCAGCAGACCCGAGGTCACCGAACCGTCCCGCCCGAGGTCCTTGATCTGCTGGAAGATCGCCTCCGCCTCGGCCTCCATCCGGTCGGTGAGCGCCTCGATGTACCAGGAGCCGCCGAGCGGGTCGGCCACGTTCGCCGCACCGGTCTCCTCCAGGATGACCTGCTGGGTGCGCACGGCGATCTCGGCCGCCTTAGCGGAGGGCAGCGCGAGCACTTCGTCGAGCGCGTTGGTGTGCAGCGAGTTGGTGCCGCCGAGCACGGCCGCCAGCGCCTCGATCGCGGTGCGGACGATGTTGTTCTCCGGCTGCTGCGCGGTGAGTGAGACCCCTGCCGTCTGAGTGTGGAAGCGCAGCCACTGCGCCTTCGCCGTCTTCGCGCCATAGACGTCGCGCAGCCAGCGGGCCCAGATCCGGCGCGCCGCGCGGAACTTCGCGATCTCCTCGAAGAAGTCGATATGCGCGTCGAAGAAGAAGGAGAGGCCCGGGGCGAAGACGTCGATGTCCAGGCCGCGGGAGAGCCCGAGTTCCACATAGCCGAACCCGTCCGCCAGCGTGTAGGCCAGTTCCTGCGCCGCCGTGGATCCCGCCTCGCGGATGTGATAGCCGGAGACCGAGAGCGGCTTGTACGCGGGGATGCCCTGCGCGCAGTACTCCATCAGGTCGCCGATGAGGCGAAGGTGCGGCTCCGGCGGGAACAGCCACTCCTTCTGCGCGATGTACTCCTTGAAGATGTCAGTCTGCAACGTGCCGTTGAGCTTGCCGATCTCGACGCCCTGGCGTTCCGCGGCGACGACGTACATGCAGAACACCGGGACGGCCGGTCCGCTGATCGTCATCGAGGTGGTCACATCGCCCAGCGGGATGCCGCCGAACAGCACGTCCATGTCCGCGGCCGAGTCGATCGCGACGCCGCAGTGCCCGACCTCGCCGAGCGAGCGCGGGTCGTCCGAGTCGCGGCCCATCAGCGTCGGCATGTCGAACGCGACGGACAATCCGCCGCCGCCGGCAGCGAGGATGGCTCGGAAGCGCTCGTTGGTGTGCGCGGCGTTACCGAAGCCGGCGAATTGGCGGATCGTCCACGGACGCCCGCGATAGCCGGTCGGGTACAGCCCTCGCGTGTACGGATAGTCGCCGGGCCAGCCGATCTGCTCGAAACCGGGAACGACAGAGCCCGGAGGCGGGCCGTAGACCGGCTCCGTTTCGTTGCCGGAGATGGTGGTGGTGTCTCGGTCGGTCTTCGCCGCCTTGTCGTAGGCCGCCTGCCAACGCTCCCGGCCCGCCGCGATGCTCGCGTCATCCATGCGTCCAAAGTACTAGGACGTCCTAATATCTGTCGACGCGGCGCGGTCGATGAGGGCTCGATCGGTGGTTACTCGCCCGATTCGGTGATGCCGGCGTCGGTGAGGTCCGTCTCGGTGAAATCGCCGGCGGCGAGGCGCAGCGTGCGCAGCGTCTCGAACAGCGCACGGTGCTGGTCCGAGTCCAGCGCGTCCAGGCCGAACTGAGCGGCCATCAGGTCGGCCGTCGCCTTCTCCACCACCACCCGGCCGTCGGGCGTGATCTCGGCGAGCACGCCGCGGCCGTCCTCCGGGTTGGGCTTGCGCGCGACCAGGCCCGACTTGGTCAGCCGGTCCACGATGTTGGTCACCGAGGTCGGATGCACCTGGAGCCGCTCGCCGATCTTCGAGAGCGGCAGCGAACCGCGCCGGCTGAAGGTGAGCAGCACCAGCGCCTCGTATCTGGCGAAGGTCAGATCGTAGGGCTTGACGATCGCGTCCACCTCGGCGAGCACCAGCTGATGCGCGCGCATCAGCGAGGTCACCGCGAGCATCGAGGTAGACGTGCCCCAGCGCTGCTGCCACAACGAAAAGGCCCGCTCGACCGGATCGAAGGGCAGGCGGCCACCCTGGCTGGCCTGGTTCGGCATCGGACCGTCTTTCTCCTTGCAGGTGGCCGCGCGCCTCGTAGGTCGCGTGCGGCCTGACTCAGCCTTCGAGCAGCGCCCGGTCGCGCACGGCTCCGGTCGCCGCCGAGGTGGCCAGCAGCGCGTACGCCTTGAGCGCCAGCGAGATCGGGCGGTCACGGTCGGCCGGGCGGTAGCCGTTCCCGGCCTCCAGCGCGGCGCGACGGGCGGCCAGCACCTCGTCGGGCACATCCAGCGTGATCGAGCGGTCCCGGATGTCGATCGCGATCTCGTCGCCCTCCTCGACCAGCGCGATCATGCCGCCGGCCGCCGCCTCGGGGGAGACGTGGCCGATCGAGAGACCCGAGGTCCCGCCGGAGAACCGGCCATCGGTGATCAGCGCGCACTTCGCGCCGAGGCCCTTGCCCTTGAGGAACGCGGTCGGGTACAGCATCTCCTGCATGCCCGGCCCGCCCTTCGGGCCCTCGTAGCGGATGACCACCACATCGCCCGCGACGATCTGGTTGCCCATGATCGCCTCGACCGCCTGCTCCTGCGACTCGAACACGCGCGCCGGGCCGCGGAAGCTCCAGATCGACTCGGCGACGCCCGCCGTCTTCACCACCGCGCCGTCGGCCGCGATGTTGCCCCAGAGCACTGCCAGGCCGCCGTCCTTGGTGTAGGCGTGCGGGACGGCGCGGATGCAGCCGTTCTCCCCATCGGTGTCCAGCGAGGACCAGCGGTTCTCCGTGGAGAACGGCTCCGTCGTGCGCACGCCGCCCGGCGCCGCGTGGAAGAGCTCGAATGCCTCGTCGTCGGCCTTGCCGCCGCGCACGTCCCACTGGTTCAACCAGGCGGTCAGGGTCGGGGAGTGCACCGCGTGCACCGAATCGTCGAGCAATCCGCCCCGGTTCAGCTCACCGAGGATCGCCGGGATGCCGCCGGCCCGGTGCACGTCCTCCATGTAATACGTCTTACTCAGCGAGGCCTTGTTCGGGGCCACCTTCGCGATGCACGGCACCCGGCGGCTGGTCGCGTCGATCTCCTTGAGCCCGAAACCGACCCCGGCCTCCTGCGCGGCGGCCAGCAGGTGCAGCACGGTGTTCGTCGAGCCGCCCATCGCCACATCGAGCGCCATCGCGTTGCCGAACGCGGCGGGAGTGGCGATCGCGCGCGGCAGGACCGACTCGTCGTCCTGCTCGTAGTAACGCTTGGCCAGCTCGATGACCAGGGATCCGGCCCGCTCGAACAGGGCGCGCCGCTTGGCGTGCGTGGCCAGGGTCGAGCCATTGCCGGGCAGCCCGAGGCCGAGCGCTTCGACCAGGCAGTTCATCGAGTTCGCGGTGAACATCCCGGAGCAGGAGCCGCAGGTCGGACAGGCGGAGCGCTCGATGGTGTCGAGGGTGTCGTCGGACACGTTCTCGTCCGCGGCCGCCGACATGGCGTCGATCAGGTCGAGCTTGTCGTAGGCCACGCCGTCGCGGATGTGCGCCTGCCCGGCCTCCATCGGTCCGCCGGAGACGAACACGGTCGGGATGTTGAGGCGCAGCGCGGCCATCAGCATGCCGGGGGTGATCTTGTCGCAGTTGGAGATGCACACCAGCGCGTCGGCGCAGTGCGCATTGACCATGTACTCGACCGCGTCGGCGATCAGCTCGCGGGAAGGCAGCGAATAGAGCATGCCGCCGTGGCCCATCGCGATGCCGTCGTCGACCGCGATCGTGTTGAACTCCTTGGCCACACCCCCGGCGCCGACAACCGACTCGGCCACGATCTCGCCGACGTTGCGCAGGTGCACGTGGCCCGGCACGAACTGGGTGAACGAGTTGGCGATCGCGACGATCGGTTTGCCGAAGTCCGACTCGGCCATGCCGGTGGCCCGCCACAGCGCCCGCGCGCCGGCCATGTTCCGTCCGTGAGTCGAGGTGCGTGACCGCAATGCCGGCATGGTCGGCTCCTTGCCTGTCGCTCGTCGTACGCCGATTCCGCTTGTTACTCGCGGGGAATATCCTCCCACCCGGTCCGGGGCGCGGACCAGGCATCCCAAGGATTGGGACGGTGTGTTGCGCGCCGGTGGTGGAAACCTGGAGCGGAGCGGACAGCGGGAGCGGCGGCCGGGGGAACGTTAGGCGGCGACCGGCTCGGGAGCGGTGATGGGCTGCGACAGCTCGGCACGTACCGAGCGCTCGGCGAAGAACGCCCCGGTCGGCAGGACGGACATCACCAGCACCCAGACGACGCGCTTGATGCTCCAGCGCTGCCGACGCCAGCCGTCGAGCGCCAGCAGGACGTAGCCGATGAACAGCAGGCCGTGAATCGTCCCCATGATCGTCACGGCGATCGGCAGGCCGGCCGCGTACTTAAGCGGCATGGCCACGCACAGCAGGAGGAGGAAGGAGGCGCCCTCGGCGAGCGAGACCGGCAGGAAGTACCGGCTGAACGTGTTCCTTTGGCCGGTGTTGTTCATGATCGTGGCCGTTTCGGGCATAGGTGATCCTTGATAGTTCAGCGTCCTTGACGGATCAGCGCTGAGAGCGGGAGGCGCGGCTTGCGCGAGACCATCTTACCGACGGCTGGTCGGGAAAAAGTGCACGGCTTGGCGAGACTCCTGTCACAGCCGCGCCCCGGCACCTAATCTGTGTGGCCATGGATTGGAACAGGCGCCATTGCGCGCGGCGGGGGCACGTCCTCTACGAGCCCGTCGAACCGGAGTACCGCGACCGGATCAAGGCCGAGACGGCGCTCGGGCCGGCTTGGCGCTGCCTGCGGTGCGGCGACTTCGTGCTTGAGACGCCGAAGGCGACCGGCCCGGCGACCGACGCCCCGGTGGTTCCGCGCGGCAAGGCGCTGCGTTCGCTGCTGATCATGCGGCTGCTCGCGGTCGAGCGGGTGTTCCGCTTCTTCCTGGTCGGCGCGGCGGCCTACGCGGTGTGGCGGTTCGAGAACTCGCAGGGCGCGCTGTCGCAGCTGTTCGAGAAGGACCTCACCCTGTTCAGGCCGCTGGCCACGCACTGGGGCTACGACCTGGATCATTCCTCGATCGTCGACACGATCCGCAAGTCCTTCAACTACAAACACTCCACTCTCACCGTCGTCGCGCTCCTGCTGGCCGCCTACGCGGTGATCGAACTGATCGAGGCGGTCGGCCTGTGGCTGGCCAAACGCTGGGGCGAGTACTTCGCCGTGGTGGCCACCGCCGCGTTCCTGCCGATCGAGATCCACGAGATCATCAGCAAGCAGTCCGCGTTCAAGATCGCCACCTTTGCCCTCAACGTGGTCGCCGTGCTGTACCTGTTGCTGTCGAAGCGGTTGTTCGGGCTGCGTGGCGGAAAGGCCGCAGCCGAACGGGAACTGCACAGCGAATCGCTGCTGGAGATCGAGAAGGCGGCGGGCGAGATGCCGGATCGGGCCGCCGAGGAGGCGCTGACTACCGCCGCACCTGCGGCCGTCGCCGACGTCGAAACGCAGACCGGCGAGATCAGCGAGGCTGGAGCGGACTCGCCGAGCCGAGAGCGCGCGGCGGTACATCCTTCCAGCGAATAAAATGTTCATAGTTCAACTACTGCAAGGTATCATGGAGACATGAGCCTGGAAGACACGCGTACCGCAGCGGGCGGCACGGCGGCCACGGTCGCCGAGCCGCGCTGGCTGTCCGACGCCGAGCAGCAGACCTGGCGCGCCTGGCTCGAAGTCATGCGGTTGCTTCCGGCGCAGCTCGAGGACCGGCTGCACGATCGGCACGACCTGAACCTGACCGACTATCAGGTGCTGGTGGAGCTCTCCGAGTCGGCGGAAGGCAAGCTGCGGATGACCGAGCTGGCCAACCGCACCTCGCTGTCGAAGAGCCGGCTCTCGCACCAGATCGGCCGCATGGAGAAGTCCGGGCTCGTCGAAAGGCAGGACTGCCCCTCGGACCGGCGCGGCGCGTTCGCGGTCATCACCGAGCAGGGCTGGGCGCTGATGCGCTCGGCCGCTCCCGGACACGTGGACGACGTGCGCGAGCTGTTCATAGACCTGATGTCTCCGGAGGAGATCGAGGTCGTCGGCCGCGCGATGGGCGTCATCGCCGGCAAGCTGCGCCAGTCACCGGGCCTCGGCTGCCCGAACGCGATGGCGGAAATGCAGGCCGCGGCCCGCGCTCGCGCCGCGTCCTAACGCTCAGGCGCAGCAACGATCAGGCGCGGCAAGAGCCAGGTGCAGCAGGAGTCAGGTGCAATAGCCGTCAGGCGAAGCGGGCCACTGAGATGACGCCCACCACGAGGCAGTAGATCGCGAACGGTGTCAGCGTCCTGGTCTCGAAGTACCGCACCAGGAAACGCACCGAGATGTACGAGGCCACGAACGCGATCAGCGACCCGGCGATGGCCGGGCCGATCACGGCCGAGTTCTCCGGCTTCGCAAGTTCCGGCAGCTTGTACAGGCCGGCCAGCAGGATCACCGGCGTGGCCAGCAGGAACGCGAAGCGCGCGGCGTCCTCGTGGTGCAGCCCCTTGAACAGGCCCGTCACGATCGTCGCGCCCGAACGGCTCAGCCCCGGGAACAGGCCGAGGATCTGCGCCGCGCCGATCTGCACCGCGGTACCGCGCGAGAGCCTGGCCAGCCGCACATCGCTGGCGATCTCCGGCGGCAGCTCGCGGCCGTGCCGGTCCAGTTCGCGCTGCGGCTCCAGCGTCGCGGTGCTCTGCTTGCGCCGGGTGCCGCCGTTCACCATCGCGGCCGCCGCCGCCCGGTCACCACGCCTGCCGCGGTCCGCCCTGCGCCCCGAGCCGCCCGCGTCCTCGGTCGCCGCGGCGCTCCCGCCGCGCAGCCGCTCGGCGCCGATGAGGATCAGCCCATTGATAGCGAGGAACACGCCTGCCCATACCGGCTTGCCCAGGTGCTGGCGCAGCAGCTTGTCCAGCACCAGACCGGCCAGGCCGACCGGGATGGTGCCGACGATCAGCAGCCAGGCCAGCTTCTCGTACGGAGTCTGGATCTGCCGGTTGCGGATGGAACTGACCAGTCCCTTGATCACCCGGACCCAGTCGCGCCAGAAGAACAGCAGCAGCGCGCAGGCCGTGGCCACGTGCAGCGCGACCACCAGCGCCAGGTAGGGCGACTTGTCCGCGGTCATGTCCAGCGTGCTCGCCCAGCTGCCACCGAGGAAGGCCGGGATCAGCACCGCGTGCCCGAGGCTGGAGACGGGAAAGAGCTCGGCCACACCCTGCACCAGGCCGATCACGATCGCTTCGAGATACGTCACGGTACCGGACAAGTCACAACCCCTGGAGATAGTCGGCCCTGAGTACCGGTCGGCAGCGGTGTAGAGCCGGTCCTCGGGCGCAGCGCGCGGCGAGTCAGGAAAACAATAGTCACTTCGTGAGGCCGTCTGGCGCGCGATACCAGGAATCCAGGGTCTCCGGCGGCACGCCCATCGCGGCGGCCACCTTCTCCCACGGCATCGGCTCAAGACCGCCGGCTGCCAGCCCCACCACCTCGCGCAGCATCGCGTCCACCACGCGCCGCGCCTTGACCAGCGACGCGAGCGCGTTCTGGTACGAGCTGCGGTCGACCTCGCGAATCGTCATCGGCAGCCAGCCGTTGATCATGCCGATGAACTGCCGGCGCAGGTCCTCGTCCAGCTCGCCGGGAATCGTGACGGAACCGTCGCAGCGCACCTCGGCCAGCACCAGGCCCTGCTCGTCGCGCAGAACCGCGCGCACCGCCTGGTAGCTCTGGTAGCGGTGCACGTTGGCGCCGATCCGGTCCGCACCCGAGATGTGGTCGGCGAAGTCGCGCAGCCGTGACGCGACCGAGGCGGCGTAGCCGCGGAAGGCGTCGCTGGCCATTGAGCCGCCTCCGTCGACCAGCGCCTGCGGCCGGTCCACGACCTCCACCCCGGCGGTCGTCCAGCGGCTGCTCCCGGTCTGCTGGTCCAGCACCACGACGTCGTAGTCGATCCGGTCCGGGCGGTAGAACCTGGTCATCGGTGACTTACCCCCAATCGGAAACCCGCTGCGGCCATGTGCCGTCCGCCACCAGCCGTGCGCCTCCGATGTAGTGGCTCGATTGGCTCCTTTTCTCGCAGGCTCAATCAAACGAAAGGTGAACTCCGGGTGGCCGAGGAGCAACCGTTCGCAGCGGAAATCAGAACACGTGCGCACCCGAACGTCGCAGAGACCTGACGGCTCTTCGCCTGATACTTCGACGAATCAGCGCTCGAAAACAGCCGATACCCGAATGCGGGTGCCGGCCGGGCCGAGGCCGCTTGGCGCGGGACCGTTGAGCACGAGCCGCAACGCGCCACCGCGTACCCGATCCGCGTAACCCTCAAGGCGCACCGTCTCATCAGGGCCGGCGTCTTCACCGAGGGCAGAGGCGATGAGTTCGGTCGCGTAGCGGCGATTCCCGAGCGCGGTGATCTCAGCCAAGGTAAGGCGCACCGAGTGCGTCTTGTCGGCGGCGACC
Organism: Actinocrinis sp.; assembly: GCF_035605935.1. Taxonomy (GTDB): domain Bacteria; phylum Actinomycetota; class Actinomycetes; order Streptomycetales; family Catenulisporaceae; genus Actinocrinis. The sequence continues at coordinate 16,665 of NZ_DATNGK010000169.1, read as the reverse complement.
GCGATCTCACCCACCGTCAGATGTACCGGATCGCCGACGATGAGCGCACCTGAAAGGATCGGAAGCGTTCGGACGTCGTTGCGCCGAAGCAGCATCGCCGGATTCCACCGGCGGCCGCGCGTTCGGGCCTCGACGGTGCCGCCGGCCGCGAGCGACCAGCGTCCGCGTAGAGAGCTGACCTGTCGTCCGGTGCGGACGCCAGGATTCGGCAGTTCCAGCGCGGTCATGACGCCCTCCACACAGCCGGTCTCAGCCCCGACACTTGGACAGGGGCCGCCGGGACCCGGAACGTTCCGAGGGTCCGGAGCGGGGGACGGTACCTCGTTGCCGATCACGCAGATCGGACCCGGCGATCCCGGTCAGCCCCGGCGGCTTCTCCTGTGCTCCTCACTGTTCCGCAGTTTCCTGTGGCCAGCCTAAAAACGAGGTAAGGGACCGGTGTGACTTGGCGGTGAGCGGCGGTCAGGTTTCGCACGAGCCGGGAGGCAGGGTCCGCCGGGCGAGGCCGAGCCGGGTGGCGAAGTGGCTCGGTCGGCGCCGCCGGTCAGGTTTCGGCGATGTGGTGAGCGAAGCGGTCGCGCGCTGCTGACCAGTGGTCATGGTCGAACTTGCCGGAGCCGAGCGCGTCGGCGGCCTCGTAGCCCATGACCATCGCGTGGTGCGTGTTGTCCGGCGTGAACAGGCCGTGCCGCCCGAACGTGGTCACGTTTCCGAGGTTCTCGACCCAGTCCTCAAGCACGGACAGATGTTCCCGATAGCCGCGCTGATAGACCGGGTAGACGTTGCGCAGCCGTTTGACCTGGAGCCACTCGAGGCTGAGCGGCGGCAGACCGGTGCGGTTTACGGCATCCCCGATCACGTCCGCCAAGTCCTCGTCCGAGGCGTTCCAGATCTCGTCCCCTATGTCGCAGGGCAGCTCGAAGCAGACCACCGAGCGGTCCTCTGGGTCCTCGGGATTGATCCGGTGGTTCGCCGGCTCGGAGATCCGGCTGACCGGAGTGTCGGAGGCCGGGATGTAATGCACGTCGTGCTTGGTCCAGCGGCCGCCCCGGTGCACCGCGTACACCAGCACGATCGCCCGGAAGCGCAGGTTGCCGCTGGCTTCGACGGCCTCATACGGCGCGCCCGGCGAGGTCATCCGGGCCAGCAGCGGCAGCGGGAGCGTGGAGAAGACATGCCGCGCACGCAGCCAGCCGCTCGACTCCCAATGATCGAGCCCTGACCAGCCACCACGCTCGGCCGCCGCCGCGTGGTGCTCGGAGCGGCCGAGCCGCACCGCGATGTCGCTCTCGCCAACGTCCAGCCGCTCGACCATCGCGCCAAGCCGCAGCCGCGCGCCCGCAGTTACCGCAGCGTCGGCGAGCGTCTCGCACAGCTGGCCGAAACCGCGGCGCGGGTAAAGGTACGCAAGCGATTCGCTGGACATCGCGGACCGCACCGACCGCACCAACGCCGCGAGCGCGGTCGGTGCACCGGCCTTGCGGCGCGCCTGGTCTGCGTCGATCTCGTCGCCCGACAGACCCCAGAGCTTGCGGGCGTAGGGCGCGTACACCTGTTCGTAGAGCGTCGGGCCGAAGCCCGCGCGCATGAGTTCGGCGTAGGTGTCCGGATTCTCAGGAGCCTTAGAGCGGCGCCACGGGGTCGAGATCGCCTCGAACGCGGCGCGGGCCATCGGCACGGCGGGCAGCGCCCGGGCCAGTTCGCGCGGCTTGAACGGATAAGCGATCCACTTTTCGCCCAGCAGCAGGCGACCGTCGCGGTACCGGGTCTGCAAGTCGCCGGCGAGCAGATAACGCAGGTCGGCGAGCACGTACGCCGGCATGTCCGGGTTGAGCCGGTGGCTGCCGTAATCCACTCGCACGCCGGCCACGTCGAACGAGGCGGCCATCCCGCCGACCGACTCGGCGCGGTCGAGCACTACGACGGACAGGCCACGACGGGCGGCTCGCCACGCGGCGGAGAGCCCGGCCGGTCCAGCGCCGAGGACGACGAGGTCAGTACTGCTATTCAATGTGGCCGCTACTCATCCGAAGTCTGCATCCATGGCGCACTTAGCCTAGTGCGCTGCGCCTCGCTGCGTCACACGTACACGAGCACTGTTCTCTAACGAGCGACCACGCAGTCACCGAGTGTAGCCTCAACGCGAGCTTGCTGAAGGGCGCTTCTCTCAACCCCGCTCGCTCAGCGACAGTTCGCTCAGCGACGGTCGAGTCGGGGAATGAGAACCTCGACGGTGATCAGCTTGAGCGCGGCGGCCGTCGGAATCGCGACCAGCGCCCCGATGATGCCCAGAAGGGAGCCGCCGGCCAGCACCGCGACGACGGTGACGATCGGCGGGACGTCCACGGCGTGCCGCATCACCTTCGGCAGCAGGACGTAGTCCTCGGTCAGCCGGAAACCGATGTAGAACAACAGTGTCGCGATGGCTACGGGCACTGACACGGTCAACGCGACCAGAGTGACGATCGCACCGCCGATGGTCGAGCCGATGACCGGGATCATGTCCATTAGCGCGACCAACAGGCCGAGCGCGGCCGGGTACTGAATGCCCCAGGCAGCAGTCCAGACATAGGTGGCGAGCCCTGCGATCGAGGCGTTGAGCGCCGAGCCGAGCATGTACCGGCCGACTTGGGTGAGGATCTCGTCGCCGAGGGCACGTACTCGGTCGCGGCGCGAGGCGGGGACAGTGCGGTACGCCACCGCGACGATGTTAGGCAGCCCGGCGAGGAAGTAGATCGTCAACGCGACCACGGCCAGCGTGGAGGTCAGCGTTGACAGCACGTATTTACCCGCACCGACGATGCCGGATACCGCGGTGGTGCCGACGCCTCGTGCGGAAAGCGCCGACTGCACCTTAGAGACGACGTGGTACTTCGCCTCCAGCCGCCCAAGGTAGGTCGAGCGGTCCTGGATCTGTTGCAGCACATGCGGAATGGCATGCACGAGCGCGGTGACTTCGGTGGCCACCGGCGGCACGATCACCGCGAGGAATCCGGCGACCAGCGCCATCACGCCGAGGGCCACTATCAGCACCGCGCCGGCCCGCCGCATCGGCACGCGCGTCTGCCGGGTGAGCATGGTGACGATGGGGTTGAGCGAGACGGCGAGGAACGCGGCGAGCAGCACGGTGGTGATCACGCCGCCGGCACGGGCAATCCCGCGAACTAGTAGGTAAGCGGAGAGCGCTCCGGCGGCGAGTCCGAAGGCGTAGGTGAAGTAGGAGCGCTGCGGTAGCGCGGCAGCGAGTGAGGTGGCTGATGCCGCCGGTACCGGGGACAGCGAGGCCGGCGCGGCAGCAGGTTCTGCTGGGGCAGCAACTTCCGGCGCGGCGCCAGACTCGGACTCGACAGCAGGTTCCGGCGCGACACCGGAAGTGCCGGCGGGAGCGGCCTCTCGGGCGTCGTCCGCACCCGCGCCGTCAGTCTGCCCGCCCGTGCCCATGGCCTAAAGGTACAGGCCGGTCGCCCCGCTGGAGTCGCCAAGCCGCTCGGCCGCGACCGCGTGGATGTCGCGCTCGCGCAGCAGCACGTACTCCACGCCGCGCACCTCAACCTCGGCGCGGTCGTCCGGGTCGTACAGCACTCGGTCGCCGATCTCGACTGTGCGCACATTCTGGCCGATCGCGACGACCTGCGCCCAGGCCAGCCGGTGCGACATCTGCGCGGTCGCCGGGATGAGGATCCCGCCGCTCGAGCGGCGCTCTCCCTCCGCGCCGTCAGACCGGACCAGGACCCGGTCGTGCAGCATCTTGATCGGCAGCTTGTCGAGGGACGCCGCGTTGTTAAGAGACGCGGTGTTCTTAAGAGACGGCGCGCCTTCAGCGGGCACGGCCGACTTCTCGTCGTCGGACTTGGATCGGGGACTCACGCCCCGACGTTAGCGCATCTCGCTCGTGCCTCGGCACTAAGAGCGGCCGCGTACCGTGTGCAGCGCGACCATTCCGCCGATCACAACACCGAAGCTGCCGAGTAACGCGGCAACCCGCTGCTTACGCAGTTCCCCGGTGCGTTCTGAGACGAACTGATACTTAACCCGCAGACCGCCGCGCCGCAGCAGGTCACGTGGGCTGAGCCGTTCGCTCAACTCGTCAAGCGTCGAGGACAGGTGGTCGCGAGTGCGACCCAGGTCGGCCTCGATCTCGGCAGGCGACCGGGTGTCCTTGACCTCGAGCTGCACCTCGCCGTCCCGATGTCCGTTCGTACCGCGCTCAAGCTGCGAGCCGGCCACCTCGCCGTGCGGCGTGACCACCAGGATCGGGTTGGCGGCCGCGGTGCCCTTGCTTCCTTCGTTCTTCGCCACGTCGATCACCCCCGGGTGGGTCCGACTGTCCTTGTTCTCAGCCATCGCTCCAACTCCCTCGCTCGTGCCGTCTCGGGACCGCCTACCCGCTTTTGCGGCTTTCCCTCGGCCCTACTGCCCGACGAAGGGTCACGCGTCAGCCACCTGGCGCAGTAACGGTCCGGCCGGGTCAAGAAGGGAGCCTGTGTCGGCCCCCTCTCGTAGGCTGGTGCCCGCATCTCAAGCCCGAGCGACCCGAACTACCGAGACCCAGCGCAACCGAGAGACAGGACGGCCAACGTGTCAGTGCGACTTGAACCCGGGACCGAGGCGCCGCAGTTCACTCTGCCGGACGCGGACGGCAAGCCGGTATCGCTGTCCGACTACGCGGGACGCAAGGTCATCGTGTACGTATACCCGGCCGCGATGACCCCGGGCTGCACCAAGCAGGCCTGCGACTTCCGCGACTCGCTCCAGTCGCTGGCGGCGTCGGGATACGCGGTGCTCGGCCTGTCCCCGGACAAGCCGGAGAAGCTGGCCAAGTTCCGGGAGCGCGACGGCCTGAACTTCCCGCTGCTGTCCGATCAGGACAAGAAGGTACTCGAGGCGTACGGCGCGTACGGCGAGAAGAAGCTGTACGGCAAGCTCGTCGTCGGCGTCATCCGCTCCACCTTCGTCATCGGCGAAGACGGGAAGATCGAGCTGGCGCAATACGCGGTGAAGGCGACCGGGCACGTCGCGAAGCTGCGCCGCGATCTGGGGCTGGACTGACGGATCACGGTTCTGACTGGCACGTTTCCGACTAAGGGCCCGCCGAGAAATAAATGGCGCGTCCACGCCTTGGTCATCACCGCTGAGCGCACCGGCGTCGAGGCCGAGTACGCCCGGTACGAGGCCTCAACCCCGGCACACTCAGCGGCGCGCCCAAGGCCCGACCGCGCAACATTTATTTCTCGGCGGGCCCTAACGCAGGGTTCTACACCCGGCCGCGCCGGAAATCCCTCGGAACCCGTATGCTCGCGGGTCAAGTGCGACGATTTCATCGCTGACGAGGGGGACCACCAGTGACCGCCCAGGTAAGCCTGCTTCCATCACACGTGACCCAGGGCCAAGGCCCCGGCGTCGCGTTCCGCATCGAGGGACAGATCGTCCCGGTGCTGCATTTGGCCATGAACGGTCAGGTGCCGGTCTACTTCGAGCACCACGTGGTGCTGTGGAAGCAGCCGCAGGTGGACATCCAGATCATGCCGCTCAAGGGCGCGTTCAAGCGGGTCATCGGCGGCATGCCGATCTTCATGACGCAGGCGGTCGGCTTCGGTGAGATCGCCTTCTCCCGCGACTCGGCCGGTCAGGTCTTCCCGCTCAACGTGCCGCACGGCAGCGCGATCCTGGTGCGTGAGCACCAGTTCCTGGCCGCGACCGCGAACCTCGCCTACAACTTCGAGCGGGTGCGCGGCATCGGCTCGATGCTGTTCGGCAGCCAGGGCTTCTGGCAGGACCGCTTCGAGGCGCACCAGGGCGACGGCCTGCTGTGGCTGCACGCGCACGGCAACGCCTTCGAGGTGGTGCTCCAGCCCGGCGAGGTCATCGATGTGGAGCCTGGCTCCTGGATCTACCGGGACATGAGCGTCCAGTACTCGCAGCAGGTCTTCGGCCTCAAGACCGGCATCCTCGGCGGTGGCGGAAACCTGGTATTCAACCGGTTCACCGGCCCCGGCCGGGTTGGCTTGCAGTCCGGCTACTTCCACCCGGGCGGGGCCGAGGTCGGCGCGGCCGCGGGCGCGGTGGCCGGCGGAGCGCGCGGCGGGCTCGGCGGAGCGGTCGCCGGCGGCATCATCGGCGGCTTGCTCGGCGGCAACGGCTGAGCTGACGGAGCGTCCGGCGCGAGGCGCGGAACGCGAAGGGCGGCCTGGACTCCTTTGTCCAGGCCGCCCTTGCTTGTGGGTGGGGTGGTGCCTTTGTGGTTCGGGTGGCGCTGTGGTTCGGGTGGAGCTGTGGTCCGGGCGGCTAGGTTCAGCCGCCCGCGCCGGTCAGTTGCCGTGTCCGTCGAAGCCGGGGATGGCGATCGTCCCGGTGTTGAGGAACGCGTTGTCCGCCTCGACGTTCGTGAACAGCAGCGGGAGCGGGATGGTGATGCCGCGCAGCACGGTCAGCAGACCCGGGTTCGCCGGAGTGAAGGTCTGATGAATCAGGCCGAGCACGTCCGCCGTGAACGAGGTGGACCACAGGTGCACGTTTTCCAGCGTCACCGTCTGGCCCTTGCCGCCGTCGACGTACTGGATCTTGCCGCCGCCCTGCTGTGAGTAGGTGATCATGCTCAGCAGCGTTACCTTGGCCGCGGTGAAGTCCAGCACCTGCTCCGGACCATCAACGGTCTGTATCGTCGTGACGCCGTTGTAGGTCAGGCTGTACATCGTCATCGACGGGGAGGACAGGTGCCACGGCAGATTGGCCGCCGTGTTGCCGTCCGAGGTAGCCGTGTTCGCCTTGATCTGCGACTGCGGGAGGCAGCTGCCGGTCGGGGACGGCGTAGCCTGAGCGCCTGCGCCGGTCGCCGCCTGCTTGACTGCGCCGCTGTGCGTGACTGTCTTCGTTCCGCCGGTGGATGAGCCGACCTTCGCCGCGCCCTGCCGCACGACGGACACCACCGAACTCGCGGCGCCGCCGACCGTGCCGCTGGACTTGTTGAAGGCCGCGCCCATCACCGGAGCCGCCCCGGCCTTCGGCAGCTGCTGCGAGCCGAAGATCCAGGTCCACACGCCGTTGAGCCAGCCCCAGAAGCCGCCGCTCGACGTCGTCGAGGCGCTGGGCGTCGGGGTGGGCGCGGCCGCGCTTCCGGCCGCCGCGCTGTTCGACGCGGACGCGGAAGCCGACGGCGAGGCCGAGGTGCCCGTGTTCTTCGTCGTGTTCGCCTTGGTCGAGCCGCTGGCGCTCGCGCTCGCCTGCGGAGTCGCCGTGGCGGACCGGGAGGCCGAGGCCGACGGGCTGGTGCTCGCCGGACTGTTGGTGCTGCAGACCGAGGTGGGGAACGGCAACGCCGAGGACGTGCCCGCCGCGTTGGCCGGCGCGGCCAGGGTCAGCGCTCCCGCGACCGCCGCGAGGGCGATCGGAGTGGCGACCGCGACCAGGGCGCGCCGGCTCGTACCGTCAGTCCTCCGGGTGCTGGTCGGCACCGGTCTCCTCCACTTCCGGAAGGTAACTCGTCGGGGCGTCCGCGCCCGCGCGGCTGCGGGCCTCGAACTCGGCGAGCTCGGCCTGCCCGGCCGGCGCGCCGTACGCCTCGCTCATCATCGGGTCCGCGGCGCCCTGGTAGGACCCCGCCTCGTACGCCGCGCCCTCGCCGGACTCGCCGTGCTGCGCTTGCTGCGGCTCCTCGTGGCGCAGCCGACGCCGCTGGCGCCGGCTCGGCGCCTCCCAGCCCGGCCGCGGGGTCCACGCCACCGCGAGGCCGCCGCCGATCAGCGCCAGCAGGGTGCCGATCATGAAGCCGCCGAGGTTGGTGGCCGGCAGCGCGATCAGGCCGAGCATGATCGAGGCGATCCCGGCGAACACCCGGTAGGCCGGGGCGAGCCAGACGGTCAGGCCGAACATCATCATCAGCGCGCCGATGAAGAAGGCGGAGACGCCGCCGACGCCCTCATGGATGATGTTGCCGATCGAGGAAAGCGGCGCAAGCCACAACTCGATGCCGGCCAAGACGATGAGCAGCCCGGCTGGGAACGGCCGCCCCTTTCGCCAGTGCCGGAAACCGTGCAGCGCGCGCAGCGGCATCGGTTGGCTCGGCTCATGGGGGCTCGGGCTGTCAAGGGTGTGCGTGGTCATCGATGCTGCTCCGTAAAGAAAGGCGGCGGGCACGGGGATTCGCGGCCCCGCACCCGCGCCTTGCGGTTGCGGACTGCTCAAAGGGACGGACTGCTCCGAACCTTAGTTGCTCCTAGAAGCAGGGGTTGTTGCCCATCGACATGCTCAGCGACATGTCGTGCAGCTGGAAGCTGCCCGCGTTGGTCGAGTAAGCGACCTGCTGCACGCCGGTGAGCGTCGCCTTCTCGGCCTGCTGGCCGAACAGGCCGGGGGTGCCCTTGGCGCCGGTCGCGCTGCCGCTCAGCGTCGAGGCGTCCTGGCCGATGTTGATGTTCGTGAAGTCGGCCTCACCGGCGTTCAGCTGCGACATGTCGATGGTCAGGTTGTCGGCGTGCACCGGGGTCTTGCCGCCACCCGCCTTGATGGTGAGTGTGACATCGCCGATGACCGGGATGCTGGTGACCACGGACTGGCACAGGTTGGTGATGTCCGCCGAGGCGAACGCGGACACGGCGGCCGGGAACTGCGAGCCGTCGGCGTGGTGGTCGACGGTGCCGTACTGCACGAATCCGCTGCCGGTGAGCGACGAGGCAGTCAGCTTGAACTGCTGGCCGGAGACAGCGAACGAGGCCGCGATGGCGCCGTTGGCCATCATGACCGAGAGTGCGCCCGCGGCGATGACGGTCGGCACCATCACTAGGCCGAGCCGTTTCCACGAGGTGCGCCCGAGAACCTGGGCGCCGGAGGTGTCCTTCACGTCCACTCCTGATGCGTTGCGCGGCCCGTGAGTTGGAGCCGCGGCGGAACCGAGGGACCGCGCGACCCGCGTTTCCACGGGATCGACGCGGCGGTTGGCGCTGCGAGCAGTGCGCCGGCGGGGGCGGGGACCGCACCTTTTCCGGCACTCACCCGGTGGGGAACCGCTCTGGTCCCGCCGTGGGGGAGGGACCGGTCGGACCGGGTAGGTGCGATCGTGCTCGACACGTGGACGTAATACAAGGGGTTCGTTACCGACCGGTAACCAAGCCGTGGTCGCGCATTCCGGAGCCTTTCCGCGAGCCGAGTCGTTTCGCGGGGGGTCGATTGGCGCGGCAACCCGCAATTCCAGGCATTTCGCGCACGTGCATGCTCGGGCGGTTACTTAGCGCGACCGGATTCGTCGAAGTGCTCGAAGGTAAATAGTTAGTAATGGACTGCCGGGGGTCACTCCTTCGAGTGACCCCACGACAGGTACCCGTGTGCTATGTGGGACGGCGCGTATCGGCAGGCTATGGCCAGCGCAGACGCTCGTATCGACGCGCGTACAGCTAATACCGCAAGCGGTCTAATAAGGCATCTAATACGGCAGTCCTACCGAGACGGTTCGAACGGCAGCGGTAGTTAGAACAGCAGCGTGGTCAGCCGGGCCCGGGCCGGGGCGACCCGCGGGTCCTGCGGGCCGAGCAGTTCGAAAAAGTCGAGCAGCAACCGGCGGGCCCGATCCCGCTCCTCGCCCGAGAAACCCTGAACCGCGGCGAGTAGCAACGCCAGCGCGGTATCCGCGTCCCCGCTCGCCAGCGCGGCGTCCGCCGCGGCGCACTGCGCGTCGATGTCCTTCGGGTTCTGCTTCGCCAGGGCGAGGGCCGCGGCCGGGTCGGCGTTCCGGGTCCGGCGCATCAGCTCCACCTGCGCGAGCGCCGGCTTGGCCTCGGGGTGGTTCGGGTTCTGGCTCAGCACGTTCTGCAGCGCGCGGGCCGCGCCGTCTAGATCGTCGGCGGCGAGCGCGTCGTACGCGGCGGCCAAGGCCGGGTCCATCGGCGGCTCGGCCGGGCGGGCGGCCGCGTCCTCGGTGCCGGCACCGGCACCGGTGAGACCGAATTCCCGCTGCGCCAGCGCCAGCAGTTCGGAGATCCACTGCCGCACCTGTGCCTCGGGCTGCGCTCCGGCGAACTCGCCGATCAGTTCCCCGGCCACGATGGCCTTCACCGACGGAATGCTCTGGACCCGCAGCGCCTGCACGAGACGCGGGTTGCCCTCAGCATCGACGCGCGCGAGAACGAAGCCCCCGGAGAACTCCGCGGCCAGTTGCTCGAGAATGCCGAGCAACTGCTTGCTCTGCTCAGACCAGTCCGCGCCCAAGTGCAGCACGACAGGTACCTGGAGCGAGCGCTCTAGCACCGAGGACTGGAAGTCGGCCTCGGTCGCGTCCACCACGAAGGCAGAAGTCTGTGAAGCGGCGTCCGGTGAGACCGGGCCCTGGCCGGCACCCTGATTCGGGTCCTGCGCCGCGGCCGGACGCGCCTGCGGCGCCGGCGGCTGCTTGAGCGCGGACAGGTCCACCACACCCGACATCGAGAACGAAGGTCGCATGTGCTCCATTCTCACATCCCGCGCGGCTCGGATGGAGCGCTCGGTGCCCAGTCGATCGGGCCGAAGCGCGCCCTAGAGGACCTCTTGAGAACTGGCTGCGGCGGCGAAACCACCCGCCCGGTCCCCACCGGACGCGCCCTCGGTTCTGCCGCCGCCCTGCCTCGCTCGCGGTACCGGGGTGGACGAGTTCCGATACGAGTCGTAGCGTAGCGGAACCTGGCTGCGGACGGAAAGGCGGCGTGACGTGGCGTCGGTCACCCACAAGAACACAGACGCGTCTCATACGGCGCCTGCATCTAATACGGCTGCGTCCAATCCGCAGACCCCGCCGGCGACGAGCCGGACCTCTGGCCGTCCCCGCTCAGCCGATGCGGACGAGGCGATCCTGTCCGCCGCCCGCGAGCTGCTGGCCGAGCGCGGTTGGGACGGGATGACCCTCGGCGATGTAGCCGCCCGCGCAGGCGTCGCCAAGACCACGCTTTACCGCCGCTGGCCGGGGAAGGCCGAACTCGTCGTCGACGCGATGGCTCAGCTCTTCGACACGCTGCGGCCGGTGGATGCCGGTTCCGTGCGCGCGGACGCCGAGATAACCATCAGGGACTTGATAGCGCTGCTGGCCCGCCCCGAGACGCAGACCGCCTTCCTCGCCCTGGCCGCGCACGCCTCCCGCGATCCGGGCCTGCGCACCGCCGTCCGCGAGAAGATCATCGACCGGCAGCGACACCTCGTGCACGCGGGAGCCAGCCGCGCCGCGGCCCGCGGCGAGGGCCCGCAGATCACCGAGCCCGATCTGCTGTTCGATGTGATCGCCGGCACCATGGTTCATCGAATGCTGATCGCCGGCGAACCGGTGGACGACGCCTACCTCGAACGTTTTCTCGATCTGGTACTCCCCACCGCGGCCAAGAAGCCGGGTCAGGGCAACGGCTAATGCTGCGCGCAGATGACACTGCGCGATGGCGTCGTGCCGGTAAGTGTCCCTAGTATCCGGCACCGCGCACCACACGGTAGTGTCGCCCCGACCGCGAACCCGACCGGGGTGCGGTGTCGAGACGAACCGCAGTGCGTCGCAGCCGTCCGCCGCGAATGCCGCCTGTCCGTAATGCACGAACTGATCCGGAACGGCTCGAATACGCCCGGTCACCAACTGTAAGGGTTGAAAGCGGCGGCATGGCCGACTGGTCACGGTTGGGCAACAGGGACCGCCGCGCTCTTCCTTTCGATCTGAGGTTTGAGGCAGGGTCCATGGCTGGCGACGTCTACCACGGCGCCGCGAGCAGCACCGCACACGTCGCGGTGATCCGTGCCGGTGTGCGTGCCTTACCGGGTCGCGCCGAGAGCTCGGAAAGCCGCTCCGCTTGGGCCGCAAAGGTTTTTGAGGACGCGACTCGATGACGATCACCAGGGAGTCGGACGGGACTTTCATACCCGCCGCCGACGCCGCGCCGGCCAGCCCGGCGATCGAAGGGCGCTCCCTCGGCCGAATCGCGTGGAACCGACTGAAGCAGGACCGGATCGCGATGGCCGGCGGGGTCGTGGTCGTCCTGCTCATCCTGGCCGCGGTGCTCGCCGGGCCGCTCTCCTCGCTCAGCGGCAACGACCCGGACACGCTGCACAACAAGCTGATCGACCCGAACTATCAGATCCCTTACGGCGGGATGGGCGGCATCAGCGGCAGCCACTGGCTCGGCGTGGACCTGCCCAACGGCCGCGACATCTTTAGCCGCATCCTTTACGGCGCCAGGATCTCGCTCGGCATCGCCGGCGTCTCCACCCTGGTCGCCATCGCGATCGGCGTGCTGCTCGGCGTGACAGCCGGGTATTTCGGCGGCTGGATCGACGCGGTCATCAGCCGGGTCATGGACGTCTTCCTCGCCTTCCCGTTGCTGCTGTTCTCCATCGCGATCATCGGCGTGCTGCCGGACGACGCGTTCGGCCTGTCCGGCAACGGCCTGCGCTTCGGCGTCCTGGTCGTGGTGATCGGCTTCTTCTCCTGGCCGTACATCGGCCGCATCGTGCGCGGCCAGACCATCGCGCTGCGCGAGCGCGAGTTCGTCGCCGCCGCCCGCTCGCTCGGCGCCCGGCCGAGCCGGATCATCCTGCGCGAGCTGATGCCGAATCTGCTCGCCCCGATCCTGGTCTACGCCACCCTGCTGATCCCGGCGAACATCCTGTTCGAGGCCGGGCTCTCGTTCCTCGGCGTCGGGATAAAGGACCCGACGCCGTCCTGGGGCGCGATGATCAACTCCGCGATCAGCACCTTCCAGATCGACCCGGAGTACCTCATCGTGCCCGGCACCGCGATCTTCATCACCGTCCTGGCGTTCAACCTGCTCGGCGACGGGCTGCGCGACGCCTTCGACCCGAAGGGGTCGCGTTGAGTGCGGCCGCGCGCGACGAGGCGCGCATCACCGCCACCACCCACCCGGTCAACAGCCGGCACAGTAACTCGCACACTGAGGGGTTTCTCCGCACCATGCGAAAGTCCAAGCTCATCGCCGCGGCCGCGGGCGTGATAGCCGTCGCCACCGCCGCGTCGGCCTGTGGCAGCTCTTCCTCTGGCGGCGTGAACTCGTCGACGAGCAGCTTCAACGCCGGCATGACCACCATCGTGAACCCGTCATCGCACCAGGGCGGCGTGCTGCGCATGGCCCTGGTTTCCGACTGGGACTCGATGGACCTAGGGAACACCTACGACGCGTTCGCCTGGGACTTCGCCCGGCTCTACGGCCGCTCGCTGCTGAGCTGGAAGCAGGCACCCGGCTCCGCCGGCCTGCAACTGGTGCCCGACCTGGCCACCGACAACGGCGAGGTCTCCCCCGACGGTCTGACCTGGACCTTCCACCTGCGCGACGGCGCCACCTACCAGGACGGCAGCGCGATCACCGCGGCCGATGTGAAGTACGCGATCGAGCGCTCGAACTTCGGCCAGGACACGCTGCAGTTCGGTCCGAACTACTTCGCCAAGGTGCTGCAGGACAAGACCAGCTACCAGGGCCCGTACCTGGACAAGAACGCGGCGGACGGCGTCTCGGGCATCGAGGTCGACGGCACCGACACCATCAAGTTCCACCTGACCAAGAAGTTCTCCGACTTCCCTGAGCTGGCCGCGCTGCCCTCCACCGCCCCGGTCCCGCGGGCCAAGGACACCGGAGCGAACTACTTCAAGTCGATCGTCTCCTCCGGCCAGTACGAGATCTCCTCGTACCAGCCCGGCAAGGAGGCGGTGCTGGTGCCGAACCCGAACTTCAAGGCGGACACCGACCCCGAGGGCATCCACAAGGTCACCGCCGACAAGATCGACGTGCAGCTGAACGTCAACCAGGACCAGATCGACCAGGAACTGCTGCACGGTCAGCTCGACGTCGACCTCGACGGTACCGGCGTCGGCACCACGGCCCAGTCGCAGATCCTGGCCAACCCGACGCTCAAGGCCCAGGCCGATGACGGCTACACCAATGCGCTGACGTACATGACGATCAACACCCAGGTAAAGCCGTTCGATAACGTCGACTGCCGGCGCGCGATCGAGTACGCGGTGGACAAGACGACGGTGCAGTCCGCGCTCGGCGGCGCTCTCGGCGGCGGCGACATCGCCACCACCCTGCTCACCCCGGACATGGCCGGGTACGCGCAGTCCAACCGTTACCCGACTCCCGGCAACCAGGGCGACCCGCAGCAGGCCCAGCAGGAGCTGCAGACCTGCAAGGGGGCGGAGCCGAACCAGTTCAACAACAGCGGTTCGCTGACTGTGAAGCTCTCGGCCCGCGCTGACCGGCCCAAGGAGGTCAACGCCGCGATCGCCATCCAGGCCGCGCTCAAGCTCGCGAACATCAACGTGGAGATCGACAAGTACCCGTCGAACAAGTACTTCGGCTCCTTCGCGGGCAACGACTCCTTCGTCAAGTCGAACAAGATCGGCCTGTCGATGATGAAGTGGGGCGCGGACTGGCCGGACGTGTTCGGTGACCTGGACCAGGTCGTCACCCCGGACGGCATCCACCCCGGCAGCGGCTCGACCAACCTGGGTGACTACACCAGCCCGCAGGTGCAGAACCTGTTCGCCCAGTACCTGTCCACGACCGATGCCGCGGCCCGCAACAAGATCGGCGCCGCGATCGACCAGCAGGTGATGGATGACGCAGCGGTGGTGCCGCTGGCCTACAACAAGGCGCTGATCTACCACCCGGCGAACGTGACGAACTGGTTCGAGCAGCCCTCGTTCGGCGAGCCGGACTTCTCGGTGCTCGGCGTGTCAGGCAGCTGATCCGCGGCGCCGCTGAACCAAGGCACCGACCCGTCATCCGAAGGCAGGTGAACGGCGAACGGCGGCCCCGATCCCGGATCGGGGCCGCCGAGCCACCATCCCGATGCTGACCTACATCGTCCGGCGTCTGCTGGCCGCCGTCGGCCTGCTGCTCGTGATCAGCCTGATCACGTTCTGGATCTTCTTCGTGCTGCCCCAATGGGCCGGTCAGACCCCGCAGTCGATGGCCGCGGGGTACGTCGGCAGGCAGCAGAACCCGGCCGCGCTGCAAGCGGTGATCGACCACTTCGGCTTCGACAAGCCGCTGTTTGTGCAGTACTTCGACTACATCGTCGGCATCGTCGGTGGTCGAACGTACAGCGACGGCGTCTCGCTGATTCACTGCAACGCGCCTTGCTTCGGGTACTCCTTCAAGAATTTCGAGCAGGTCTGGCCGACGCTGCTCAGCCGCGCTCCGGTCACCCTCTCGATCGCGATCGGCGCGGGTGTGCTGTGGCTGGTGTTCGGTGTGTTGTCAGGGGTGATCTCTGCGGTGCGTAAGGGCAGCATCGCCGACCGGGCGTCGATGGGTATCGCGCTGGCCGGTGTGGCGCTGCCGGTGTACTTCGTCGGCCCGCTGCTTGAGGCGCTTACCGGTCAGTGGAGCACCAAGTACGTGCCCTTCCTCAGTAATCCGCTGCAATGGGCGCAACACCTGCTGATTCCCTGGATCGCGCTGGCATTCGGCTACGCGGCGCTGTACGCACGCATGACGCGCGCAGGCATGCTCGATGCGCTTAACGAGGACTTCGTGCGTACCGCGCGGGCGAAGGGCGTAAAGGAACGCAAGGTGCTCTACAAGCACGCGCTGCGTTCCGCGCTGACGCCGATCATCACCATCTTCGGCATGGACCTCGGCACGGTGCTCGGCGGCGCGGTGCTCCTGGAGGTGGCGTTCTCGCTTCCCGGCCTCGGTTTGCTGGCGGTGAACTCGATCCAGCAGGACGACTTCCCGGTGATCATGGGCGTGACGTTGATCGCCGCGTTCTTCATCGTGGTCGCCAACATCGTGGTGGACGTGCTGTACGCCTTCGTGGACCCGCGGGTGCGGCTGTCATGAGCGGGCGTCACGGCAAGAGTGCCCCCGCCGTCGAATCGGATCCGGGCGGAAGCGAGGGCTTTTCCCGTGGCCCGGGTCGCCGCCGCGCTCCCGAGCCCGAGCCTGCCCCCGCTTACGAGCCCGCTCGCGCTCACGAGCCCGCCCCCCTCGACGTCGATCCGTCGATCGAGTACGAACTGACCCGGTTCCCCGAGTTCGCCGGCCGTCGCGAGGACTGGGGCACGCAGCCGTTCCTCGACGTGCGGGACCTGCGGGTGCACTTCCCGACCGAGGACGGCGTCGTCAAGTCGGTGGACGGAATCAGCTTCCGGGTCGAACGCGGAAAGACGCTCGGCATCGTCGGCGAGTCGGGCTCCGGCAAGTCGGTCACCTCACTCTCGCTGCTCGGCCTGCACAAGCGGCCGGACAAGCGCGGCCGCGGCGGCGCGCGGATCTCGGGTGAGATCTGGCTGGACGGCGAGGACCTGATCAACGCGGCGCCGGAGCGGCTGGAGGAGTTGCGCGGCGACAAGCTCGCGATGATCTTCCAGGACCCGCTGTCCGCGATGCATCCCTATTACACGGTCGGGGAGCAGATCGCCGAGGCGTACCTGGCGCACAACCGCGCGTCCAAGGCGGTGGCTCGCAAGCGCACGATCGAGATGCTCGACCGGGTCGGTATTCCGCAGCCGACCTCGCGCGTGGACGACTATCCGCACCAGTTCTCCGGCGGTATGCGCCAGCGCGCGATGATCGCGATGTCGTTGATCTGCAATCCAGAGCTGCTGATCGCGGACGAGCCGACCACGGCGCTCGACGTGACGGTGCAGGCGCAGATCCTGGACCTGATGCGCGACCTGCAGCAGGAGTTCAACAGCGCTCTGATCATCAT
>NZ_DATNGK010000168.1:0-5422 GCF_035605935.1 Actinocrinis sp. | reverse complement strand
TGACGCCGCGACAGGGCCGCCGCGTAGCCGCGCTCGGGCGGCTATCGGGGAAGCGCGGGCAGTTCGCCGGTCCGCTCGTACTCGGTGAGCATGCCGATGCGACGCGCATGCCGCGGGTCGCCGCTGAACGGGGTCGCGACGAAGAGTTCGACGAACCGCACCGCGTCCTCGATCGGATGCATGCGGCCGCCGATGCTGATCACGTTGGCGTCGTTGTGCTGCCGGGCCAGGGTGGCGGTCTGCTCGCTCCAGACCAGCGCCGCACGCACGCCGGGGACCTTGTTCGCCGCGATGACCTCGCCGTTGCCGGAACCGCCGATCACGATGCCGAGAGTGCCGGGCTCGTCGGCCGCGCCCTTCGCGGCGCGCAGCACGTAAGGCGGGTAGTCGTCGGTGGAGACGTACTCGTGCGGCCCGCAGTCAACCGGCTCGTGGCCGAGTTCCTTGAGGCGGTCGAGCAGGCGGGTCTTCAGTTCGTAGCCGGCGTGGTCCGAGCCGAGGAAGATTCGCATGGGCACAGTTTCCCATCCCGCACCCACGGTCTTGCGCCGAGCCGGGCGCACAGGCGACTCACAGGAAGCCCCCAGGTACGGCACAGTGGGAACGCGTAGTTTTTCGCCGGGCCGTGGTAAGTGCAACGCGGCACTTCCAACAGGGGGCTGAACGCGATGAGCGAGCGCCAGAACGGCAAGACGGAGGCGCGCATCCTGGTCGTGGACGACGAGGCCGCGATCACCGACCTGGTCGGCCTCGCGCTGCGCTACGAGGGCTTCGAGGTGGCGACGGCGGGCACCGGCCGCGAGGCGCTGAGCAAGGCCGCCGAGTTCGCCCCCGACCTCGCGGTGCTCGACGTGATGCTGCCCGACTACACCGGCATCGAAGTGTGCGGGCGGCTGCGTTCGCAGGGCGTGAAACTGCCGGTCGTCTTCCTGACCGCGCGCGACGCCACTGAGGACAAGATCACCGGACTGACGGTCGGCGGCGACGATTACGTCACCAAGCCGTTCTCGCTCGACGAACTGATCGCCCGCATCCGGGCCGTGCTGCGGCGCACTCGTCCCGAGCTGGAAGACGCCCGGTTGGAGTACTCCGATCTGATCATCGACGAGGATGCGCACGAGGCTCGGCGGTCCGGCTGCCTGCTCGACCTGACCCCGACCGAGTTCAAGCTGCTGCGCTACCTGCTGATCAACGCCGGCCGGGTCATGTCGAAGGCGCAGATCCTCGACCACGTGTGGCAGTACGACTTCGGCGGCGGCGACAACGTGGTCGAGACGTACATCTCCTACCTGCGCAAGAAGGTGGACCGCGAGCGGCCGCCGCTCATCCACACCGTCCGCGGCGTCGGCTACTCGCTGCGGCTGCCGAAGGAGTAGCGATGCGCCTACCGCGCGTCCGCCGGGCCCGCACGCTGCGCAAGCGGCTGCTGCACACCCTGCTCACCCGGCTCGCGCTCGGGCTGACCGTCGCCGCGATCGGCACGTTCTTCGCGGTGCACACGGTGCTGCAAAACCGGTTGGACAGCGAGCTCGACCGCACCGCGCAGCTCGTGGACCAGGTCACCCTGCAGAGCGCCGCCCCAGGCCAGCCGCCGGACTTCACCCTGGCCGGGGCAACCGGGGGCGGCAACGACTCGGTCTGGCACCTGCTCAGCAAAGCCGGGCTGCTGCCGATCTACATTCAGCTGCGCGATATCGACAACAAGGTCCGGTTTCAGCAGCCGGCGAATACCGGGCTGACGATCCCCGCGGTGCTGCCCGTCGGAACCCCCGGCTCGGGCTCCGCTCACGACGGAGCGCACTTCTACGGCGTCAACACTCCCAACGGCCCGCGTCATCCGCCGGGCCCCACCTATCGGGTGCGGGTCTCGCGGCTGCCGGACGGGCACGGCTACCTGGTGCTCGCCGGAGTGGAGAGCGACATCAGCGACACGATGCGGAACGTCGCGCAGATCGAGGGAGTCGCCTGGCTGCTGGCGTTCCTGATGGTCGGGGTGATGGCGAACCGCCGGATCAAGCGGAACCTGCAGCCGTTCGAGCGGATGGGCGATCAGATCGTCGCGATCGGCGCCGGGGAGCTGGACCGCCGTATCGATCCTTCAGACGGGGTGACCGAGGTCGGGCGGGTCGGCGCCTCGGTCAACGCCATGCTGGCGCGGCTTGAGCGGGCCTTCCACGAGCAACGCTCCTCGGAGGAGCGGCTGCGCCGATTCATCGCCGACGCGTCGCACGAACTGCGCACGCCGCTGGCGTCGATCCGCGGCTACGCCGAATTGTTCCGGCGCGGCGCCGCGTCCCGGCCGGAGGATCTGGCGCTGGCGATGCGGCGGATCGAGTCGGAGTCGGCCCGGATGGGCGTGCTGGTCGACGAGTTGCTGCTGCTGGCGCGACTGGACTCCGGCCGTCCGCTCGGCCGCGGCGCGGTGGACCTCGGCGCGTTGGCCCGGGACGCCGCCCGCGATTCCCAGGCCGCCGGGCCGCAGTGGCCGGTCGATGTGACCGTGCGCGTCGAGCAGGACGGCGCACAGACGCGCAACGGCGATCAATTCGCCGTGGATGCGGCCGCGCAACGCGTCGAGGTCTGCGGAGACGCCGACCGGCTGCGACAGATGCTGGCGAATCTGCTTTCGAATGTCCGCGCGCACACGCCGCCGGGCACGCCCGCGTCCATCAGCGTCCGGAAAACCGGCGACACCGCGGTCGTCGAGGTCGCCGACGCCGGCCCCGGTCTCACCGAGGAGCAGCAGGCCAAGGTCTTCGAACGCTTCTATCGCGCGGACGCATCCCGCAAGCGAGGCGATGGCGCGGGCGGGTCGGGACTCGGCCTGTCCATCGTCGCATCGGTCGCGGCAGCGCACGGTGGCACGGCGCAAGTGCGGTCGATTACCGATTGCGGCACCGTTTTCACCATCCGGCTCCCGATCTCAGGCACCGCATCAACGCCGGATGAGGACGCCACCCCTGCTTCCGGCTCGGCTTTCACAATGCCGCCAGGAAATCTCACGGCGCCGCCAGGAACTCTCACAGGACCCTCACAGGAGCCGCACAGTACCCAGCCAGGCGCTCCTGGTTCGCTCTCGGATAGTGCGCCGCGCGCAGAGGCGGTGCCTGATCACGGGAGTAGGAGGGGATCGGCCGCCATGGAGAGGCTCTCGACGTTCGTCACCGCCCACCGCAAATGGATCTACGGCCTGTGGATCGCCGCGTTCATCGCCGGAATCGCCGCGTCAAGCACGCTGTCCAACCATCTCGACAAGACGTTCGCGATGCCGGGTCAGCCGAGCTATGTGGCCAACCAGGCGATCGTCGCCGAGTACGGCAACGGGGGCATGGCCACGCCGCTGGTTCCGGTCGTGAAGCTGCCGGCCGGCGTCTCGGCGACCGACCCGCGGGTGACCGCGGCGTTCAGCTCGCTCGACAGCATTCCGCAGGCGCGGGTAGCGGACTACGCGAACACGCACGACGCCAAGTTCATCGGCTCGGACGGGCGCACCACCTACGCTCTGGTCTTCACGCCCGGGGGCGGCGGCATGTCCTCCGGCAAGATCCAGGATCAGATCTCCGCCAGCGTGCAACAGAAGCTGACGGCCGCGCTGCCGTCGGGCTCGACCGTGCTGATCACCGGTGAGCAGCCGCTGCAGAGCAACGGCTCTGGGTCTGGCAAGGGCTTGAGCATCCTCAACGAGGTGCTGCTCGGCGGCGTCGGCGCGCTCGCGGTGCTGCTGTTCGTCTTCGCCTCGCTGCTGGCGCTGGTGCCGCTGCTGGTCGCGGCGGTCTCGGTGCTGACCGCCTTCCTGGCGATCCTGGGCATCACCGAGATCACCTCGGTCTCGATGATCGTGCAGTTCCTGGTCGGGCTGATCGGGCTCGGCGTCGCGATCGACTACTCGCTGCTGCTGGTCACCCGCTGGCGCGAGGAATTGGCGCACGGATACGACAACGACACCGCGGTGCGCCGCGCGATGACCACGGCCGGCCGCGCGGTGGCCTTCTCCGGCGTCACGGTCGCGCTCGGCCTGCTCGCGCTGGTGATCCTGCCGGTGCCTTTCCTGCGCTCGATCGGCTACGGCGGCATGATCATCCCGCTGGTGTCGGTGTGCGTGACGCTGACGCTCGTCCCGGCGCTGCTTTCCGGCATCGGCAGGCGGCTGGACTGGCCACGCATCCGGCACGAGGACAAGGCCTCACGCAGCTGGACCGCCTGGGCCCGCTTCGTGGTGCGGCGGCGCTGGATCGCGGCGATCGGAGCGCTGGTGGTGCTCGGCGCGCTGGCGATCAACGCGACCGGCCTGAAGATCGGCGACCCTTCCTCCGACTCGCTGTCGCAGAGCGGCCCGGCGCACGACGCGGTGGTCATGCTGCGCGCCGCGAACATCCCGACCGGAGTGCTGACCCCGATCGAGATCTACGTGCCGAAGTCCGCCACCACCCAGGCGACGACCGGCGCGGTGTCCGGTATCTCAGGCATCGACTTCGCCGCCGCGCCGACCGGCCCGGCCTGGAGCCGGCCCGACTCCGCGCTCGTGGTGGCCGTGCCGACCCCGGAAAGCACGAGCACCGCGGGCGAGGGCGTCACGCGGGCGGTGCGCGGGGCGCTGGCCACGGCCGTGCCCGGAGCGCTCATCGGCGGCATCGGCGCGGTCGAGGTGGACATGATCCACGCGGTCTACGGCAACTTCCCGTTGATGCTGGTTCTGCTCGGACTGCTCACCTTCGTGCTGCTCGCCCGGGCGTTCCGCTCGATCGTGCTGCCGATCAAGGCGGTCATCCTCAACCTGCTCTCGCTCGCCGCGGTCTACGGCGCGCTGGTGCTTATCTGGCAGAAGGGCTTTGGCTCCAACGCGATCTGGGGCATCCCGGCGACCGGCACGATCACCGGCTGGATCCCGCTGATGGTCTTCGCGTTCCTTTACGGGCTCTCGATGGACTACGAGGTCTTCATCCTGGCCCGGATGCGCGAAGAGTACGACGCGACCGGCTCCACGTCGAAGGCCGTGGTTACCGGCATCGGCCGGACCGGGCGCCTGGTCACCTCGGCGGCGCTGATCCTGTTCCTGGCCATGGCCGCGCTCGGCTCGGCACCGGACACCGATGTGAAGATGTTCGCCACCGCGCTGGGCGCCGGCATCCTGCTGGACGCGACGATCGTGCGCGCGCTGCTGGTTCCGGCACTGATCTCGCTGTTCGGGCGGTGGAACTGGTGGATGCCGGTGTGGGCGGCGCGCATCCTGCGCGTCGAGCCCTCCCCGTCGCGGCGCGAAACCGACGACGCCGCCGAGCCGGTCCCCGCACTCCCCTCGCCCGGCACCGGCACCGGCACCGAGGCGACCGAGCCGGAACACACCGGCGTGCGTTAACCGCCCGCCCAATCCCCAACCACACCGACCAATCAACGGGGAACGGCCGGGTGGAGTGCGCACCTA
>NZ_DATNGK010000167.1:0-3400 GCF_035605935.1 Actinocrinis sp. | reverse complement strand
CGCCACCTCACCGGTGGAGAGGTCGGCCTCGCGGGCGACGGTGCGTATGGTGGCGACGGCGAGGATCCACAGCAGCGCCGTCGGCACCAGCACCTTCCAGCCGAACTTCATGAACTGGTCGTAGCGCAGCCGGGGCAGCGTGCCGCGCAGCCAGATGAAGATGAACACGAAGATCAGCAGCTTGAGCAGGAACCAGATCATCGGGTACCAGCCGCTGTTCGCCCCGGACCACAGGCTCAGCGGCACCGGGGCCCGCCAGCCGCCGAAGAACATCGTGACGGCCAGCGCGGAGACGGTGACCAGGTTGATGTATTCGGCCAGGAAGAAGAGGGCGAACTTGAGCGAGGAGTACTCGGTGTGGAAGCCGCCGACCAGTTCGCCCTCGGCCTCGGGCAGGTCGAAGGGTGCCCGGTTGGTCTCGCCGACCATCGCGATGATGTAGATGATCGCGGAGAGCGGCAGCATGTAGACGTACCAGCCGTGCTGCTGCGCGTCCACGATCGTCGCCGGGGACATGCTGCCCGCGTACAGGAAGACACCCGCGAAGGACAGGCCCATGGCGACCTCGTAGGAGATCATCTGGGCCGAGGAACGCAGCGCGCCGAGCAGCGGGTAGGTCGAGCCCGAGGACCAGCCGGCGAGTACGACCCCGTAGATGCCGATCGAGGAGACCGCGAGGATGTAGAGCACGCCGATCGGCAGGTCCACCAGCTGGAGCGTCGTCCAGTGGTGGAAGATCGAGACCTTCGGACCCCACGGGATCACCGCGATGGCCAGGAACGCCGGGATCGCGGAGAGAATCGGGGCGATCCAGAACACCGGCTTGTCGGCGTTCGTGGGGACGATGTCTTCCTTCAGCGCCAGCTTCACACCGTCGGCGAGCGACTGGAGCAGACCCTGCGGGCCGACCCGGTTCGGGCCGATGCGCATCTGCATCCAGGAGACGACGCGCCGCTCGAACCAGATGTTGAACAGGGTGAGCACGACCAGGATCGCGAAGGCGGCGACCGCCTTGATCACGACCAGGATGAACCACCACGGGATGTGGGTGTCGAAGCTCCCGAGCAGCCAGTTGGTCATGTTGTCTGGGAACTGAGGCATCAGCCCTCCACCTCCGCCTGAAGACCGGGCTGGCTCGGCGTGTCCGCGACGCTCGTAGCGGCGCTCGCCGCGATCGCGCCCGCGGGCGCGGCCTGCGCGATCGGGTCGAGCAGCGTGTCCGGCACCACGCGGGCGACGGTGACCACCGCTCCGGTGTCCGCGCTCAGCGCGGCGCGCACGTGCGAGCCCGGCGAGTTCGTCGGCAGCCACACGACCCGGTCCGGCAGCGCCTCGATGGCGAGCGGCAGGGTGATCGTCCCGGCGTCGGTCGCGACTGACACCGCGTCACCTTCGGCCGCGCCGATCTCGGCCGCGGTCGCGGCGGACAGGCGAACCACCGGCTGACGCGCGGTCCCGGCCAGGTGCTTCTCGCCGTCCTGGAGCCGGCCGTCGTCGAGCAGCAGGTGATGGGTCGCCAGAACCGCTTGTCCGGCTGCCGGGGCGGGCAACGGGCGGGCCTGCGCGTACGGACGAGGAGCGGGGATGCCGTCCCAGCCGCCGAGCGAGATCAGTTCGCGGCGCGCGGCGGCGACGTCCGGCAGGCCTAGGTGCACGTCCATCGCGTCGGCGAGGCCGTGGAGCACCCGCAGGTCGGACATGCCACCTGCCACGGTCTGCATGGTCTCGGGCGAGAGCGCGGCCTCGAACGTGCGCGGGCGGCCTTCCCAGTCCAGGAAGGTCCCGGCCTTCTCGGCGACCGCGGCCACCGGCAGCACCACGTCGGCCCGCTCGGTCACCGCCGAGGGCCGCTGCTCCAGCGAGACCACGAACCCGGCGGCGTCCAGCGCGGCCAGCGCTCCGGCCGGGTCCGGCAGGTCGTCCACGTCCACCGCGCCAACCAGCAGCCCTCTGATATTCCCGGCGCGCACGGCGGCGAGGATCGCGTCGCCGTCCCGGCCGTCGAGCGTCGGCAGCGCGCGCACGCCCCAGGCCGTCGCGACCTCGGCGCGGGCCCGCGAGTCCTCGGCGGGTCGGCCGCCCGGCAGCAGGTTGTACACCGCGCCGGCCTCGATCGCGCCGCGCTCACCGGCCCGGCGCGGGATCCAGCCGAGCTTGGCGCCGCTGGCGTCGGCCAGGCGCAGCGCCGCGCTCAGCGCGCCAGGCACGCAGGCCAGCCGCTCGCCGACCAGGATCACCGCGCCCGGCTCGCGCAGCAGCCTGGCCGCATTCTGCCCGGCGGCGTCGAGCCCGGCTTCCTCGGTGCCCGCGGCGAGCGCGGTCAGGAATTCCGGCTCGGTGTGCGGGGCCGCCTTGAGCAGGCTTCCGTTGAGCTTGGACAAGCCGCGGGTCGCGAACGGCGCTATGGCGATGACCGCCGTGCGCGCCTTGCGGACCGCCTTGCGCAGCCGCAGGAACACGATCGGCGACTCGTCCTCGGGCTCGAAGCCGACCAGCAGCACCGCCGGGGCCTTGTCCAGTTCCGCGTAGGTCAGCGCGAGCTGACCACCCGTCACCGGGCTGCGGCCGGCCAGGTGCGCCGCCAGGAACTCGGCCTCCTCGGTCGAGTGCGGGCGGGCCCGGAAGTCGATGTCGTTGGTGTCCAGGGCGATGCGGGCGAACTTCGCGTACGCATATGCGTCTTCGAGAGTGCTGCGGCCGCCGACCAGGACGCCGGCCTCGCCGCGGGTCGCGCGCAGTCCGATCGCCGCCGCGTCGAGGGCTTCCGGCCAGGACGCCGTGGTCAGCACGCCGCCGCGGCGCACCATGGGGTGACGGATGCGGTCGCGGGCAGTGGCGTACTGGAAGGCCCAGCGGCCCTTGTCGCAGTTCCACTCCTCGTTGACCTCGAGGTCCTCGCCCGCCAGCCGTCGCAGTACCTTGCCGCGCCGGTGGTCGGTGCGCAGCGCGCAGCCGGCGGCGCAGTGCTCGCAGGCGCTCGGCGAGGAGACCAGGTCAAACGGCCGGGCACGGAAGCGGTAGGCCGCTCCGGTCAGCGCGCCGACCGGGCAGATCTGCACGGTGTTGCCGGAGAAGTAGGAGCTGAACTCCTGGTCCCCGGCCACCGAGATGCCGACCTGCTGGCTGGAGCCGCGCTCGATCAGCGAGATGAACGGGTCGCCGGCGATCTGCTCGGAGAACCGGGTGCAGCGCGCGCACTGCACGCAGCGCTCCCGGTCCAGCAGCACCTGCGTGGAGAGGTTGATCGGCTTGGCGAAGGTGCGCTTCGGTCCCTCGAAGCGGCTCTCGCCGCGGCCGTTGGACAGCGCCTGGTTCTGCAGCGGGCACTCGCCACCCTTGTCGCAGACCGGGCAGTCCAGCGGGTGGTTCACCAGCAGCAGCTCGATCACGCCGGACTGGG
>NZ_DATNGK010000166.1:0-7471 GCF_035605935.1 Actinocrinis sp. | reverse complement strand
GCACGCAGGACGCCGCGCGACGTCGGATCGAGGACGCCCTTGGCGACAGCGGCACCGCACCGTCTGACACCACGTCCGAGCCGCTAGAGGACGACGCAGAAGGCCGCTCAGACAACGCCAACGACGACCGCGGAGAGCAATCCGGGGGCTGAGGGCTGTTGTCGCGCCCTTGTCGCGACTCGTGCCCGATCGTGCCCGATACCGATAGACAGTGAGACATGCCCGGCCCCGATTGGATCTCTCGGGGTCGGGCCTGACCTGCTGCTATGGTGGGCTGAGCTGGGGGGAGTCAGTGAGCTGGTGAGGGGACTCGAACCCCTAACCACCTGTTTACAAGACAGGTGCGCTGCCAATTGCGCCACACCAGCGGGTGGGTGACGGGCAGACGAGCGGTGCCCGTATGCGCGCCTCCGGTGCAATCGTAGCGGGCCGGTGGGGTACCGCCCAACGGGTTGCGGGGCGCTTGGCGGGGAGCCGGAGGGTTCGCGTCATTGCGTGGGAGAGTGAACAGCTTGGTACGTATGGACGTGGGGTTGAGCACACTCGCGTGGCTGATAGTGACAAGACGCTTGTCGGAAGATACGGTCAGCAAAGGCCGTTTCGCGGTCACCTTCCAACTCGGATCGTCCGGCACGTTCCTGCCGGTTGAAGGGATAGGGCACACCCATGACAGGTGTTATTTACGAGGACGCCTCGTGCGTCTACCCGGGCGCTGAGCGTCCCGCCGTCGACAAGCTCAACCTGGACATCCAGGACGGCGAGTTCCTGGTCCTGGTCGGACCGTCGGGCTGTGGCAAGTCCACCTCGCTGCGGATGCTCGCGGGTCTCGAGGAGGTCACCGCGGGCGCCATCCGGATCGGCGAGCGCGACGTCACCCACCTGCCGCCGAAGGACCGGGACATCGCGATGGTGTTCCAGAACTACGCGCTGTACCCGCACATGACCGTGGCGGAGAACATGGGCTTCGCCCTGAAGATCGCCGGGGTGCCGAAGCCGGAGATCCGGCAGAAGGTCGAGGACGCCGCGAAGCTGCTCGAGCTGACCGAATACCTCGGGCGCAAGCCGAAGGCCCTGTCCGGTGGTCAGCGCCAGCGCGTTGCGATGGGCCGCGCGATCGTGCGTGAGCCGAAGGTCTTCCTCATGGACGAGCCGCTGTCGAACCTCGACGCGAAGCTGCGCGTGCAGACCCGTACGCAGATCGCCTCGCTGCAGCGTCGCCTGGGCATCACCACCGTCTACGTGACGCACGACCAGGTCGAGGCCATGACCATGGGCGACCGCGTGGCGGTGCTCAAGGACGGTCTGCTGCAGCAGTGCGACACCCCGCGCCGGATGTACGAGACGCCGGCCAACGTCTTCGTCGCGGGCTTCATCGGCTCGCCGGCGATGAACCTCATCGAGGCCCCGATCACGGACGGCGGCGTGGCGTTTGACGGCGCCGTGGTTCCGGTCGACCGCGACTCGCTGGCCAAGGCGACCAGCCGGGGCGAGCGCAGCGTGACGCTCGGCGTGCGGCCGGAGTCCTTTGACCTGTCGAGCGACGGGACCGGCATCGCCGTCGTCGTGAACGTCGTCGAGGAGCTCGGTGCGGACGCCTTCGCGTACGGCACTGCGAAGGTTGACGGTAACGACGTCGACGTCATCGTCCGCGTGGACGCCCGCAACACCCCGGCCAAGGGCGAGACGCTGAGCTTCCTGCCCAAGCCGGGCGAGACGCACATCTTCTCGACGGTGAGCGGCGAGCGGCTGTCGGAGTAGGCGATAAGGCGGCGGTCCCGCACTCGGGGGATTCCCCGGGGCGGGACCGCTGTCGTTTGGTGCGGTAGGTGGTGCGGCGAGCGGCGGTGCTTGGCGAGTTAGACAGTCGCGGTGAGTGAGGCGATCTCGGCGGCCAGGCCCAGGTAGTGATCGTTGGCCGCCTCGGGCGCGCCGAGGATCACGTGGGCGAAGCCGAGCTCACGCAGCTGCTCGATCCGAGCCGCGACAGTCTTGGCCGTGCTGTCCGGCCTGAGGCGGGACATGATCGTCTTCTCGATCGCGTCGTAGTCGCGGCCCTCGGCCTCGCAGTGACCGCGCAGCACGTCGAGCTTGTGCGTCACGAACTCGTCGCCCGCGTCGAACAGGTTGCAGGCGTCCGCGTACCGGGCCACGAGCCGCAGGGTCTTCTGTTCGCCGCCGCCACCGATCAGCAGCTTGGGATGCGGGGACGAGATCGCGGCCGGAATGTTGAGCAGGCGTCCCGGGGCGTAGTGCTTGCCCTGGTAACCGGAGTCCGAGTCGGACCACATGCCGTTGGCGATCTGGATCGCCTCTTCGAGCCGCTCGAAGCGTTCCTTGACCGGTGGGAAGGGCACGCCGAAGCCTTCGTGCTCCTCCTGGTACCAGGCCGCGCCGATGCCGAAGTACGCCCGGCCGCCGGACAGCACGTCGAGGGTTGTCGCGGTCTTGGCGAGAATCGCCGGATTGCGGTACGTCACGCCGGTGACCATGGTGCCGAGCGTGACGCGCTCGGTGACGGCGGCGAGAAAACCGAGGGCCGTGTAGCCCTCAAGCATCGGGTCCTCGGCCGGGCCGTTCACCGAGATCTGCCAGAAGTGGTCCATCACCCAGAGGCTGTACAGGCCGCCGTCCTCCGCGGTCCGCGCCAGCTTGAGGAGGTTGGGCCGGATCGCGGCGGGGCCGCCCGGCCAGTCGAAGCGAGCGATGGTGTATCCGATGCGCACTCTGCACTCCACATCAGCGAACTGTTGGATGTGGGTAGCTTACGCCCATGGGGAGGCAGGCTCCGGTTAGGAAAGGGACTGAGCCGCGCCGCGCCGTGGACGCGCCACAGCGCACGGCGTGGGTGTGGCAGGCGCCGCTGGCTGCGGCGCTACTTGTTCCACAAGGCTTAGAGCCGAGTGGACTTCGTGCGGCGTTGGGCGACCCCATACAGCGCGATGCTCGTCGCTACGCCGGCGTTGAGGGATTCGGTCGTGGCCGCGATCGGGATGCGCACCGTGACGTCGCAGGTCTGCTCCACCAGCCTGCTGAGACCCTTGCCCTCGGAGCCGACGACGAGGACGAGCGGATCGGCCGCTGCCTCGAGCTCGGACAGGTTCACCGTGCCGTGTGCACTCAGGCCCGCGACCAGCAGGCCCTGCTTGCGGTAGGCCTCCAACGCGCGGGTGAGGTTGCCCACCTGTGCGACCCGGAGACGCGCGGCAGCGCCGGCGGAGGTCTTCCACGCACCTGCGGTCATGCCGGCCGAGCGCCGCTCGGGGACCACCACGCCGTGCGCGCCGAAAGCCGCCGCGGAACGGATGATTGCGCCGAGGTTGCGCGGGTCGGTTACGCCGTCGAGCGCGACGATCAGCGGGGTCTCGGCCGCGTCAAGCGCGCGCGTGAGCAGGTCGTCCGGGTGCGCGTACTCGTATGGCGGGATCTGGAGCGCGATGCCTTGGTGGATCGCGCCGTCGGTTAGCCGATCGACCTCCTGGCGGGTGACCTCCATCAGCGGGATGCCACGGTTGTTCGCCAGTGTCACGGCCTCACGCACTCGGTCATCCGCGTCGATGTGCTGCGCGATGAACAGTGCGGTACCAGGCACGTCGCCGCGCAGGGCTTCGACGACCGAATTCCGGCCGGCGATCAGCTCGGAGATCTGGCGGTTCGCCTTGTACGGAACCTTGGCGGGCTGGCGCTGGTTTCCGGAACCGCTGCGCGGGCTCTGCGCGCGCTTCGTGGCCGCGTCGGCGCGGCGCTGTGCCGGATGGCCCTTGCGCAT
Source organism: Actinocrinis sp. (assembly GCF_035605935.1). Taxonomy (GTDB): domain Bacteria; phylum Actinomycetota; class Actinomycetes; order Streptomycetales; family Catenulisporaceae; genus Actinocrinis. The sequence goes on along the minus strand of NZ_DATNGK010000166.1, from coordinate 3,705 downwards.
CTCAGCACGCGGGGTCGGTCCCTTGCCTTCTAGCGATTTACGCCGCTGCCCACCGGAGCCCATTTGCGCGCCCTTGCGCGACGAACCCGCCTTGTTGCCGCGGCCGCCAAGTCCGCCGCCCTTGCCGCCTGCCATGGTTGATCGCTCCAGAGTGTCGAGTCTTAGTTCACGCCCGGGCCATCGTGGCCGAGGGTGTGATTGGTTGGGTGACGCGCTGTCAGGCGGTCAGGTCGGGTTAGGTGGGGTGGGGCAGAGTCGGTGGGTCGGGTCAGGCGACGGTCCAGCGCGGACCCGCCGGGGTGTCCTCCACCAGGATGCCGATGGCGGCCAGCCTGGTGCGGATCTCGTCGGCCGCGGCGTAGTCCTTGCGGGCTCGGGCCGCCTGCCGCTGCTCGAGCGCCACCGTGACGAGGCTGTCCACGACTTCGCGCAGGCCCGCCGTGTCACCACCGCCGGAATCCGCCCAAGGTTCGGCCAGCGGGTCCATGCCGAGCACGCCGAGCATCGCGCGCACCTCGCCGAGCCGGGCCTTGGCACTCTCTTTGTCGCTGGCGGCCAGCGCGGTATTGCCGGCGCGCACGGTCTGGTGCAGCACCGCGACGGCCCCGGGCACGCCTAGGTCGTCGTCAAGCGCCGCGGCGAAGTCGTCCAGCACGATCGTCGGCTCGGTGACGCCGACCAGCTCCATCGCACGCGTGATGAACTGCTCGATCCGGCCGAAGGCAGCCGCCGCCTCTTCAAGCGCCGCCTCGGAGTACTCGATCATCGAGCGGTAATGCGGCGTACCGAGGTAGTACCGCAGCACGATCGGCCGGTGACGCTTCATCATGTCCGCGACCAGCACCGAGTTGTCGAGCGACTTCGACATCTTCTCGTTCGCCATGGTCACCCAGGCGTTGTGCAGCCAGTACTGCGCGAACGCGTCGCCGCGCGCCTTGGACTGGGCGATCTCGTTCTCGTGGTGCGGGAAGATCAGGTCGAGGCCGCCGCCGTGGATATCGAAGCGCTCGCCGAGGTACTTACGCGCCATCGCTGAGCACTCCAGGTGCCAGCCCGGCCGCCCGGGTCCCCACGGAGTGTTCCAGAACGGCTCGCCTGCCCGCGCGCCCTTCCACAGGGTGAAGTCCTGCGGGTCGCGCTTGGCGTTCTTGGGGTCCGCGTCGTCTGCGCTCAGCATGTCCTCGACCCGCTGATTGGACAGCGCACCGTACCCGGGGAAGCTGCGCACGTCGAAGTAGACGTCGCCGCCGGCCGCGTAGGCGTGCCCGTCGAGGATCAAGTCCTGCATCAGCTCGATCATCTCGGGGATGTGGCCGGTGGCCCGCGGCTCGATGGTCGGCGGAAGGCAACCGAGACCTGTATACGCGGCGGTGAACGCGCGCTCGTTGGCCTGCGCTACCCGCCAGAACTCGACGCCCTGCTCGGCGGCCTTCTTGAGGATCTTGTCGTCGATGTCGGTGACGTTGCGCACGAAGGTGACCCGGAAGCCGCGATATGCCAGCCAGCGGCTGAGGATGTCGAAGTTCACGCCGGACCGAACGTGCCCGATGTGCGGAGGCGACTGCACGGTGGCGCCACACAGGTAGATCGAGACCTTGCCCGGCTGGATGGGGACAAAGTCACGCACACTGCGTGTGGCGGTGTCGTACAGTCGAATGCTCACGCTTACCAGGTTAGCGGTTTGGGTAGATCCCCTCGTTCCCGATTCGAGCGCTTGTGGATAACTTTGCCGCAGCGGCCCCGCAGCTGCGGCCGGGAATGTCGGCCCTCCGGAATTGGTTGAGTAGTCAGGAAACCCCGCCCAGCAGCGAGTCTGCCTTCGCTGACCGGGTCAGAACCTTGAACGTTTACCCGGAGGAGCGCCGATGCCGCAGGCTGCGCCGACAGATGCCGTTGCCGATGCGTCGGACGGCGGCTACGCGCTGCGTGCCGCCCGGTTGAGGTCGGTGCTCATCCTTGGCGCGCTGTCGGCATTCGGGCCGTTGTCGATCGACCTCTATCTGCCCGCGCTGCCGTCGCTCCAGTCGCACTTCCACGCTGCAGCGGACAGCGTGCAACTAACGCTGACCGCCTGCCTGGTCGGGCTCGCGGTCGGACAGGCGCTCGCGGGACCGCTCTCGGATTCGCTCGGACGACGTAAGCCGCTGTTGATCGGTGTAGCGGCGTACGCCCTTGCGTCGTTGCTGTGTGCGTTCGCGCCGTCGGTTAGTGCGTTAACGACTGGACGGCTGGTTCAGGGTTTTGCGGGCGCGGCAGGCATAGTGATCGCCCGAGCCGTGGTTCGTGACCTGTACTCCGGCACCGCGATGGTCCGGTTCTTCTCCATGCTGATGCTGGTCAACGGCGTCGCTCCGGTGCTCGCGCCGATCCTTGGCGGCCAGCTGTTGAAGGTGACCGCTTGGCAGGGGCTGTTCGGTGTGCTGGCCGCGATCGGGGCCCTGCTGCTGCTCGCGGTGTTCTTCGGCTTGCCCGAGTCCCTTCCGGTGAGCGCTCGACGCGCCGCGAGCCTCAGCGACACACGGCGCACGTTCCAACGACTGGCTGCCGATCGGCACTTCGTCGGATACGCGTTCGCCGCTGGGCTGAGCTTCGCGGCGATGTTCGCGTACATCTCGGGCTCGCCGTTCGTGGTCGAGCAGGTATACCGGCTTAGCCCGCAGCAGTTCTCGTTCATGTTCGGCGCGAACGCACTCGGGTTGATCCTGCTGGGGCAGCTCAACGGACGGCTCGCCGGGCGGGTTCGCACGATCGTGCTCCTGCGCGCCGGGCTGGTGCAGTGCGCGGCCGGCGGGGTCGCTCTGCTGCTGGTGACATTGCTGGAACTGGGCTTCTGGCCGACCGCGGTGTGCTTGTGGTTCGTCGTCGCCTCGATCGGCCTGGTCACGCCGAACGCGACGGCGCTGGCCTTGGCCGACCATGGCGGCAACGCCGGGACGGCCTCGGCGTTCCTCGGCGTGACCCAGTTCCTCATCGGCGGGGTCGTCGCGCCGCTTACCGGGCCGCACGGCACATCCGTGTTGGCCAAGACGCTGCCAATGGCGCTGGTGGTCGCGGTGATGGGCGTGGCGGCGCTCGGGGCGCACGCGATCCTCGGCGGTAAGCGCGAGGCCGACGTTAGGGCAGCCGATACCGTCCATCAGCCAGCATGACCGCGAGTCCGTCTGCGAGCAGACCGGCGAGCGCGCGTTCGCGTTGCTCTGGGGCGCGCCACACTGGTTCGAACGCTGACTTGTCGACGGGGCCAGTTGCGTCGCGCAATACCGCTAGCAGCCTTCCACGTGCCTGACGATCGGTGCCTGCGTATGTCTGCCCACGGCGCGGCGGACCGTCATGCGGCGGCCGACCGAGCGCATGCCAGGTGCAGAGTTCGGTAACCGGACACTGGCTGCACTTGGGTGTCTTGGCGGTGCAGATCAGGGCCCCGAGTTCCATCGACGCGGCAGCCCAACTCGCGGCGTCCTGCTCGGCTTGCGGAAGCACCATCGTGGCTAATGCACGCTCGGCTGCGGTAAGCGAATCCGGTGGGAACTCGACGCCCGAGAAGGCGCGGGCGAGAACGCGGCGTACGTTCGTGTCGAGTACCGTAGCGCGGCGTCCGAAGGCGAATGATGCGATGGCCGCGGCGGTGTACTCACCGACGCCTGGCAGCGCCCTGAGTGCGTCGTAGTCGTCCGGTACCTCGCCGCCATGACGCTCGACGATCGC
>NZ_DATNGK010000165.1:0-2044 GCF_035605935.1 Actinocrinis sp. | reverse complement strand
CTCCTCAGTAATCGTTGATTTCCTGTAGGTCGTCCGGTATCGAAGCGAATTATCCGCCCGTTGGAACAGCGAACGGATATTTTGAGATCTGTTCAATTGACATACCATTCCGTTATCCGTATAAGGTGACACTTATTCAGCGTCGGCATCAGCAGCTCCGTACCGTCAGGGCGGCCTTCACGAGCGCTCCCCAGCCGTAGGGGATCTGGTAGGGCCAGTCGCCCAGGTGCAATGGGGCCGTGGCGACGTACACCAGACCGCCGAAGCACCGGCCGAAGATGAGTTGCGCGCGCACCGCCTGCGGCCTTGTGGCCACAACGATTAGCGACTGCCAGGCGTTCCGCCGCGCCAGCGCGCCGACGTACTCCGCCTCGCCGCGAGTGTCCCCTGGGTCGGGATTGAAGCAGATTGTCCGTACCCCCGGCGTGGGCGGCGGGCACAGCCCCCCGTAGCCCATCCAGCCACGCGAGACCACGAGCACGGGTGCCCGGTGTTCCTTGGCGAGCTGCAGCGCTACGGGCAGGCGGTCACCGGGTCCGGCCAGCATCACGATGGCGTCCGCCTTCGGCGGCGTCCACTCAACCGGCCAGACGAGCACGCGCGCGGTCGCGGCGGCGAACGCCACGATCACAGCGGCCACCGCCGCGATCGTTTTGCGCCGCCAACCGCGCAGCAGCCTGACCGGTCGAACCTGCGACGTCATATCCCCCCGGTCACCATCATACGGGGTGGCCGCGGCCTATAATTTCGCCAGAGCCCAGGAAAAGGGTTTCAAATAACCGGTGAATTTTCTGAGAATCAACCAACATCGTCTTGGAATTCCATTCCAAGACAACGTCTCGGTGGTCAGGCGCCGCCGGTAGGAGGTTGTCAGGTGCAGGTCTCCACGGTTCCGCGCATCGCGGGCGCGCTGCTGTTCACGCCGCAGCCGTACGTCGACGAGCGAGGTTTTTTCTCCCGGACGTTCGACGCGGACGTCGCGCGGGAGGCGGGCATCGACCCGGCCGGCTTCGCCCAGGACAGCCTGTCCAGGTCGGCCCGCGGCGTCGTCCGCGGCATGCACATCCGCCGCGGCCGCGGGGAGGCGAAGCTGGTCCGCTGTTCCTATGGAGCCGTGTTCGACGTGATCGTCGACCTGCGCCCCGGTTCCGCTACCTACGGGAACCTGGAGAGCTTCGAACTGCGCGGCGACGAGCAGGTGTCGCTCTACGTGCCCGCCGGATGCGCGCACGGCTTCCAGGCGCTCACCGAGCCCGCGGACGTCGCTTACCGCATCGACCGCCCGCACGATCCGAGCGAGGACGTGTCGATCGCGTTCGACGATCCGGAGCTGGCCATCCCCTGGCCGCTTCCGGTCACCTCCATGTCGGCACGCGACAAGAAGGCGCCTTCGCTCGCCGAAGCGAAGGCGATACTGGCGTAGGCCGACTGGGGCGCGGGTCCGGCTCTACTTGGTCGCGCTGCTCGCCTTGCTCCCGACGTCCTGCTGGTAGGGCACCGAGGTCCAGGCCTTCCAGCTCACCACGGTGCCCTGCTGGTGGACCATGAACTGCCACGGGCCGTTGTACGTGTTGTCGGAGAATTGGTTGTTCTGGTCGAACGTGATGGACTGCTCGACGATCGTGTCCTTGTATGGACTCCACGTCGGGTAGGTGCCGTACTCAGAGAAGACGCCCTGGTAGCCGCACCCGGTCGCCGCGCTGCACGACCGGCTGACCGCCGCGGCGTTGAAGTCGAAGACGTTGTGCGCGACGGACACGTTCTGCGTCCTCCACCGGCAGTCATCGATGTACGGCTGCTTCTGGATGTTCGCGCTGCTGCACGACTTCAGCGTGACAACGCCGGGGTCGGCCAGCGTGCAGTACCCGTCGCTCGTATTGGTAGGCGAATTGCAGAAACGGTTGGCGTTCTCCCACAGGATCACGCCGCTCCAGTTGTTGATGAACGTGTTGTTCGCGATCTCAAGCTTCCCGCTGTACTTGGACGGCACCCGCTTGTCGCCGCCGGACTCCGACACGTAGATCGCGCCGGTCGGGAACTGCTC
>NZ_DATNGK010000164.1:0-12320 GCF_035605935.1 Actinocrinis sp. | reverse complement strand
GAGCGGCTTACCTGCAAATGGTCAGTTCACGTTGAAGTGCGTCGCGCCATTGCTGTCAGCCCATGAGCCGAGCGGCAGGTCGCCAGTGGGGTTTTCAAAGCTCTTCTTGGGTGAGAGCGAGTCGGTATAAGCCAACGAGGTGCGTTGGGCCGCACCCGCCTCGCTCGCGGCCGACGCCGGTCCGGCGGCGACCGTCCCGACACTGATGAAACCGCCGATCAGAGCGGTGGCGACAAACGCCGAAGTCCGCCTAAGCCGACTGGTTATTGGCAGCACTGATTTCCTCCCCCGGAAGTGGACCCGCGGCGGGCAGCGGGCGATCGGACTCTAGCATCGGTGTTCGAGTGCTGCTATCGAATAGCCCGTCAGATAGGCACCCTCGCCGAGGAGGCAGGCGCTCAGCGGGTCGCGGCGCGGCGGACGGTCTCCACGAACAGGGCGAGGTCGGTAGGACCGCCGGGCTGTCCGGCCGGGACGGCTTCGGTGGGGCGGCGCGGGACCGGCGAACCGAGTTCGGTCCATGGGAGGCGCACGGCGCTCGCTCGATTCGACGCGCTGGACGGCATGCGGCCACTGATCAGCGCGGTCTGGATCGGCAACACGCGGCCGTCCGGGAGGGCCAGGCGGGCGCGGCCCGGAGTGTCCGGGCGCACTGATGCAGCGGCCGGGAGTGAGACCACCTTGCGGGACTCCTCCGCCGCGTGGGTGCGCAGCGCGATGCGGATATGCGCCTCGTCGCACACGTCGCTGTTGAGTAGCCGGACCGCCTGGGCGTCTTCGAGCGTGATGCCGACGACGACGTGCACGTCGTGGTCGCGTCCGTCGCGCGCGATGTCCGCGAGGCCCTTGGCGAACCACGCATGGGCCGCCGCGCGCTGGTCGAATCCGTCCACGACGACGAGCAGGCGCGGGTGCTGCGCGTCGGACGGGTCCTCCACCGAGCCGCGCAGCGCCGCGTCAGTGCGCCGCTCGATCTCGGCCTCCAACTGGTCAAGCAACGCGCGCAACTCGTCAGGCGAGGCATCCGGCGGCAGATGCGTGTCTGCGTGAGGCAGCGCCGCACAATCCGCGAGTGAGGGGCCGTCGCCGCCAGAGAGCAGGGAGATTCGCAGGTACTCCGGCCGGTTGACCGCGGCCAGCGCGCAGGTGATCGAGCGCAGCGTCTCGGAGACGCCGGAACCTGACACCCCAGCGACCAGGATGTGCTGCCCCGTCAGATCCGCGCGCAGCGGACCGTGGTCGTCCGCGCCGATGGTCAGCTCGCCGCAGGTCGGCCGCAGCGCCCAGCGTGCGCCGAGTTTCGCGGGGGTCAGCAGGTCCAGCTCGAGCAACGCCAGCAGCCGCGCCTCTTCCGGCAGTTGCGGCGCGCCGAAGCTGTCCGACTCCCGTAGCGGCGCCAGCGCGCGGCCGAGCCGTTCGGCCCACTCGGCCGAGGCGAGGTCCGCGATGATGTTGTCCATGGCCGGCGTTTCCGGCCGCTCCACCCGGATCCGGGTGTGCACGTCCCCGCTTAGCGTCGCCATCGCGCCGGTCGCGTCAGGTAGCTGGGCTGGGCGTGCGGCCAGGGCAATGGCGTAAATGCCGAACTGCGGTCCGTCGTTCAGCAGCCGCCGCATTCCCGGCACGCCGAGCAGGTTCGCTGCGGGGTCGAGCACGAGCACGGTGCGTCGCCCTGACCAGCGCTTGCCGAAGTCATCTGGCGACGCTGCGCCGCCGGTACCGTGGGCGGCCTCCGCTTCGCGGGCGTCGAGCTTGGCCAGTAGCTCCTCTACCCGTGCGCGTACTTGCATCGGATCTCGGCCGACCAACGCGCGGCAGTCCTGCCCATCCTGGGGGATCAGGTGCGGAAGCCAGCGAGTCCACTGCCAGCTGCCCCGCTCCTCGGGGGCGGTCTGCTCGTCGCAGAGCACCACCAGCTCCAGATCACGCGGCGGGCAGCTCGCGGCCAGCTGCGCGACCAGCGACCTGGCCAGGCGGGTCAGCTGAGGACGCGGACCGACCAGACCGAGCACACCCACCGACTCCAGGTCGAGCGTGACCGGCGCGGCAGGCACCCGCGGGCGGAAGGTCTTCGGCCCGGAGCACACGGTCACCCGCGACGTGATGCGGGCGGTCCCGAGCCGCAAGTCCAGCGAGCCGGCCGACTCGGCGGCGCGGGACCACAGGCCGGGTTCCGGCCGGATCGCCGCGGTCAGCAGCGCGGCCAGATCCGGATGCTGCTCCCGGCGCAGCGCGGCCTCCGCGGCGAGCGCCGAGGTGATCTGCTTCTCGGCAGCGGACTTGGCCTGCTCGAACGCCACCACGGCTCGCCGGCGCGCGGCAGGCAGCCCCCGATTCGTGGGTCGGGGTGGCAGGTCGATGCGCGGCGACGGGAGCGCCACGGGCGACCGTTGCTCGGTACGCACCCTCATGCGCCCAAGGCGATCCGGTTCTGCGTCAGTCGGACGATGCCCTATGCGCATCACGATCGTGGTCTCGCCGAGCCGCACCAACGCGTCAGGCAGCAGCAGTACTGACTCGGTGCCCACCTGCGCACCGTCCAGCGTGGTGCCGTTGGTCGAACCCGCGTCGCGCAGCCGCACCCAGTCGGCCGTAACCAGCAGCTCGGCATGCAGGCGGGACAGGTCCGGATCCTCGATGCGGACCTGCGCATCCGTGCCACGGCCGATCGCGACCCGGACCGGTTCCTCCCCTGGCGCGGGTGGCGCGATCAAGTGCACACCGCCCGCATCCGGACCGCCGATGATGTGCAGTTCGAGCCCGCTATGTCGCTTGAGTGAACCGTGCAACGCGGCCGGCCCGCCGGGGCCGCCGATCGTCAGCAACGCACCGTCGAGCAGCGGCGGCAAGCCCAGCGCGGCCTCTTCGGCCAACAGCGCCCCGCCGACGTAGAACCGGCCCTCCGAAGCCCCGACGAGCGCGCGCAGCGCCCCGGCTGCCGCGCTGAACGACGTTCCAGCCGCAGCCGTCACCGCCACGTCCACGCAGTCCTGCTCCGCCTGGTCACGCGCCGCGTCACGGACCGAGCTGACGGAGAGTCTGATCTGCATGCGCGCTGCCTTTTCAGGACGGGAGACTGTCCACAGAAAAATCGGGGTCGGTCAATTCTCGCCGGGAGCCACGGTATCCGAGAACATAAGCGGGGAGGGCTGAAGACGCAGCCGTATGCGGTGGCCAAGGGGGCCGCCAGACGAAAACGCCACAGCGTGGAAACGCGCCGCCGCCGAACCAGTGCCGCGTGCTCCTGTAGCAGGTTGGGTACGAAACGGTTGGCCGCGTCTACCGGTTGCGTCGTCGGCACTAGGCTGCGCTTGCGCCAGCAGCATGCGCCGCGGCGGCGCCAGCCCGAGTCGACAAACTGGGGGAGAGGTTTCGTGGGTCAGCCGATCGGCAGCCGATACGAGCTGGATGAACAGTTGGGGCGCGGGGCCTTCGGGTCGGTGTGGCGGGGGCGCGTGCGGGACACCGGCGAGGCGATCGCGGTAAAGGTGCTGCTCGAGGAGCTCGCCGCGGACCCCGACGTGGTCACCAGGTTCCTGCGCGAGCGCACCGCGCTGGTCGGCCTGCGCCACCGCTCGCTGGTGGCGATTCGCGACCTGGTCGTCGAGGGCGACGTACTGGCGCTGGTGATGCAGCTGGTCGAAGGACCCGACCTGCGTGCTTACCTGCGCGGTCGCGGCACCCTCGGACCTGAGGAGGCCGCGCTGCTGGTGGCGGACGTGGCCGACGCGCTGTCCGTCGCGCATGCCGCGAAGATCATCCACCGGGACGTGAAGCCCGCCAACGTGCTGCTCAAGCCCGAGGCCGGCGGATTCCGGCCGCTGCTGACCGACTTCGGCATCGCCCGATTGGCTGACGCGCCGTCAGTCACTCGGACCAGTCAGGTCGTCGGCACCCCGTACTACCTGTCTCCCGAGGTGATCTCGGGACGCAAGGCCACCGGTGCGGTCGACGTCTACGCCGCCGGGATCATGTTCTTCGAGCTGCTTACCGGGCATCCGCCGTTCCGCGGCCGCGACGCGATGGAAGTGTTCCGCGCGCACCAGACGGCTACGCCCCAGCGTCCGCCCGGCGTCTCCGACCGGCTGTGGGCCGTGGCGACCGCGGCGCTGGCGAAGGATCCGGAGATGCGGCCGCTGGCGGGCGAGCTGGCGTCTCGGCTCCGTGCCGCCGTACGAGTGAAGCAGGACGGCACGACGGTCCGGCTCCCGGTAAACCCGAGCGAGGGAACCGTCGTCCTCCCGGCCCTTCCCGCCGAGCAGAAGATCGCGGCCGGTGGTGGGGCCGGTGCGGGCGCGGTGGCCGCGGCAGGTGCTGGGGCCCGAGCGCACGCCGCACCGCACGCCGTATGGCCGGTACGGGCACCGCAGGCTCAGGGGGCCGCGCCTGGACTTCAAGGCGCACCGAGCGTCCCGCAGGCCAACGGCTCGGCCGCGCCGCAGGGCGGTCAACCACCGAAGCCGGCGCTGCCCGCCGCCGCTCAGCAGTCGCACAACAACGGCGCCCAGGTCATCCCGATCAACCGCGCCGCTCAGATCTCTCCTGCGGCCGCAGCGCCCACGACGCCGATCGCGCGCCCGCCGGCGAACGCCAACCAGCCGACCACGGCGCTGCCGCCGGCCGCCCAGCGACCCGCGGCTCAGCCTCCGGCTGTCCAACCGCCGGCGTCGAACATGCCCGCGCCGGTCCGGCCGTACTCGAGCCCGAGCCCGCAGCAGCCGAATTCGTATCCGATGGCGTACCAGCAGGCGCCGCGTCCTGCGGCACAGGCGTCGCAGCGCCCGATACAAGCTGCGCAACCCGTCCAGTACCGGCAACCGCAACCGCAGACGTACCAAGCGCCGCGCAACAAAGCACCCCGGCAACCGCAGACTTACTCGCGTAACGCACCCCCGAAGAAGACCGGCCTGAGCTTCCTGAGCAAGCTCGCGATCCTCGTCATCGTGCTCGCGATCGCCGTCGCGCTAGGAGTCACCGTCGGAAAACAGCTCGCCAAGCATCGGACGACGGGCTTTTCGACCAACCGCACCTCGGGTAGCAGCGTCGCCACGTCGGTGTACGAACCGTTCGCTCAGTGATCAACGTTCCGTTGCCTGACTTGGGTGGCGCTTCGGCGCGTTAGTTGCCCAGCCAGCGTCCGGAACGGCACAGTGTCCGTACGGCACGCCCGCGGACCTCTCACGGAGCTACGGTGACACGCAAGATCGGCAGCAGATACACCGTCACCAGGGTCATCGGCCGGGGGACCTGCGGCACGGTCTGGGAGGGGGCCGGACCGGACGGTCCGGTTGCGGTGAAGCTGCTGCGCGAGGATCTGGCGGCGGATCAGACGCTGATCGCCCGCTTCGTGCAGGAACGCACGGTGCTCACCAGCCTGGTGCATCCGAACGTGGTCGCGGTGCGTGACCTGGTCGTGGACGGCACCGACCTCGCGCTCGTCATGGATCTGGTACGCGGCACCGACCTGCGCGAGCGGCTCGACGCCGAGCGGGTGCTCGCGCCGGCCGCCGCGGTCACCGTCGCGGCCGACGTGGCCGCCGGGTTGGCCGCGGCGCACGCCCGGGGCGTCGTGCACCGCGACGTGAAGCCGGAGAACGTGCTGATCGAGTCCTCGTCCGGTACCGCACGGCTCACCGACTTCGGCATCGCGCGGCTCGTAGACGGTCCACGCCGCACCCGCGCCACACGCATCGTCGGGACGCCGGACTACCTAGCCCCTGAAGTCATCGAGGGCTGCCCTCCCGGCCCACCCGTCGACGTATACGCACTCGGCACGCTCATCTTCGAGCTGTTGACCGGCTGGACCCCGTTCGGCGGCGGTCATCCCGGCGCAGTGCTACGCAGGCACGTCACTGAGACGGTGCCAGATGTGCCCGGCATGCCTGGCGCTGTCGCCGAACTGCTCGTCAGCTGTCTATCGAAGGCCCCGGCCGCGCGCTTGACCGCAGCGGAGGTCGCGGGTCGGCTGCGCGTACTCGCGCCGGAACTCAGCGGACTGCCCGCCCTGCGCGTCGCCGATCCGCGGGCCGTCGTCGATCCCGCGTCGCTCGGCGCCGGACCCGGACCGGCCGTTCCGATGAGCGTCGGCGCGGTACCGCTCGTGGCCGGCTCATCGGATCGAACCGACGCGTCGCGCCAGACGCACGTCAACCTCATGCGGCCGATCCGCGAGCCACTCGGCCCGTCCGCGCCCGTGCCCGGCGCGATCACCAAGACGCCACGGCCACGGGAGCCGGGCGACGTACGCGAAGTCAACGGACGCAATGCGAACTCACGCGGTATCAGTTCACGCAGCGTTAGTTCACGCGGCGTCAGTTCACATCGCCTCAGTCCGCACCGTGCCAGTTCACCCGGCGTCAGGCCGCCCGCCGACGGTGCGGAAGAGTCCAGCCGTCTACGGAACCCGCGCGTGCCGGCGATTGCGGCGGTCATCGCCGCCGGGCTCGTCGCGGCCGGAGGCTTCCTCTGGTGGAACGGGCACACCAACGACGCCAAGCAGCCGAGCGGCGCGGCTAAGACCAATGCAGCCACCAGCCTGAGCGGCAACGGTGTCAGCCACGCGTCCGCGTCAGCCTCGGCGACGCAACCATTCGGGCCGCTCGGACTCGTACCGGTCGGCCAGATCATCGCTCCACCGGTCAAGCCGATCGGCGCCGTGCGTTACGTCAGCGCAGGCAACAGCGCCTACGTTGTCATGACTGGTACGGACGGCGTCGTGCGTTACGCATCCGCGAATGCGGGAAAATCGCCCCGCTTCACGGCCTGGCAGTCCCTTCCCGGTCTGACGGCCTCCGCCGAACCGGCAGCGGTCGGCCGTGACTCCGGTCGGGTCGAGATCTACGCGGTCTCCTCCGCCGACGACCAGGTGCACCGCATCGTCCTGACCGGCCGGACCTGGTCGCCATGGACCTCACTCGCCGCCGCTGGAATCGGCGCGACCCGCGTCCCCGGAGCCCCCGCGGCCGTCCCACTGGCCGGAGATCGCACGGCGCTGCTCGTCGCCTCCCACTCCGGCGCCTTGCTCGCCGCGAATGGCAGCGGAGCGCCGGACGGCAGCTGGCAGCCGTGGCGATACATCAACAGCGCCGGCTCGATCAAACCCAACGTCGCGCTCGCGATCCGGCCAGACGGAACCATGGCGGCATACGTAATCAAGGCCGCCGACCTCGCTGACCTCAGACTCATCAACGACGGCTCCTGGAGCTACACGTTCCCGACCGGCGCGGTAGGGCAGCCCGAGGCCGGTTACACCAGCGGCGGGAAGCCTTACCTGTTCATTCAGTCCGTCGCCGGTGACGTACAGGTCTACGAGCCGACCGGCGCTAACCTGCACGGCTCGATGAAATGGTCGCCGATCGGCGTGACGTCGCAGAACCCGGTCGGCGTGACCCCGGCGCCCGGCCTTGGCCTGGTGTTGGCGACCACGGCGGCGGATGGCACCGTGCACCTGTACCGCACCAGTGCCTAACGAGCAGCTCTAGGCACAGCGGCATAATCCGGTAGGCCGGGTCGCGTACCCTTGATGGTTGTGGCCGTAGACGTACCTGAAGAACTGAAGAACCTGAAGTCGACCATGTCCTCGATCGAGGCGGTCGTCGATCTCGACGCGTTGCGCGGCGAGATCAAGCGGCTGAACGAAGAGGCCGCCGCCCCCGACCTGTGGGACGACCAGGCCAAGGCGCAGAAAGTGACCAGCCGGCTGTCCTACGTCCAAGGCGAGCTGAACCGGGTTGAGTCGCTGCGTCGCAGGCTGGACGACATCGAGGTGCTAGCCGAGCTGGGCGAGGACGAGGACGACGCGGACACCCGCGCCGAGGTCGAGGCCGAACTGCCCCGCATCGCGGCGGCGATCAGCGAGCTTGAGGTGCGGACGCTGCTGTCTGGCGAGTACGACTCCCGCGAGGCGCTGGTTACCATCCGCTCCGAGGCCGGCGGCGTCGACGCCGCAGACTTCGCCGAGATGCTGATGCGCATGTATCTGCGTTACGCGGAGCGCCACGGTTACCCGACCGAGGTCTACGACACGTCCTACGCGGAAGAGGCCGGCATCAAGTCGGCGACCTTTGCGGTAAAGGCGCCGTACGCGTATGGAACCCTCTCCGTCGAGCAGGGCACGCACCGTCTTGTGCGCATCTCACCGTTCGACAATCAGGGCCGCCGCCAGACTTCCTTCGCAGGCGTGGAAGTGGTGCCGGTGGTCGAGCAGACGGACCACATCGAGATCCCGGACGACGAGCTCCGGGTCGACGTCTACCGGTCTTCTGGCCCGGGTGGTCAGGGCGTCAACACCACCGACTCCGCGGTCCGGCTGACCCACCTGCCGACCGGCATCGTCGTGTCTTGTCAGAACGAGCGCTCGCAACTGCAGAACAAGGCCTCGGCGATGACGGTGCTTCAGGCGAAGCTGCTGGATCGTAAGCGGCAGGAGGAGCAGGCGAAGATCGACGCGCTCAAGGGCGATTCGAGTGGTTCCTGGGGCAACCAGATGCGTTCGTACGTCCTGCATCCTTACCAAATGGTGAAGGATCTGCGGACCGAGTTCGAGACCGGGAACACCGCGGCGGTCCTGGACGGCGAGATCGATGGCTTCGTTGAGGCTGGCATTCGCTGGCGGCGTACGCACTGACGGGTCGTCGGTTTCCCGACGCCGCAGCCACTTGGCCGCCATACCCAGCCGAATGTGACTCAGCTCACGCGAAACGGGCTTCCAGGGCTAGGGCGCATACCAGCGCCGCCAAGATCGTCAGGACCAGCCACAGCGGCGCGTAAAAGCCGCCGCCCCCACGTCCGTACTGGTCACGAGCGGCGCGGCACACTGCGCAGCGGCCCTCGGACACCGGGCCGGAACAGTTGGCGCAGGCCAGGTCGTCGCGTCTCATCCAGTCCTCCTCATCACCGTTGAGAACGCCGCGCTGCGCCCGTTCGTTCCCTCCTACCCCTCGGGAGCCTCGTACACTCCTGTGGAGCTTCCCGCCGGAAGCCGCCGCCGGGTCCCCGGATCCGAGTGGCGTCCTCGCGCAACCGGCTCCCAAGCCGGGGCCGCAATGTCTAGACTGCCGCCGGATGGTGATGCAACCGTGATTCGCTTTGAGAACGTCAGCAAGACGTACCCAAACCAGGCGCGCCCCGCGCTGCGGGAAATGACCCTGGAGATCGAGCGCGGCGAGTTCGTCTTCGTCATTGGCTCCTCCGGCTCCGGCAAGTCCACCTTCATGCGGCTCATCCTGCGCGAGGAGCGGCCGACCACCGGCCGGGTCGTGGTGGCGGGCAAGGACCTCAACAAGCTGTCCAACTGGAAGCTGCCACACCACCGCCGTCTCATCGGCACTGTCTTCCAGGACTTCCGGCTGCTGCCGAACAAGACCGTGTACCAGAACGTCGCCTTCGCCCTGGAGGTGATCGGGCGGCCGAAGGGTCAGATCGTCAAGGTCGTGCCCGAGGTGCTGGAACTGGTCGGGCTGGCCGGCAAGGAGGACCGGATGCCCAACGAGCTTTCCGGTGGTGAGCAGCAGCGTGTGGCGGTCGCCCGCGCTTTCGTCAACCGGCCGATGATCCTCATCGCGGACGAGCCGACCGGTAACCTCGACCCGGAGACCAGCGTCGGCATCATGAAGCTGCTGGACCGGATCAACCGGACCGGCACCACGGTCGTGATGGTGACGCACGATCAGGCCATCGTGAACCAGATGCGTAAGCGCGTGCTGGAACTCGATCAAGGCGCGCTCGTACGTGACCAGTCCCGCGGCGTCTACGGCTACGTTCGCTAACGCGGCGGCCGACGTACCGCAGATCTACGACCCACAGCCGCCACAGGCTTTCCGACTAGAGCTCCGGCAGGTATACCCACCATGCGCGTCCAGTACGTACTACAGGAGATCGCCCAGGGGTTGCGCCGCAACCTCACGATGGTGATCGCGGTCATCGTCTCGACTGCGGTAGCTCTGGTGATGATGGGCTCCGGCTTGCTGATGTGGCAGCAGACCCTGCACATGCAGGACTATTGGTACGGCAAGGTCGAGGTCAGCGTCTTCATGTGCAACCAGGAGGACGTCGGCAAGTACGCCAACTGCCAGACCGCGATCACCGATCCCGAGAAGACCACGATCCACGACACGCTGCTCAAGACCCCGCACGTGCAGACGGTCTCCTACGAGAACCAGCAGCAGGCGTTCGCGCACTACCAGCAGTTGCAGGCGGGCTCGGTGCTCGCGCAGGACGTGACCCCGAACGACCTGCAGGACTCCTACCGGGTCAAGCTGGACAACCCGAACAACGCCTCAGTCGTCGCGGGTGCGGTCGAGGGCCTGCCGGGCGTGCAGTCGGTGCAGGACGAGCAGCAACTGCTCAAGCCGCTGTTCACCTTCATCCACATCGCCGAGTACACCGCGGCCGGCGTCGCGGCGGTCATGCTGGTGCTGGCGTTCCTGCTGATCTTCAACACGGTCCGGCTCTCCGCGTTCAGCCGCCGCCGGGAGACCGGCATCATGCGGCTGGTCGGCGCCTCGAACTTCTACATCCAGATGCCGTTCCTGCTCGAAGGCGCGGTCGCGGGCCTGGCCGGCGGCTTGTTCGCCTCGGTGATCCTGGTCGGGGTGAAGGCCTTCTTCATCAACCACGTGGTCGCCCCGCACCTGACCTCGGTGCAGTTCATCGGCTGGTCGCCGTTCGTGTGGATCGTGCCGATGCTGCTGATCGTCGGCGTGCTGATGTCAGTGCTCGCCTCGGCCTTCACCCTGCGAAAGTACTTGCGCGTCTGAGCGAGAATAGAGCCCATGGTCAGGGAGCGCGGGCAGAAGACGATCGCCCAGAACAAGAAGGCACGGCACGACTACTTCATCGAGGACGTCTACGAGGCGGGCTTGGTGCTCACCGGCACCGAAGTGAAGTCGTTGCGTGAGGGCCGCGCGTCCCTGGTCGACGGCTTCGCGCAGATCCGCGACGCCGAGGTGTGGCTCCACAACGTGCACATCCCGGAGTACAACCAGGGCACCTGGAACAACCACGCCCCGCGCCGGATGCGCAAGCTGCTGCTGCACCGCCAGGAGATCCAGAAGCTGATCGGCAAGTCCAAGGAGTCGGGACTGACGCTGATCCCGCTCGCGTTGTACTTCAAGGACGGCAAGGCCAAGGTCGAGCTGGGCCTGGCCCGCGGCAAGAAGGACTACGACAAGCGCCAGACGCTGCTGGAAAAGCAGATGAAGCGCGAGGCGGAGCGGGACATCTCGGCGCACCGCCGTCGGCCCCGCTAGCGAAACCGGCACGCGGCGTCCGGCGGCTCGATCGGCACCGGCGCCGCGCCAGGTGATCAATCGGTTTTACCGACCCGGGCTCGCCCGAGTATCCTGATGCTGGCGGGCTCTCCGGTGTTCCGCCGCTGTTTGAGAACTGCACACATACTGCTCACTGCCGCGCCGAACCCCCGAGAGGGGCGGGAAGCGTGTCCGTGCGCTGCCGTGTGCGTTCTGCCACGGGGGTGAACGGTTTCGACATCGGACGTCGAAGCAGGGGAAGCGGGCCGAGGAAGCTGCGATGATCTCGTTAACCAATAACGCAGCAAAAAAACAAATGCCAATCAGAAGATGGCCCGGGCGAACTTCGCCCTCGTTGCCTGATCTAGCGATCAAGTAACGGGCGGATAGCCCTGTCGGCCCAGGATCGCCCCCGACCTGGGATCCGGCATCGCTAGGGGGCTCAACCTCAGAATCAGGTCACGGGAGACTGAGGGAAATTCACGTGGCTGGGCTCGTCACGGACTCGTCTCAGGGATCCGCGGAGCCGAGAAAAGCGCACTGAGACTACGCCCGTAGAAGCCCTGTTCCCTCGCCGATGGACCCGGGTTCGATTCCCGGCACCTCCACTGCCTGCGGACGACCCTGCTCGCGCGGGGCGCTCGCCGGGTCGTCCGTCGTCTCCTCTGGGGGGCGACCCCCAGACCCCCTGCGTGTTCGGCCGCACCGCCCTGAGTGGGCAGTGCGGCCTCTTTCTTTCGCCTGGTTCGCGCTAGAGCGTGGAGTTCTGGAAGAACCCCGCGACATCGAGGACCACGTCCGCGCTCGCGCCGCTGCCGTTGTAGAGCGCGATCCAGCCGTTCGATTGGTTGGCCGTGACGTAAGCGGCGTTCGCGACCGTCTGCCCCGTCACCCAATTGAGGCTCGACGTGCCCGGGTTGGACCCTCCGTACGTGTACAGACTCAGATAGCCGCCGGACAGCGTGTCGGTGACCGTGGCGTTCATTTCGATCGCGGTGGTGGTCGGCATCGCCCACGAGCCGAGGTTGAGATCGTATTCGAGCCCGTGCTGGATCTCGTCCTTCGCGTACT
>NZ_DATNGK010000163.1:0-12231 GCF_035605935.1 Actinocrinis sp. | reverse complement strand
GCGGACAGCACGCCGACCGCTGTCACGTCTTTGAGCGCGAGCGTACGAGTGTCGATAGCGCTCGGCTCACCGGCCAGCCCGATGTACACGACGCGGCCGCCCGGCTCGACCCGCTCCAGCGCGGCGGCCGGCAGGCGCGCGGAGTTAGAAGCGTCGATGACCGCGTCATAGGGCACGTCCGGGATGGCATCCGGCTGCCATGCGTTGGCGAAACCGAGCTTGCGGGCGAATGCGAGCGAGTCCTCGGTGCGGCCCATAAGGTGCACCTCGGCCCCCCTGGCGCGCAAGAACATCGCGACGAGCAGACCGATGGTCCCCGGACCAAAGATCAGTGCCCTGTCTCCACGCTGCAAACCAGCGCCCTGAGCCGCACGCAGCGCGTTGCCGCCGGGCTCGACCAGCGCGCCGAGCTGCGCATCGACCGACTCGGGCAGGGCGTGCAGCGAGGTCGCCGGAACAGCGACCTGCTCCGCGAGAGCACCGGGGCGCCCGGTGCGAATCCCGATCTCCTGCAGGTTCTCGCACACGTGGTGACGCCCGCGAAGGCACCGGCGACAGGTGCCGTCACCGATCATCGTGTCGCCGGTCACGCGGCGGCCGAGCCACGCCGCATCGACGCCCTCGCCGATCTCGGCGACACGGCCGGCCCACTCGTGCCCGAGCCGCATCGGATAGGCCGAGTGGCCTTGGCGCAGGTAGGCCATCTGGCCGGTGAAGAATTCGACGTCCGTGCCGCAGACTCCCACGCGCTCGACATCGACCACGACCTCGCCGGGCACGGCGACAGGAGCCGCAACTTGCTGCACCGAGTACTCGCCGGGAGCGGTCAGAACGAAGGCGCGCATCAGACGTGGCGCTTCAGTCTTCGTGGCCGGCTGTGCGGGCACGACCGGCTGTCTCGGTCTGCGCAGCCACCGTGCGGCGCCAATCGGGCCCGACCGTCTTGGCAAGCGCCTGACATACTGCCGCGGCCAGCGCCGGGCCCTGCTCCGCGAGTAGCCTGCGTGCCTTCGCAGTCAAGGTGAGCGCGATGCCGCGCCGGTCGCCGCTCACCGACTCGCGCGTGACCAGACCGGAGTGGCTCAGGCAGCCGACCTGATACGTCAGACGGGTCTTGGGCCGGCCGAGCAGTTCCGCGATCCGCGTCATCCGCAGACTCGCACCCGGCTGCTCGGCCAACAGACACAGCACGAGGAACTCGTCGTGCGAGATGCCGAAGGTCTGCTTGACCTGCTTGGCCATGATCTGTTCGACCGTCCCGGCCGCCGAGAGCATCCGCATCCACAAACGCAGCTCCTCCGGCAGCAGCGCGCCCGCACTCCCGAGCGTGCCGGCCTCCGGGGACGGCGTCCCAGGAGAGAGCGTCCCGGGAAAGGCGGGGTCCGCGTGGTTGGTCATGGCTCCATGGTAACTGTCGTTCAAATTTGGATTTCATGCTAGCGTGACGTTCAAAATTGGATGAGTGGCTCGGTCGCCGATCCGCTCAGCCTTCGCTCTCTTCCTCGTCGTAGGAGACCCCGATGACCGCAAGCGCTCCCGGCCAGTTCGTACTCGACCCCGCACGCTCCACCGTCGCCTTCCGGCACAAGACCATGTGGGGTCTGGTGACCGTGAAGGGCACGTTCGCGAGTGTCAGCGGCGAAGGCAAGCTCGACGCGGATGGGAGCGCCAGGGGCGTGATCAACGTGCGCGCCGCCTCCGTCGACACGAACAACAACACGCGCGACAACCATCTGCGCTCAGAGGCCTTCTTCGATGCCGAGCGGCACCCGGTCATCAAGTTCGACGTGCTGGCCGCCGAACAAGGCACGGACGGCACCGTCCGCATCGACGGCCTCCTGACCGTCCGCGACGTCACCCACCCGCAGTCCATCACCGCCACCGTGGCCGCGACCGAGCCTGCGGGCGTCACGCTGGTCACCCAATTCGACGTCGACCGCGCCGCATTCGGGATCACCTGGAACCAAGCGGGCATGATCCGCGGCGCGGCCACCGTGTCGGCCACGCTTCGTTTCACCCGGGCCGGCAGCTGAGAACGGCGGCGTTCAGCCGTCCACGAGCAGGCCGCGCAGCGGCCCCTGAAGGCGTTCGGCGTGACGCGACACGTTCGGCAGGAGCGTCAGCCGGTGAGTACGCGGTTCGCCGCTTTGCTCCCGGCGCGCCTGTTCCTCAGCGATCGGCCGCCATAGCTCGTCGATGACGCGGGCTGGTTCGCCGGCGATCTGATCCTCAGGTCGTTGCAGGTGCTCGGACCACAGACGCAGCCGGGTGGCACGCGCGAGGGCCGAGTCGTTCACGACGACGTTCACCTCGGTGTCGTTGAACAGCGAGTGTTCATTGAGGTTGGCTGAGCCGATGGTCAGCCAGGCGTCGTCCACGATGCCGACCTTCGCATGCACGTATACCCGCACCGGGCTGATCATGTGATCTGCGAGCGCGCTCACCGTGGTGGCCAACACCCTGCGATGGCCGTCGTCCGCGTCTAGCAACCGGCCGAGCTGGCCACGGCTGGTGTCCGCGCCGTTGTTCGGCCGCTCGGGCAGCACCAGCAGCACCCTGAAATCCTCGGTCGGTGGGCGGCGTAGCTTGCGCGCGAGCACGTCGACCACTTCGGTGGACCACAGGAACTGGTTTTCGAGGTAGACCAGCGACTCGGCGCTACGCAGGGCATTGAGATACTGCTCCAGGATGGAGAAATCGCCGCGCGGCGCGAAGCGATAGGTGCGCTCTGGCACGGTGCGCGCGAGCTGAACAGCCGTCCGGCCGGCCGCGGGTGGCGCGGCGGCGGCAGTAGGCAGGTCTTCGCCCGCCGCTTCCCGCCAGCGCTGCGCGAAGTGCTCGGCCACATCCGCGACGATCGGGCCGCGCAGCTCGGTGGCCGCGTCGTGCCAGCCCAGCGGGCGGTTGGGCAGATGCAGGGGACTGTCGCGCCGGTCGCCGGCGAGATCTGTTAGATCGATGCCGCCGACGAACGCCAGTTCCCCGTCCACGATGACCAGTTTCTCGTGGTGGCAGTGCATCGTGCGCTCTCGCCGGTCAAGGACGCAACGCACGTTGGAGCGCTCGGAGAAGCCGGCACACGCCTGCTCGACCATGGATCGCGTGGGCTTGAACAGCGGCAGGGGAGGACCACCCCAGAGCAGAAGTCTGACTTCAGCCCGCTGCGCCACGTCGGCGAGCAGGTCGCGCAGCGCGGGCGCCTCCGGTTCCCGGGTAAGCCGGAAATCGGGGGAGGCGAACCAGCCGGCGATGTGCACGAACGACTTCGCGCCCGCGATCGACTTGGCGATCGCGGCCAGCGCGTCGTCGCCGTCGACATGTACGCGTACCGCGTTGCCCTGCCTGACGGGATGCGCAACTCCGGTACTGGTGCTGGAATTCGACGGGTGCGGACGCTCGCCAGCGTCAGTGCTATCGTCCCCGTCGCCTTGCAGCACCCGCGCCCAACCCAGCCGGGACAACCTACGACGATGATGGGCGCGCACCAGCCCGTCCAAGCCCGCGCCGAGCCGCTCGTCGACGACTCCGAGCCACGCCGCGCCACCGAGCGCGTGCCGCAGGCGTGCCACAGTGGGTGCCCGGCTGCCTGTCTGACCTGCACCGTCCATCACACCTGCTTGCCCTTCCTGGCACTGGACAAACCGGCCGGATCTGGCGGTCGGGCAAGGAGGGCGTAGGCTGCGGAGGACGGCGCGGGAGATCGGTTGCTGTCAGTGCTCGTGTCGGTGGTTGCGGCGGTGCGGCCGAAACGGCCCGGGCCCGGGACCGGATCGGCGTGATCGCGCGCATCGATCCGGTTCGGCTCGATGCAGGTTCAGTGTTCGACGGTTCCCGGCGACAGGAGATCGCAAGTCATGGCGCGTAGCAGCGGCGTCCGCGGAAGCAGGGTCGGTTCGGGCCCGATGGGCGAGAGTGAACGTGGCAGCGCGGCGGCCCAGGTCGCGGTGCTCTATTGGTGCGAGGCCGACCATGTGACGCGGCTGCGTTTCGCGGACACGGCGGACGTACCGGTGTTGTGGGAATGCTCCGTCTGCGGGCTGCCCGCGGGCCGGGATCGCGAGAACCCCCCGGTACAGGCACCGGTCGCGCCGTACAAGACGCACCTGCAGTACGTCCGCGAGCGGCGCAGCGAGGCGGAGGCCGAGATCCTTCTCGCTGAGGCCCTCGCCCGGCTGCGCGCGACCGCCTGATACGTCCGGCGGGGCCGCCGTACTACGCCGAGCGGCGAGTGGACCGCTCGGGTGACGGGCGGCGGCCCTGCGTGCTTGCGCGCCGTTGGCGTTCGCTCGTCTTTCCGGCGGTCTGCCGATTGACTCGAGCGGACGTGCGGCCCGGCGTGCTGTCGGTGCCGGTCTGCTTCGCCGCTTGTCCGGCAGTGGTCGCGGCTGCGGGGCGCTGCCTGCGCGACCGGCCCTGCCGCTGACCCTGCCCCTGCTGGCCTCGCTGGTCGCTGGGGCCGTCCGTGGCGGCGAGCGGTCCGGCGAAGGTGCGCTGTCCGGGCGCCAGCCGCTCGAGCATCGGGTCACCGGGGGCGAGACGCGTCGTCGTCGCGTTGATGCCCGCCTTGCGGGTCAGTTCTCCCACTTCCTTGCGCTGCGAGTCGGTCATCAGGGTGATGACGGTGCCGGAGGCGCCGGCGCGCGCGGTACGTCCGGAGCGATGAAGGTACGCCTTGTGCTCGACCGGCGGATCGGCGTGCACGACCAGCGCCACGTCATCCACGTGAATGCCGCGCGCGGCGATGTCCGTGGCCACCAGCGTGCTCGCCTCACCGCTGACGAAAGCCGCCAGGTTGCGCGTGCGGGCGTTGTGCGCGAGGTTGCCGTGCAACTCCACGGCGGGGATACGGGCAGCGGCCAGCTGCCGGGCGAGCTTGCGCGCGCCGTGCTTGGTGCGGGTGAACACGATGGTGCGCCCCGGCGCAGCAGCGAGGTCCACGACGAGCGCGAGCCGGTGCTCGGGCTCGATATGCAGGACGTGGTGCGTCATGGTGGCGACCGGAGAGCGCTCGCTGTCCACGCTGTGCGTCATCGGCGCGTGCAGATAGCGCGTCACCAACTGGTCGACGCCGCGGTCGAGCGTCGCCGAGAACAGCAGCCGCTGACCGGCCGCGGGGGTCTGGTCGAGCAGCCGCTTGACCGTGGGCAGGAATCCCAGGTCAGCCATGTGGTCGGCCTCGTCGAGGACGGTGATCTCCACCGCGTCCAGCGAGGCGCGGCCGGACTCGAGATGGTCGGCCAGGCGGCCAGGGCAGGCGACGAGTACGTCGAGCCCGGCGCGCAGCGCGCTGATCTGCGGCCCGGCACCGACGCCGCCGAACACGGTGGTGCTGCGCAGGCCCAGCTGCCGGGCGAGCGGCTCGAGCGTGTCGTGGATCTGCGTGGCCAGTTCCCGGGTCGGCGCCAGGATCAGCGCACGGGGGCGGCCCGGCCGGCGTGCCGCGGGCTTCGCGGCGAGCCTGGCGAGCACCGGCAGCACGAAGGCGAGGGTCTTGCCCGATCCGGTGCGTCCGCGTCCGAGCACGTCGCGCCCGGCGAGTGTGTCGGGCAGCGTCGCCGCCTGGATGGGGAACGGCTCGCTGATGCCCGCGGCGGCGAGCGCCTTGACGAGGGCGGCGGGCACGCCGAGTGCGGCGAACGACGGATTGGACGCGGCGGCGGCGACCGATGAGGTGCCTGCCGTTACGGGTGTGGACTGGCGCCTGACGGCGCGCGTGGCTGTCACAAGGACTCCGAACCTGGTAGATGCCGCGGGGCTCGACCAGCCGGAAGACGCCAGCGAAGAGAACAAGCGGCGCGGGCCATTCGATCGGCCCGCAGGCTCAATCCTAGTGGAGTCGGTGGGGCGATGCTGCCGCGTGGCGGTGCGGCGACGTACGCGCGGCTCCGCTGTCACCTTCGGACACGAACGCTTCGCGCTGGATCGTGCGGTCGATCTGAATGCACGTAGTGGCGGGACCAGGTTTTTCAGACGCACGAGACCGTTGGGGCTGGGCGGCGAGCCCAGCCCCAACGGTGTTCGTACTTTGAGCGCTTCCCTACATGTCCTCGAGGACTTCCGCGAAGGCGATCACGACGCCGCCGGTAGCGTGCTCGAGGGTAGCTCCGACGAGCGGACCGGCTTCCGCTGCGGCGGCGCTGGCCGCCGCGTAGTCGTCGAAGTAGAGATCCAGCAGCCGGTACGCCGGGGTCGGGCTTCCGTCTTCCTTCGGCCAGACCTTCGAGGCCTGCAGCCGCGTCAGGCCGGGCAGCTTGCGCGCGAGCGCGAGTTGGTCCGGGTAGGCTGCCTCGAAGGCCTCCGGGTCGGTGGGGTTGGAATAGACAAAGGTGATCTTGGTCGGATTGCCTTGCTGCGTCATGGATATCCTCCTGGCCGTTAGTCTCAGCAGATGCCAGCGAGCGGACCCAGGCCCGGGCGGCGCCGGGCGATGGCGTATAACAGAGCGCTGACTCCTCTCACTGTTCGTCGATCGTAATCAGAGGAATGGGCAGCGACCATGACCGCTCCGCCGGGAAACCTTGCCGATCGTCCAGCGACACCAGCCGACGTGCTCGGCCTGGACGCGGGCGATCCGCCGCATGATCTGCTCTCGCAGCTGCTGCGCAGCGTGCGCCTGAGTGGAGAACGGATGAGCGCGTACGCTCCGCCGCGGACATTCTCGATCGGCTTCGCGCAGGCCGGGAGTCTCCACCTCATCGAAGAGGGCGAAGTCACCGTTCGGATCGACGCAAGCACGCACGTTGAGCAGGTAAGTCGCGGCGACGTCGTCCTGCTGCCGCGCGGCGACGCACACCACATCGGCGACACCGCTGAGCGCGGCGCGCCCGAGGCGGCGCGGTGGCTGTGCGGAACGTTCACGATCGGCGATCCGCAGGCGAGTCATCTGCTCAGCAGCCTTCCGGCCATGATCATCCTGCGCGGCGGCGGCGGTCCGGCGCTCGAAGGGCTCGACGTCGCCCGCAGGATGCTGCTCGTCGAGATGCAATCGCCCTCTCAAGGGTCGGCGGTGATGGTCGCCCGCATCCTCGATCTGATCTTCATTCAGATTCTGCGCGCCTGGGCCGCCGGCCCGGACCCAGAACCGAACTGGCTAGCCGGTGCGCTCGACCCACAGATCGGCCCGGCCTTGAGCGCCATCCACCGGGACCCGGGCCACGAATGGACGGTCGAGGATCTGGCCCGCGCGTGCTGTCTTTCCCGGTCGGCGTTCGCGGAGCGGTTCGCCGCTCGTGTCGGCAAGCCGCCGGCCACCTATCTCGCGCACGTCCGCCTCGACGCCGCTATCGGCCTGCTGCGCGATACCACCCATCCCATTGCCCTCATCGCGAAAAGCGTCGGCTACACCTCGGAGCCGGCATTCAGCCGCGCGTTCAAGCACCACTACGGCATGCCGCCGGCTCGTTGGCGGCGAGACATGCGATCTCGCTGATCACCTGCGACGGCGACCAGGTCACCAGTCAAGTCCGACGGCGTGCCTAGGGACGCGGCGCGCTAGATCGGGAAGCGGCCGCGGCGCCAGTACCAGTGGCCGCCGGCTTTGAGATGGTCGGCGATCGCGCGCTGGAGCACGGTGCGGCGCGGCAGCTGATCGAGCGGTGTGCTCAGGCTGCGGAACACGAACCGCAGCACCTCGACGTCGCAGTCCAAGCCTTCCGGCTCCTCGTAGGGCTCTAGCTCGAAGCGGCGCTGGAACCGGACGATGTTTGAGTCCTCGGGCAGATACTGCGCCAGCTGCGGGTCCAGCAGCCACGAACCGCAGGAGAACGTCTCGTAGTGCTCGTCGGGGAAGTGGCGCGGGAAGAACGCGCGGGCCTGATCGAGCGACGCATCGACCGCCTCGGGGGTCAGCGGCCCGGAATCGGGGATGTGCACGTCGATCGAGGTATCGGTGCGCTGGTGGTGCAGGCGGCCCAGTTCGTAGACGCTGCCGCGCGAGTGCAGCGTCAACCAGCTCTGCATCACCGGCCAGCCCTCGCCATTCATCCGCCGGTCGACCGCGAGGTTGCGGCCAAGGTCCGCGAGAGTCACCCACGACACCTCCTCGGCGATGCCGTGGTCGCGGTGGTACCTCATGGCGACGTCGACCAGAGCCAGGTACGCATACACGTAAAGGTGCCGCCACGCGTGACCGCGCTCACGCGGTAGTTCCGGACCGGGAGACAACCAGCCGTAGCCTCCGAGATCGGCGCGGACCAGGGCGATTGAGCGGTCGAGCAGCCACCGCAGCTGCGGCGTCCACTCCGGAGAATCCGCATCGGGCCAGCCC
Organism: Actinocrinis sp.; assembly: GCF_035605935.1. Taxonomy (GTDB): domain Bacteria; phylum Actinomycetota; class Actinomycetes; order Streptomycetales; family Catenulisporaceae; genus Actinocrinis. The sequence continues at coordinate 3,965 of NZ_DATNGK010000163.1, read as the reverse complement.
GCCATGATCTCGGCGGCATCCTGCGCCCGCACCGCGAGCCGCTCCAGGATCGCGGGCGCGTCGGCCTTTGCGGGCAGCGGAGCCGACGGCCGGCCGTCGGCGAGCCGGTGCACGCGCTCGACCTCGTCGACGGGCACCCCGAGCTGTGCGGCGCTCTCCTCCAGATCCACGCGCACGACCCTACCTGCTGGGTGCGGCGCACCGGCCATGGACCACTGATCGGTTCACGCAACGGCTACTGGTACGTGCACAGATTCAGTGGATAGCAGCGGGCGAAGTCGCTCACGGAGACGTTGCCGCTGGAGGTGTTGGCGGGGGAGCCGGGAGTCGGCGGCAGCGCGTAGATTCCGTAGCCGCCGTCGTGAGCGGTGTGGTTGTTCGTGATGCTCGCTCCGCCATGCAGCGTGTACAGGTAGATGCCACCCTCGACCGGCAGGCCGCCGGGGTCGGTCGCGCCGTCCGGGCTGTCGCCGTTCGTGGTGGCCTTATTGGCGCTTACGGTCAGCGTCCCGTGCGGCATGGGGCCCGAGTCCACGAAGTAGACCCCCGCGGTGCGGTTGTGGCTGAAGCTGTTGCCCGAGACGGTGTCGCCCGGTGAGTCGGAGATCGCAACACCGATGTCGTTGTTGGCGAAGGTGTTCCCGGTCACCTGCTGGTTGGCCACGTCGGCGAGTGTCAGCGCGGTGTCGGCTGCGCTGAATGTGTTGCCCTGGAACACGTCGTTGCCGAAGCCGAAACCGTCGTTCACCACCGGGCTGTTGACGAACGTGCTGCCGGTGACGGTGGTGTCGCCCTCGATGTTGAAGGTGACGGTGGTGTTCGAGAACGAGTCGCCGGTGAAAGTCGGGCCGACGCTCTGTGAGAAGAACACCGCTCCGCCGGCGATCTGAGAGTGGGTGACCGTCACCGCACCGACGTTGAGCTGCGCGAAGATCACGTTGCCTTGGGTGTGCAGGACGCGCGTGTCCGAGATCACCAGCCCCTTGCTGATCGGGAAGCGGCCGGTATCGATCACGGGCGCGGCGACGCCGCTGTCGTTCGTCAGCAGCAGCGCGCTGAACGTCGCGCCGTCCGCGTTGGAGAGTTGGATGGCGCTGCCGAAGTGCGCGATCGTGCCATTGGTCACGGTCACACCGCTGATCTGCGGATTGTCGTCGACGATCTGCACGCCGACGCCCGACCCGCCGCCGCGGATCGTATGCCCGCCGAGATCGAGCGTCACGTCGTCAGCCCCGATGCTCAGCGCGTTGCCGGGGCAGGTCAGGTTGTCAGCCACGGTGATGCTGGTGGTGATGACCTCACCGCAGGTCACCACCACCGGTGACGTTGCGGGTCCGGCGAATGCGGCCCCGCCGCTCAAGCCGCCGGCCGCGATCGTCAGGACGGTCGCGGCGCGGACCATGGAAATGCTCCTCAAGCTCAACCCCTCCCCAGGTTGACGCGTTCGAGGAAATCCCACCCCTGGGAAATCCCCCTCGACCGCCAGGATGTCATAACTCAGAGGTTTGATTCAATGCGCCGCGCGGTGTAATCCTGACGATCGGGGCGTCGAAGTCGGTGTTTTCGACGCGGCGTCACGGGCCTCTGGCGATTACTGTGTTGCCGTCGCGGGTGTTGCCGCGTCGCTTCGGTGACGCGTCACCGTGCGTCGATGGAGGTAAGGATCCTTATGTGCCGGTTATTCGCCCTGAGCAGCGCCCCGAGGCGCTCGAAGGCCACTTTCTGGTTGCTGGACGCCCCCGACAGTCTGAGCGCGCAGAGCCGGCGCGACCCCGATGGCACCGGGCTGGGTTACTTCGCCGCCGACGGGACCGCGTGCGTGCATAAGGCGCCACTGGCGGCCTATCAGGACGCTGCCTTCGCCAGCGAGGCCAGGCAGGCGTCCTCCACCACCTTCCTCGCGCACATCCGCTATGCCTCCACTGGCGGCCTGGAGACCCGCAACACGCACCCCTTCGAGCAGGAGGGCCGCCTCTTCGCGCACAACGGGGTGATCGAAGGCCTCGACCAACTCGACGCGCGCCTCGCTGAGGATCTGGCGCTGGTCAAAGGCGACACCGACTCCGAACGGTTCTTCGCCCTGATCACCCAGCAGACCCGGGCCCACGACGGGCAGATCGCGGCCGGTATCGAGCACGCCGCTCGCTGGATCGCGCAGAATCTGCCGGTGTACGCGCTCAACCTGATCCTGATCACCGCCGACGAGCTCTGGGCGCTGCGTTACCCGGACACCCATGAGCTGTACGTGCTGGAACGCCAAGCCGGGGGCCGCCACGGCGACCGGCACCTGGAACACAGCGGCACGGCCGGGCGTATGCGCGTCCACTCCGACGACCTCGTCGACAACCCGTCTGTCGTGATCGCGAGCGAACGCATGGACGAGCATCCCGCATGGCGCCTCATGGAGCCGGGAGAACTGCTGCGCGTCGGCCGGGATCTGCGCGTCACCCGGCGGCTCGTCCTTCCCGACCCCCCGACCCGCCAGCTCACGCTTGACGATCTGCGCCCCGACGCCGCCGCCTCGCAGAAAGCCGCCTGATCAGACCAGACAAACGGGTTCGGACCGGTAGACCGACCACGTACGGTCGGTCTACCGGTCCGAACTAGATTCCGGGCCTGCTTACGAGACTTACGAGGTGGCTACGTCGTCGTACAGGGTGTACGTCGGGTCGCCGGTGTAGTCGTCGTCCTTGCTCGTCAACGTCAGCGTGTAGCTGTGGCCTGCGACGATGGACGCGGTCTTCTGGACCCAACCCGAGTTCGCCACGCACGTCTTGGCCAAGACGGTGGTCGTGGTGCCGGTCGTGTTGTCCTTCAACGTGGCCGTGGCCCAGTCGTAGGTAACCGTGTCCGGGCAGGTCACGTCGTACCAGAATGTCAGCTTGGTGTTCCCGGACGCCGCCGTGAAGGTCTGCGTGATCGAGGACGTGTTGCTCGGGCTGGTGCTGCCGACTTGCGCCGCATACGTGCCCGAGTGCGGGCCCGAAGTCGTCACCGAGGTGACACCGCTGGCCGTCCATCCGGACAGCGAACCGGTCTCGAAGCCGCCATTGGCGACGGCGTTTCCGCCGGTACCGCCGGAGGTGCTGACAGCCCAGCTGAAGGACGCGGAGCCGCTGGCGCCGGTGCTGTCCTTCGCGGTGACCGTGACGCTGTAGGTGGTGGCGGTGGTCGGGGTGCCGGAGATCAGGCCGCTGCTGGAGATCGACAGGCCGGCGGGCAGGCCGCTGGCACTGTAGGTCAGGCTCGCGCCGCCGGAGTCCGAACCGCTGATCTGCAGCGAGACCGCGGTACCGACCGTGGAGCTCTGCGAACCGGGGTTCGTCACGCTCACCGTGTTGCCGCCACCGTGATTCACGATCGCGTGCGAGATGGCGCAGGAGTTGGTGTCGTTCGACCAGCTGGCCTGCTCAGCGTAGGTGCCGAAGGAGCCGAAGCTGATGTTGGCGGCGCCGCCGGAGGTGCCGGGGCTGAGCCACGCGCACTCGTCCGAGTTCTCCTGGCCGTTGTACGAGCTGCCGCTCTGCTGGTTGGTCCAGCCGCCCGCCGGGTTCTGGTCCGACATCATCTCGTGCCACTCGTGGCCGAGCGTGATGGTGTAGCCGTCGGTGGTGCCGGGGGAGTTGACGAAGCCCACGCCGCAGCCGGCACCGGAGTCGATGTTGTAGGGCTGGTTGGAGAAGGCGATGTCACCGTAGGGGGAGGACACGGCGCCACCGGTCAGGGTGGTGTCACCGTTGTAGTCGTGCCAGGCGCAGTACTGGCCCTGGTAGCTGTCCGGGTTGGTGCCGTGCGGGGACAGGATCACGTAGTAGGCGTAGCGGTTGGACGCGGCGGTGGTGTTGCCGAAGTGCGCAGCGGCGTTGACCGCCTCGACACCCAGCTGGTGGCCGCTGGCGGTCTGCGGCTCGGCGACGGAGTTGTCATACCAGACGCCGGCCAGCACGCCGCCGGTCTGGTAGGGG
>NZ_DATNGK010000162.1:0-16638 GCF_035605935.1 Actinocrinis sp. | reverse complement strand
CGCGGCGCGAGGCTGCGCGGTACCTGTCTCGACCGCCTTGAGCGCTCGCTCTGCCTGCGGCATGGTCGGGCGCAGGTCCGGGTCGCGATTGAGCATCCACAGCAGCACGGGTTCGAGCGGACCCGCGTGGCGCGCGGGGATGAGATCCTCGTGCACGATCCGATAAAGCATCGCGACCGCGTTCTCGGTGCTGCCGAACGGCGGCTGCCCTTCGACGGCGGCGTACAGAGTCGCGCCGAGCGCGTACACATCGCTGCGTGAATCAGAGGGCTGTCCCTGAGCGACCTCGGGCGCGATGTATCCGAGTGTCCCCAGCAACACGCCGCTAGCGGTAACCGTCGTGTCGCCGACGGCCCGCGATATGCCGAAGTCCGTCAGCTTCACCTCGCCGTCCTCGGCCAGCAGCACGTTGCCGGGCTTCACGTCGCGGTGCACGATGCCCGCATCGTGCGCGGATTTCAGGCCGGAAGCCAGCTGCGCGCCTATTCGCGCTACCTCCTCCGGCGGGAGCAGCACTCCCGTGGCCATCAGCTGCGCCAGGCTGCGTGACTCGAGGAACTCCATGACGAGAAACGGGCGGCTCTCGTGCTCGACGATGTCGTAAACGCCGATCACGTTCGGGTGATGCAGCCGCGCCGCGATGCGGGCCTCGCGCATCGCCCGCTGCGTGCTCTCGTCAGCGAGGCCGCCGCCGAACCCGCTGATCGCCGAGCGCACCATGAGTTCCTTGACCGCGACGGTCCGCCCGAGCACCTCGTCGCGGGCTCGCCACACCACGCCCATTCCGCCGGTGCCGATCTGGGCGAGCAGCCGATAACGGCCGGCGATCAGGTCGGTATTGTCAGTCACCTTAGTTCAACCGCATTCCCGGCCGGTCTCAGAACCCTGCTTGACATTTTTGCCCGATTACCCTCGGACAGTGGGACGAAACGGGTCAAATCCCAAGCTTCGCCGCGCGCAGCCGGCTGACCGCCGCCTCGTCGCCGGTCAGCTGCACGTGCGCGGCCTCCTTGCGGCCGCTCGCGAACAGGACCAGCTCGCCGGCGGGACCGGTGACCGTGACCATCTGCGGCGTCGCGGCCTTCGCGACCACGGTCTGCCGCGGGCCGTCGCCGTTCTCCGCGCGCACCAGCGTCACGCCGACCGGGACCGAGCGGAAGGCCAGCCTCGCCTGCCGGCGCAGCCGATTCCACAGCTCGTCCGAGTTCACCAAGTCGATTTCGCGCGGCGGGTCGCCCACGGCCCGGCGCAGGTCCTCGTGGTGCACGAAGAACTCCACCGTGTTCACCGCCGCGTCCATCGCGCCTATACGGAAAACGGACCACGGCGGCGGCCCCTTGCGCACCTTCTCGATGAGATCCACATACGCGGTGCGCTCCTTGACCGCGTTCTGCGCGCGGCGCGTGATCGGTGACAGAGGCTTGAGAACGATGCCGGCCGCGGCGAGCGGCCTTGAGTCGCGGATGACCAGATGCGCCGCCAGATCGGCCGCGCTCCAACCCGTGCACAACGTCGGCGCGTCCGGCCCCACCCGGACCAGGGTGTCGGCCAGCGCCTCGCGTTCCTCGCGTGCGAACCCATTCATGGTGCCAACTCCCGCGGTATCAGGGCCGAGCGAACCTCCAGGCGACAACGGTGCTCGCCGCGCAGAATACCGGGATCACATCCGCCGCGCGACGAAGGCCCACGCCGCCGCGGCCAATGCGGTAAGGGGCGGCGAACGGAAATCTCCTATACCGGGATGTTGTTGTCGCATTAGAGTCTCGAACGCTGCACGCTCGCGCCGAACCGCAGGCGCGCCTGAACCGAGGGGAGATCGGCTTGCCCAGCCGCCGAAGCCGCCAAGCCGACCTGAATCAGCCGGACAAAGCCCGGACCGACGCGAACAAGGACCTCACTGCTACCGACCCGACGGCCAGCGATCTGACCCTGGGCGGCACGCCCGGCCGTTCCCCCTTTCGCCAAGGCCTCGGCGTGCTCGGCGTCGCGATCCGCAGCGCGCCGCGGATGTTCGCCGCCGCCGTCGCCGGAAGTGCGCTGTACGGCACGATGACGGTCGGTTCCGCGTGGGCGATCGGGTGGGCGACCAACCACGTCGTGCTGCCGGACCTGCATCGCGGCTCGGCTCCCGGAACCGGTCTCGCCGCCGCTGGCTTGCTCATCATCGGAGTGGCGATCGCGAAGGTGATCGGCATCTTCGGGCGGCGGCTGCTCGCCGGAGTCGTGGTCTTCCGCGCGCAGGCGAAGTTCCGGCGCAAGATCAGCGACGCCTACCTGCGCCTGCCACTGAGCTGGCATCAGCGCCACCCGACCGGCCAGCTGCTGTCCAACGCGAACTCCGACGTCGAGATGGCGTTCCAGCCGATGAACCCGCTGCCGATGACCCTCGGCGTGATCATCATGCTGGTGCTGGCCGTGGTCGACATGTTCCTCACCGACCGCGTGCTGGCCCTCGTCGGCGTGCTGCTCTTCCCGGCCGTCATCGCGCTCAACACGGTCTACACGCGCTACGCCGGTCCACGCTTCGCCCGCGCGCAGGAACTGCGCGCGCACGTCGCGGAGGTCGCGCACGAGTCCTTCGACGGCGCGCTGGTGGTCAAGACGCTCGGCCGCGAGGCCTCGGAGACCGAGCGGTTCGCCGAGCGCACCCGAGCGCTGCGCGACGCCAACATCAACGCCGGCCGGGCCCGTTCCCTGTTCGATCCGATGCTCGAAGCGCTGCCCAACCTCGGCGTGCTCGCGGTCCTGCTGGTCGGCGCGACGCGCGTGGCTCAGGGCCAGAGCCGGCCCGGCGACGTGGTCAGCATCGCTTATCTCATCACCCTGCTCGCCTTCCCGATCCGCGCCATCGGCTGGGTCCTCGGCGACCTGCCGCGCGGCGTGGTCGGCTTCGGTCGCGTCCGCGCCGTGCTCACCGCGGAAGAGCACACCGACTACGGCAAGGCGAGACTCTCCCGCGAGTCCGGCCCGGCCTCGGTCGAACTGGACAGCGTCGAGTTCGCCTACGAATCCGCGCCGGACCTGCCGGTGCTGCGCGGTGTCAGCACCCTTATCGAGCCGGGCCGGACTATCGCACTGGTCGGCACCACCGGCTCCGGCAAGTCCACCCTCGCCACGCTACTGGCCCGGCTCGCCGACCCGACCGGCGGCGCGATCCGGCTCGACGGCACCGACCTGCGCGAGCTGGCGAAGGGCGAAGTGCCGCGCGCTGTGGCACTGGTCGCGCAGCAGACCTTCCTTTTCGGCGACACGGTGCGCGCGAACGTCGGGCTCGGCGACGATCCGGCCGAGGCCGAGATCCGTGCCGCGCTGCGGATCGCGCAGGCCGAACGGTTCGTCGACGCGCTGCCGAACGGTCTCGACACGATCATCGGCGAGCGCGGCACCACGCTTTCCGGCGGCCAGCGGCAACGCCTGGCCCTCGCCCGCGCCCTCGTGCGGCATCCCAGGCTGCTGATTCTCGACGACTGCACCTCGGCGGTCGATCCCAGTGTCGAGGCGGCGATCCTCGGCGGCCTGAAGCAGAACGCGCTCGGCGCGACCGTCGTCGTCATCGCCTACCGCAAGGCCACCGTCGCGCTCGCCGATGAAGTGCTGTTCCTCGATGAGGGCGTCATCGCCGACCGCGGCACCCACGAGGAGCTGCTTGAGCGCTGTGCCGGATACCGCGACCTGATCACGGCCTACGCGCGCGCCGCCGAGGACGCCGATGCGGATGTGGGCGCAGCCGCGGACGCGGACGTGGCGCAGACCGAAGACCTCGAAGGAGCGATCGCGTGACCGTCACCGTCGAGCAGGCGACCGCGCCCGACGCGCCCAAGATCGAACTGGTCCGCGAGGCGTCCGGCGGGCCGCTGGCCATCGTTCGCAAAGGCCTGCGGCTCTCGCCCGAATTCACCCGCGGCATCGGCGTCACCATGGTGCTGGCGTTCATCGCGACGGTCGGCCGCATCGTCATCCCGATCGCCGTGCAGCAGGCGGTGGACCACGGCTTCGACGCACCCGGCGGCGTCGATATCGGCGAGGTACGGGTCATGGTCGGCCTCGCCGCGCTGGCCGTCCTCGCCACGACTCTCGCCGCGTACACGATGAACCGGCGGCTGTACCGGGCCAGCGAGTCCGGCCTCGCGACGCTGCGGATCAAGGCGTTCCGGCACGTACACGATCTCTCCGTGCTGCACCAGCAGGCCGAACAGCGCGGCGCGCTGGTCTCGCGGGTGACCTCCGATGTGGACACCATCACCAACTTCATCCAGGAAGGCGGCCTGGTCCTGTTCATCAGCGTGGCGCAGATGTTCCTGGCCACGGCCGTGATGGGCAGCTACTCGTGGCAGCTGACGCTGCTGGTCTGGCTCTGCTTCCTGCCGCTGTTCGCCGCGATGCGGTTCCTGCAGCGGCGCACGGGAGCCCGCTACAACGTGGTGCGCCAGTCGATCGGCCGCATGCTGAGCGCATTCAGTGAGTCGCTGGTCGGTGCGCCGGTCGTGCGCGCGTACGGCATCGAGGAACGCACCGGCCGCCGGATCAACGAGGCTGTGGACGCCACGCGCGCCGCGCAGGTGCGCGCTCAGGCGATGATCGTCGGCACCTTCAGCGCCGGCGAAGTCGCCGCGGGACTGGCGAACGCGGGCGTGGTGGTCCTCGGCGTCGTACTCGGCGTCGGGGGACAAATCAGCGCGGGGCAGCTGATCGCGATGCTGTTCCTGGTCTCGCTGTTCATCACGCCGGTGCAGTGGGGCGTCGAGGTGCTCAACGAGGCGCAGAACGCGATTTCGGGCTGGCGCCGCGTCATCGGGCTGCTCGAATCAGAGCCCGATGTTCCGGACCCCCGCGATCACGGCGCGGCCGAGCCGCTGCCGGCCGGTCCGGTGCGTGTCGAGTTCCAGCGGGTCGGATTCGCGTACCCAGGCGGCCCACCGGTCCTGCGCGACATCAATGTCCTCATTCCGCAGCGGGCGCGGATCGCGGTGGTCGGCGAGACCGGCTCCGGCAAGACCACCTTCGCGAAGCTGTTGACCAGACTGATGGATCCGGTCGAAGGCAGAGTGCTGATCAACGGCGTGGACCTGCGCCGGGTCGGCTTCGATGTGCTGCGCCGCCGCATGGTCATGGTGCCGCAGGACGGCTTCCTCTTCGACGGCACGATCGCCGACAATGTCCGCTACGGCGCTCCCGACGCGACGCAAGACGCGGTGGTGGCGGCCTTCGACCGGCTCGGCCTCGGCGATTGGCTCGCCGGATTGCCGCAGGGCTCGGACACTCGGGTCGGGCAGCGCGGCGAGTCGCTGTCGGCGGGGGAGCGGCAACTGGTAGCGCTGGCCCGTGCGTACATCGCCGACCCGGACTTGTTGCTGCTCGACGAGGCGACCTCGGCCGTGGACCCGGCTACCGAGCTACGCATCCAGCGCGCGCTCGACGAGCTGACCCGCGGCCGCACGACCGTGGTCATCGCGCACCGGCTCTCCACCGCGCAAGCCGCGGATGAGGTGCTGGTCTTCGACGCCGGAGAGCTGGTACAGCGCGGGCCGCATCGCGATCTGGTAGCGCAGGAAGGCATTTACGCGGGTCTGCATGCCTCGTGGGCGCGCCAGGCTCAGGCCGCTTGACCGGCCGCGATGACGATCAGGGCACGATGTAGATCGCGAAGACGTAGTACGTCGCCCACACCAGTACGGCGCAGTTGGCCGCGAGCATCGCAGCCCACTGCCACCGCCGTCGCGTGACCAGTGCCGCCGCGATCAGGCAGGGGAACAGTGCGCCGAGGTAGCGCGGCAGCGAGGTGAAGTCCTTGGAGCCGATCGCGAGGATGAACGAGGGGATCGTCCATGCCGCGTACGCGACCGGGAGTCGTTGCCACACGATCGGCAACAGCGCGGCGAAACCGAGGATCAGCACGCAGGCCATCAACGCCGCGCCGTGGCCGTGACCACGCCAGTCGTGCACCCAGACGTGATGCAGAATGCTGATCGGGTTGCCCATGATCGCGCCGCGCCCGCGCTTCGAGGTTTGCTGCGTGTACGGCAGCAGCCAACTTCCGTACTGAACGCGCGAATAGGCGAGGAAAGCGGCGAGTCCGGCGGCCGGCGCCGCCGCGAAAGCCGCGGCTCTCGCCACGGCTTTCCAGGGCCAGCCCTCGCACCGGGCCTGCCGCAGCCCTTCGACCGCCCCGGGAATCGCGAGCAGCAGGCCGACCGGCCGCGCCATCCCGCCGAAGAACCCGAGGACGAGCGCGGACCAGAAGTACCGCGCGCGGCCTGATCCGGTACCGATGGTTCGCACTGCGAGGAAGTAACCGACAGCGAGCACTCCGGCCAGCGGCTCGGTATAGCCCATCACCAGCGCGTACGCACCGGGCGCGAGTTGGGTTAGCCACGCGGCGCGGCGCGCTGCCGCTCGGTCAGCGGTCTCGAATACGACAACGCGATGCACCAGCGCACCGAACAGCAGCGCCATCGCCCAGCAGAACGCGAACAAGGCGATGCTCGTCGGAAGCCGCGTCACTGCCGCGAGACCGGCGGCGCACAGCGACGTCAGCGGGAAGAAGTGGATCAGTGTCCCGCCATGGTCATATCCGTGCTCCGCGATGCCCAGGTACCACTGCGTGTCCCAGCTCAGCAGCTTGCCCAGCGGCTGCGCCGGATCCTGATACCAGGACACCGCGCAGACCAGCACGCGCGCCGCGATCCAGGCCGGCAGCGTCGCCCGCAGTCCCTCCCAAAGCCATCGCGGACCGCGCCAACGCGTCCCGCGCCATCGCCCCCGGGCGCTGCCAGATCCCCGAACCTCGGTGAGAGCCTGTTGCGGCGCGGGTGGTGCGGTGATTGCGTTGGAAATCAAGGGATGTAGATCCCGATGAAGGACTGGTACGCGAAGTACGCGCACAACGCCGTCGAAATCCCCACAGTCCAGCCCCACCGCCGCCAGTCACGCGTCAGCATCGCGCCGACCAGCAACAGCGGCAGGATGCCGGCCGAGTACCGGGCGAAAGAGGAGAAATGCGGCGCCGTGACGGCGGCGAACACGCTGATCGCGGCCCAGACCGTGTACGAGACCGGCAGCCTGCGCACGCAACCCCACAGCAGCCCGATCGCCGCGACGACGAGGACGATAGTGAATGCACCCGCGCCGTTGCCGACTTGGTTGAGCGAATCGAGCGCCGAAGAGAACGGATTGCCCGCGTACGTCCCGCGCAGGCCCTCAAGTTTCTGGATCGAGTACGGCAGCGTCCAATTGCCGTAGACGTTATGCACCCACAGCAGAAACAGCCCGATGCCCATCAGCGGCGAGAGCGCGACCAGCACCCTCGCGACCAACTGCCCGCGAGGATCGCGCCACTGCCGGATCGCCTCGAGCGCACCGGGCGCCGCCACCAGCAGACCGGTCGGCCGCACCAGCCCGGAACCCAGCCCGGCGACGAATCCCACCGCGTGCCACAGCCAAACCCGCCGACCCGTCGCCGGCTGCCTGATCGCGATCAGATACGCCGCGGCCAGCACCCCGGACAACGCCTCGGTGTAGCCCATGACCAGCACGAACGCCCCAGGCGCCAGCTGGCTTAGCCAGGCCGCGCGCCGCGCCGCGACCGCGTCCCCGCCGACCGTCAGCATCAGCCGGTACATAAGCATGCCGAACAGCAACGCGCCGACCCAGCAGACCAGCAGGATCGCTGTCGCCGCCGCAATGCCGACCGCCGAAACCGCGCGCGTCGTCAGCGGCAGCAACGGCCAGAAACGCACGCCGTCGTTCGCGACGCCGGAATAGCCGCTCTGCGCGATGCCGAGATACCAGGCGGTGTCCCAGGTGTAGAGCTGGTTGAACAGGTGATGCAGCTCGGGCCGGCCGGGCATCTGCGCCGGGAAATGCGGCGTGAAGCGCTGGCCGAGGTCCTGGACCGCGATGATCACGATGTGCGCGACCACCCACGCCGAGAGCGCCGCACGGAACGCCGGAACCCACCACGCGCGCGCCGCGGTCTGCGGCTCTGCGCCGTCGCCGGAGGACCGCGCGATCGGCACGTGCGTGATGTCGTCCGCGGAGGTGAAGTGATCCGGCGGCGCGGACCTCGGCCGCGTCCGCGGGCTCGGCGCGCCGTCCGTGGACTGCTCGTCGCCAACTAATTCCGGCACGGCAAGAACTGCTCTCGTCTCGGTCGCTCTGCTTCATCGGGGTGCGGTGTCCCGGAAACCGTATCGGCCGCGAGACAATGGCGCCATGATCGACGAACCGTCCGTGTCGGCCGCCGAAGCTCCCGCCTCGGCGCTCGACCCCGAGATCGCCGCCCGGCTCAAGCGCAACCCCGAGGGCCTGGTCCCGGCCATCGCGCAGCAGCACGACACCGGCGAAGTGCTCATGCTCGCCTGGATGAACGACGAGGCGCTGCACCGCACGCTGACCACCGGCCGCGCCACCTACTGGTCGCGCTCGCGCAAGGAGTTCTGGGTCAAGGGCGAGACCTCGGGGCACGTACAGCGGGTCGTCTCCGTCTCATTGGACTGCGACGGCGACACGCTGCTGCTCGCGGTCGACCAGACCGGCCCGGCCTGCCACACCGGCACGCGCAGCTGCTTCGACGGTCGCGCGCTGAGCTGACCGGCCGCGCGCCGTTGCGTGAAACCTTCACCGCCACTGATGACAGGATGAGCCGCATGACCACTGGAGAGACCGTCCCGGCTCTCGACGCCTTCCGGGAACTGGCGGCGCAACGCCGCGTCATTCCGGTGACCCGGCGCTACCTGGCCGACGGCGAGACCCCCATCGGCCTCTACCGCAAGCTCGCGCACGAGCGCGCCGGCACCTTCCTGCTCGAATCCGCGGAGCAGGGCGTGTGGTCCCGCTATTCATTCATCGGCGTGCGCAGTGAACTCGCCCTGACCGAAGTGGACGGCGCCGCGCACTGGATCGGCGAGCCGCCGGCCGGCATCCCCACCGAGGGCGCGCCGCTCGACGTGCTCGCCGCGGCCCTGGAAGCCCTGCGCACCCCGGCCGATTCAAGCCGCGCGGACCTGCCTCTGCTCACCGGCGGCTTCGTCGGCTACCTGGGCTACGACACGGTCCGGCGCCTCGAACGCATCGGCAACCACGCCAAGGACGACTTGGGACTGCCCGAACTGACCATGCTGCTGGCCAGCGATCTCGCCGTGCTCGACCACAGCGACGGCTCGGTCACCCTCATCGCCAACGCGATCAACCACAACGGCACCGCGGATGGCGCGGACGGCGCCTATCGGCGCGCGATCACCCGGCTCGACGCGATGACCGCCGACCTCGCCCGGCCGCTCGACCACCGGCCCGCCACCCTCGCCCCGGCGAACTCCCCGGCGGCGACCCCGGTGTTCGCGGGCAACCGAACCAGCGAGGACTACCGCGCCGCGGTGGAGGCCGCCAAGGAGGAGATCCGCGCCGGCGAGGCGTTCCAGATCGTGCTCTCCCAGCGGTTCGAGGCACCGACCCAGGCCAGCGCCCTGGACATCTACCGGGTGCTGCGTGCCACGAATCCGAGCCCTTACATGTATCTGCTCCGCCTGCCCGCCACCGGGGCACGCGAGGGCTTCGACGTCGTGGGGTCCTCGCCTGAGGCCCTGGTCAAGGTGGAAAACGGCGAGGCGATGCTGCACCCGATCGCCGGCACGAGGCCGCGCGGGGCGACTCAGGAGAAGGACGCGGCCCTGGCCGCCGAACTGCTCGCCGACCCCAAGGAGCGCGCCGAGCACCTGATGCTGGTCGACCTCGGCCGCAACGACGTCGGCCGGATCAGCGCGCCCGGAACCGTCGAGGTCGTCGACTTCATGTCGGTCGAACGCTACAGCCACGTCATGCACATCGTTTCCACGGTCGTGGGCCGGGTCGCCGAGGGCCGCAGCGCGCTGGACGTGCTGCTGGCCGCGTTCCCGGCCGGCACCCTGTCCGGCGCGCCGAAGCCGCGGGCGATGGAGATCATCGACGAGCTGGAACCGACCCGGCGTGGCCTGTACGGCGGCTGTGTCGGCTACCTGGACTTCGCCGGAAACGCGGACACCGCCATCGCGATCCGCACTGCACTACTGCGCGACGGCATCGCGTACGTCCAAGCCGGAGCCGGCATCGTCGCCGACTCCAATCCGGCGGCCGAGGACACCGAATGCCGCAACAAGGCGATGGCCGTGCTGCGCGCGATCGCCGCCGCCGACACCCTCAAATCCCTGTAACCGGCTCCCGGTACAGCCCGGCGACTGGTCGGGCCGGGCACCGATCCGGGCCCCGGCCCACGTCCCGTCCGCCCCGTTTGCGAAAATGGCCCGCATGACCGCGACAGGCAGCGTGACAGGCGCTGCGCCCTCAACCGCGACCAGGCCGGGCCGCTCCGCCACCCGCGCGAAGGTGACCGCCGCGCTGCTGGCCGCCGCCGGCGCGGGGCTGATCCTGGCCTCGGATGGACGCGGCTGGGCCAATGCCACCATCACCTCGCCGGTCCGGCTGTCCGTGCACGCCACCGGCAGCAACATCACCTCGCTGCCCTATGCGCTCGGGCTCGCCGGTCTCGCTGGAGCCGTCGCGCTCTTCGCGGTCCGTCGCATCGGCCGCTACCTAGTCGGCATCGTCCTGCTCGGCGCCGGGCTGGGCACCGTCGCCGCTGTCGCCACCAACCTCGGCCACCTCGACAACACCCAGCTGGCCAGGGCCGCCGAGCAGACCATCGGCGCGAGCGGCGCGCAATTGAGCGGCGTGACCAACACCGCATGGCCTTACATCACCGTCCTTGGCGGTGTGCTGGTCGCTGTCGCCGGTGCGTTGACGCTAGTGCGCGGCAGGACGTGGACCGGCCTGTCGAATCGGTACGAGGTCGCGCCCAATTCCACCGACCTGGCAGCTCAGGCCGCCGAAACCAGCACGCAGCTCCCCGAGACGCAGGCCGAACCGACCTCGCGCGATCTCTGGGACTCGATCAACCGTGGCGCCGACCCAACCGTCTGAGCCACCCACCGCCCCTGGGGCCTGTTTGGAAAGTCTCGCCTGGGCCGGCGCCACTTTCCAAACAAGCCCTAGCACCCCCACGGTCTAAGCACAGCGGCGCGTCAGAGACAATGACGGAGACACAAAGCGGGAACGGCGCTGCGTCTGCGCCCAGCGCACCGTTCGAATGACAGCCATCGCCTTCGAGGAGCAAGCCAAGCCATGACCGAGGCCACCCAGACCACCGAGCACAAGGGCCCGTCCACGATCGCCAAGGCCGCCAGCCTCGGCATGGCTGCCCTGGGCTCGTCCGCGGCGGGCAACCACTTCGCGGGCAACACCGTGGACCACGCCGACCACGGCCACTCCGTCGCTCGCTGGGTCGCCGCGGCCCTCTCCTTCGCGGGCTTCCTCATCGGCGGACCGCTGTTCCCGTTCGCCATGTGGCCCGCCGTGATCATCTGCGGCGTCTTCCAGGTCCTCGCGCTCATCGCGGTCGTCGTTCTCAACGCAGCGGGCTTCGGCGTGCACGACGTCTGGGGCGAGCTGAAGGCCCAGGCCGCCGCGGAGCGCGCGTCCGCCTGACCTCCGTCTGACCTCGTACCACCCCGCCAGGGCCGCCGTGAGCGCGCGTACCCGCGTCGCGGATGGCGTCAAGCACCGCTGCATTGCCGATAGCATGGCTGGGCAAGACGGCGCCGTGTGGCGCCCTGGCAGAGGGGACGGTACGTGACGGTGGCGACACCGAATACGAACGTGCTCGACGAGATCATTGTGGGCGTGCGCGCCGACCTGGCCGAGCGCCAGGCCCAGATCCCCCTCGACGAGGTCAAGGCCAAGGCGCAGGCCCAGCCCTCCGCCAAGGACGGCGTGCGAGCGCTGCGCGGCGACGGCGTCGCGGTGATCGCCGAGGTGAAGCGCTCAAGCCCGTCCAAGGGCGCGCTCGCCGCGATCGCCGACCCCGCCTCGCTGGCCGGGGACTACGAACAGGGCGGCGCCAGCGTCATCAGTGTCCTGACCGAGCAGCGCCGGTTCGGCGGCTCGCTGCAGGACCTCAAGGAAGTGCGCGCCAGGGTGGACATCCCGGTGCTGCGCAAGGACTTCATCGTCACCAGCTACCAGCTGTGGGAGGCCCGCGCGCACGGCGCCGACCTCGTGCTGCTGATCGTGGCCGCGCTGGAGCAGGACGCCCTGGTCTCGCTGATCGAACGGGCCGAGTCCATCGGACTGACCCCGCTGGTCGAGGTGCATGACGAGGAGGAAGTCAGCCGGGCCGTTGACGCCGGGGCGCGCATCATCGGCGTCAACGCGCGCAACCTGCGCACTCTTGAGGTCGACCGCACCACCTTCGCCCGCCTCGCCCCGCTGATTCCGGACAACGTCGTGCGCATCGCCGAGTCCGGCGTGCGTGGCCCGCACGACCTGATCGCCTACGCCAACTGCGGCGCGGACGCGGTACTGGTCGGCGAATCCCTGGTGACCGGCAAGAACCCACGCGACGCGGTGGCCGACCTGGTCGCGGCCGGCGCGCACCCGGCGATGCGTCGCGGCCGGCAGTGAGCCGAGTGAGCTGACCGTGTACCGCGCACCTAAGCCCATCGCACCCGCACGGCGGCGGCCGTGGTGGCGGCACGCTCCGGCGGGCCGTCGATGGCCCATTGAGCTGTGATCCGGGTCGCGCAATAGCAAGGCCCTGAGGCACCTATCGCCTCTCACGCGCTCACGCCCACCGGCGGACGGTCACCGTCCCCGCCTGCCATCGCCGTACATTCGCACTTCTTCTCGGAGACTTCCGATGACCGACACATCAACCTTCAGCGACGCCTTCTTCGCCGCCGCATACGCTCATCCCTCGACCCAGCCCGACGAGGCCGGACACTACGGCCGCCACGGCGGGCGTTTCATGCCCGAGGCCCTGATGGCCGCGCTCGCCGAACTGACCGAGGCATACCAGAAGTCGAAGAACGACCCGGCTTTCCACGCCGAGTTCACGACCCTCCTGCGTACATACGCCAACCGTCCCTCCCTGCTCACCGATGCCAAGCGTCTGTCGGAGCACGCAGGCGCCCGCATCCTGCTCAAGCGCGAGGACCTGAACCACACGGGTTCGCACAAGATCAACAACGTGCTCGGGCAAGCGCTGCTCACCAAGCGGATGGGTAAGCGCCGCGTCATCGCCGAGACCGGTGCCGGGCAGCACGGTGTCGCCACCGCGACCGCAGCGGCCCTGCTCGACCTCGAATGCGTGGTCTACATGGGCGAGGAGGACACGCAGCGCCAGGCGCTCAACGTCGCCCGCATGCGCATGCTCGGGGCCGAGGTCATCCCGGTCGCGATCGGCTCGCGCACCCTCAAGGACGCCATCAACGAGGCGATCCGCGACTGGGTAACGAACGTCGATCACACGCACTACCTACTCGGTACCGCAGCCGGCCCGCACCCGTTCCCGTCCATGGTCCGGGACTTCGTGCGGGTCCTCGGCGTCGAGGCCCGCGAGCAGACCATCGCACTGACCGGCGGCCTGCCAGACGCGGTCGCAGCGTGCGTCGGCGGCGGCTCCAATGCGATTGGCGCCTTCCACGCCTTCGTGCCGGACGAGAGCGTTCGCCTCTACGGCTTCGAGGCCGGCGGCTCCGGCGTGGAAACCGGACTGCACGCCGCGTCGATCACCGGCGGCGCGATCGGCGTACTGCACGGAGCGCGCACCTACCTCCTCCAAGACGAGTACGGCCAGACCCTGCCCAGCCACTCCATCTCCGCAGGGCTCGATTACCCGGCGGTCGGTCCCGAGCACGCCTGGCTGCACGACACCGGCCGCGCGGTCTACGAACCGGTCACCGATGAAGAGGCGATGCAGGCGTTCAAACTGCTGTGCCGCACCGAGGGCATCATCCCGGCGATTGAATCAGCACACGCAGTCGCCGGCGCGCTGCGCATCGCACCGAGGCTGCGCGCCGAACTCGGCCGCGAGCCGGTCATCCTGGTCAACCTCTCCGGCCGCGGCGACAAGGACATGCACACCGCCGCCGCCTTCTTCGGCTTCGAAACGACGGAGGCCTGAGCGTCATGACCACCGACCACAGCACCACCAAGCTCACCACCCTCCTCGCCGCCACCAAGGCCGAGAACCGGGCCGCCCTCGTCGGCTACCTCCCGGCCGGCTTCCCCTCCGTCGAGGGGGCGATCGCGGCCTGCCGCGCGATGATCGAAGGCGGAGTCGACATCGTCGAGGTCGGGCTCCCGTACTCCGACCCGCAGATGGACGGCCCAGTCATCCAGCGAGCCGTCGAGCGCGCGCTCGAAGCCGGAACGAACACGGTTGACGTCCTGCGCACCGTCGAGGGCGTCGCCGAGACCGGCGCGCCGACCCTCGTCATGACCTACTGGAACCCGATCGAGCGTTACGGCGTAGACCGCTTCGCCAAGGAGTTCGCCGACGCGGGCGGCGCGGGCCTGATCACCCCGGACCTGATCCCCGAAGAAGCAGAGCCCTGGCTCACCGCTTCCGACGCACACAACCTGGATCGCGTCTTCCTGGTGGCTCAGTCGTCCACCGACGAGCGCATCGCGCTGACCACGCGCACCTGCCGAGGCTTCGTCTACGCGGCCTCACTCATGGGCGTCACCGGCGCGCGCGAGGCGGTCAACTCGGAGGCGGCGCGCCTCGTCGAACGCACGAGGTCGGCCACGGAGCTGCCTGTCTGCGTCGGGCTTGGGGTGTCCAACGCGAAGCAGGCCGCCGAGGTCGCCCAATTCGCCGACGGCGTGATCGTCGGCTCGGCGTTCGTCAGGCGGCTGCTCGACGCGCCGAACGAGGCCGCGGGGCTAGCCGGCGTGCGTGAACTCGCCGAACAGCTCGCTGAAGGTGTCCGATCCAGGGGTCGTTGAGGTAACCTCACCGCCGGAACGGCCAGCGGGCGGCCGGCAGCGCAGAGCCGACAGGACCGACAGGACCGGATAGGACGGGCAGCAGGGATGACGGCGGAACGAGGCACCGCGGCCACGAACGGCAAGGGCGGCGCGGGAGGTGCGGGCGCCGGCAAGCGCGCGACGTCCAAGCAAGCTGTGCCCGAGCCTGAACTCGAGCCGAAGTCCGCGTTCGCGACGGTCGCGCCCTGGATCTCGTTGGCCGCCCGGCTGCTGCTCGGCGCGATGTGGTTGTTCTACTGCCTGCCGAAGCTCGGTGCCTCGGACGCCAACGCCGCCTCGGTGCGCAACTTCAAGATCCTGCCCGCCGGCATGGTCAACACCTTCGCCTACGCCCAGCCCTACGTGGAGTTGGCCCTCGGCCTGCTCGCGATCGTGGGGCTGGGCACCCGGCTGGTAGCGGCGCTCTCGGCGCTGCTGCTGCTGGTCTACATCGGCGGCATTGCCTCGCTCGGCATCCGCGGCATCCACATCACCTGCGGCTGCGGCGGCTCCGGCGGCCAGGTCGCGGCGGGCCAGACGCGCTACACGCTGGACATCCTGCGCGACGTGCTCTACCTGATTCCGGCGGTTTGGCTGGTCTGGAAGCCCAAGAGCAAGTTCTCCGCCGATGGGGCGCTGCTGCCCGAGCTCACGCCGGTCGCACCGGTGCCGACTCCGCGCCGCTCCGCGCCTGCCAAGGGCGGTCCTTCGCGCCGGTAACGGTACTCGCAGCTAAAGCGAGCACACGTGCGCAGGGTGACGATCTCAGGTTCGAGCAGCGTCAGAGACAGGCGGCAACCGAGCTCGTAGCGGCCCCGGTGGGTTGCCGCCTGCGCCATCGGCAGGTTCTTGCCGTGAAGGGCGGTTCCAGTGGAGTTATCCGTGCCACGACGCCTCCCTCAACGCACACTCCGGCTGAGGCTAGCGCTTCGAGATTAGAAGCGCTAGCCGGCGTCCTCGGAACCGGCGGCGGAGAGGGTCGCGGCCCACTCGGCGGACCACCGCACGAGCGGGCGCAGCGCGCGGTAGACGCCGTGGCCCAGCTCGGTGAGGGCGTAGGCGGTGTCCGCCTGCTGCTCGACGAGGGCGGCGTCGAGCAACTCGGTCAGCCGTTGCCGCAGCACGCTGGAGGACATGTTGTCGCAGCGCTCCTGCAACGCGCGGAACCCGACCGGCCCGTGTTGCAGCTCCCAGATGATCCGCAGGTTCCACCTACGCCCGAACAGGTCGAGAGCGGCCATCAGTGGCCGGCCGGTGTTCGACCCTCGGACCGCCCGTCCCGGCCTGGGTGCCGCCATCTGTCGTTGCGCCCCCTCTTGCTGCTTCGATATCCGACACACTATCGTACGCCCCATCGATTCGATTTCCGAAGCGCTCTAAGAGCTGCCGACCGGTGCGACCGGGCGGGTATCAAAGTGGCGGTGCCGCTATGGCGACGGCCCGAGATCTCCTCGGTGCTGTGGTCGCTCGCCGCTGAACGGAGGGTGTTATGCACAAGCTGATGGTCCTGTATCGCGAGCCCGCCGACCCCGACCACTTCCGCGACTACTACCTGAACAATCACCTCCCGTTGGTCGCGCGCATGCCAGGTCTGCTCGGGTGGCGCTACAGCTTCGAGGTGGCAGCGCTGCAAGGACAGACGCCTTACTTCGCGGTCTTCGAGGCCGAGTTCGCTGACGCTGCGGCGATGACAGCGGCGAGGGCGTCTGCGCAGGGCCGGCAAGTGACTGCCGATGTCGCCAATTACGCCACCGGTGGTGCGGTCGTCATCCACTATCCGGTGCAGAACGGCGCCGGCTG
>NZ_DATNGK010000161.1:0-14753 GCF_035605935.1 Actinocrinis sp. | reverse complement strand
GTTGCCGCCGGGGGCGATGGCGGCGTTGTAGCTGACGTTGGTCGCGGTGACCGTGCTACCGGATTGGGTGACGGTGGCGTTCCAGGCGTTGGTGATCTTCTGGTCGCCGGGGAAGCTCCACTTGAGCGTCCAGCCGTTGATCGCGGCCGTGCCGGTGTTGGTGACCGTCACGTTCGCGGTGAACCCGCCGCCCCTCTCGTTCTTCACGTACGAGACCTGACACGTCCCGCCGCCAGTGGAACTCGTGCCGATTGTCCAGTTGAACGAGACAGAACCCGACGCCCCGGTCGAATCGCTCGCGGTGACTGTCACGTTCGAGGTGCCTGCCGCGGTCGGGGTGCCCGAGATCAATCCGGCGGAGCTGATCGAGAGACCGGCGGGCAGGCCGCTAGCCGTGTACGTCAGCGTCTGACCCGACGCCGAGTCCGCCGCATGCACCTGCACGGGAGCGATCGCGGTGCCCACGGTCCCGCTCTGGCTCCCGGGATTCGTCACCGTCACCGTGTTGCCGCCGCTGGAGGAAACGGGCGTGACGACCAGGTGGTATCCGTAGCTGGAATTCATCGAGGAGACCGGCACAGTGATCGATCCATTGATCACTGTGTACGTGCTCTGCGAAACTGTGGTCGGTGCGGAAACGGCTACGGTGCGTCCCGGCGAAGGCGTGTCTTGCAGTGTGACAGTGACCTGCGAACTGCCCGAGAACCCGGAGAGCGCGCCGAGCCCGTTCACGGTCACCGCCGTCGAGCCGCTGCCGCCGCCGAACACCACGCTGACCTGGTTCTGCGACGAGTTCGCCGCGGCGGCTCCGTCCAAACCGCCGCCGGGCGGAGTCGTGGTGACCATGTTGCCGGTCATCGCGGCGTACCAGTCGTAAAGCCAGTACGCGCCATTCGGACTGCCACCTTGCCCGGTGAGCAGATCGCCCAATGCCCCGGACTGATTCCAGAACGCCAACTCCGCGTTATTGACGCCCAGCCGCTCGAATTGCGCGATGTAGCCGACCAGCGCGCCCGGCACACCCACCTGCGCCGGGGCCGCATATTCCTCGATCGCGATCGGACGCGGGCTGATACCCAGGCTTTTCTCCAGGTTAGTCACCGTCGCGACATCCCCGGCGATCTTCGACGAGCTCTCGAGTTCATGCCAGGCGATGATGTCCGGCACGGTGTTCGTGGACACCGCGTTGCGCAGGAAGTTCTGCATGTCGCTGATGTTGTCCGAGAAACTCGGCCCCTGAATCGGGGTGGTCGCGTCCAGCGAACGCACCTGCCGATAGGTCGTGGTCCAGAACGACTCGAACGTGCCGTTGGCGGACTGCCAGGTGTTATCCGGCTCGTTCCATAGTTCCCAGGACGCCAGGTTCGAGATGCCCGCCGCCTTGACCTGCTGGATCTGCGAGGAGACCGCGTTCGGCCAGGTGCTCCAGCTGAACTGGTACGGCCAGCCCGCGTAGTAGTCGGAGAGGCGGTCCACCAGCTTCGCGCCCGCGCGCTGCGCCTCGGGCGCGACCTTCAGGATGTCGCCGGTGGGCTGCTGGTGGCCCCCGGCCGGCATCTGCACGAACGTGTTCGGGTGCAATGGCTCGACCAGGCTGTCGGACGGGACCGTCGCCGAAGCCAATCCATACAGGCTTCCGGTGGCTACGTGCGTCACCGGCCGAAACGGCTGATCCGCGTTGACCACCAACGTAGTAGCCGCGCGCGCAGGCAGCGCGACCGCCACCACTGCTGAGACCGCAGCGAAAGCCAGTGCGAACCCGGATGCCGCTGCCTTCGGCACTCGCATGAGCCCTCCAGAGCTAAATGGATTGTTAGCGCTAACATCTCGCGGACGACGCCGACTATGTCGTCAGAGAACTGCGTCGGGCCGTTTCGTCGGGCGAAACTGCCAGAGCAAACCGAACGCGTCAAGGACAAGCCCTGCGCGGCACCCGGCGGCTGCACGCTTGATCCATACCGAATCTGCGCCGTTCGTATGCGGCTTGAGCCGGGTACCGGCAGCGCACTGCGATCGCCTTGCGGAGATCGTTCGAAGCGAAACTTACGCGGCTGCGCCGAATGGTTGGCCTCCCGGTTATGACAACGTCCGGTCCGGATTTCCGCGAAACGCCGTTGGAGGGCCGCGGCGACCGCTGGTACTCTTCCGCAGGCCGTGCGAGAGACCGAGGAGGTGGTACCCGTGAACGAACCGACATGGGTGCTCCCCTCTGGGGCCACGGTCGGACGATAGGTCGTCCGGGAGCGCCGTTACAGAGCACTCCCGAAAGGCACGACCATGCGCTTCACTGCTGAACAACGTCTCGAGGACGACGACGTCTTCGAGCGCGAATTCACCCTCGGCGAGATCCCCGGCATCCTCTGGACGCCCGAATCCGCGTCCGCGTCCGCACCGGCTCCGCTTATCCTGCTCGGCCATCCCGGTGGACTGCACAAGATGTACCCCCGGCTGGTGGCCCGGGCCCGGCACTGTGCGGCGCAAGGCTTCGCCGCGGCCACCATCGAGCTTCCCGGCAGCGGTGAGCGGCCCCGTTTCGCCGCCGTCGAGCAGGCCCGCGCCGACCTTCGCCAAGCGCTACGGGCCGGTGAGCCAGTCAACGACGAGATTGTCGACCGGCTCATCCTCCCCCTCGTCGAAAACGCGGTCCCGGAATGGCGGGGCGTGCTGGACGTCCTCCTTTCGCTGCCCGAGATCGGCGGCCCGGTCGGGTACGCGGGCGGAGTGATCTCCATCGGCATCCGGCTGGCCGTGGTGGAACCACGGATCGCGGCAGCCGTCCTGTTCGCCGGGAGTTTCGTGCCCCGCGCCATGTTCGATGAGGCTCGGCAGGTGACCATTGCGCTGCTGGTCCTGCTTCAGTGGGACGACGAAGGAAACGACCGGCAGTCTGCCCTGGACCTGTTCGACGCGTTCGGCTCCAAGGAGAAGACGCTGCACGCCAATATGGGCGGGCACACCGGCGTCCCGCAGTTCGAGGGCGACGACGGGGACCGGTTCTTCGCCCGGCACCTTAAGTGAGGCCGGGCTGCGCAGGAACGCCGGGTTGGACAATCTCACCTCACGCCTAGCGGACCCCGGTGCCGTAGCACCGGGGCCCTGGGGTTGCGAAGTGGATCGCCGTGACGGTTACTGCCTGGACCACTTCTGGTTGCTTTGGCCGTTGCAGGTCCAGATCTCCACCGCGGTGCCGTTGGCCGTGCCCGCGCCGGACACATCCAGGCACAGTCCTGACTCGCGGCCGACGACCGTGCCGTCGGAGTTCAGGTTCCACTGCTGATTGGCCCCGCCGTTGCAGTCCCAGATCTCCACGCGCGTGCCGGCGCTCGTCGCGTGGCCCGGCACGTCAAGGCATTTGCTGCCGTAGACCTGCAGCTCACCGTTGGACAAGTACGTCCACTGCTGATTCGCGCCGCCGTTGCAGTCCCAGATGTCCAGCAGCGTGCCGTTGGTCGTGGCCTGGCTGGGAACGTCGAGGCACCGGTTCGATCCGGTTCCCCGCAGCACACCGCTAGAGCCGCCACCGCCCCCGCCGCCCCCACCCGGGTTCGTGCCGGTCCCCCAGCCCCACTGCAGCCGGTCAAGGCCCGACTGGTTGTTGAGCGTGAGAGAGAGGTTGGTGCCGCTGCCGTTCAGCGTCGTGATCGCGCAGGAGGCGTTGTCGCACGGTCCAGGCCCGGTGGTCTGGCCGGCCTGCTTGACGCCGGTCCACAGCACCGAGCCGATGCCCATGCTGCGCACCGTGTCGGTGATGGCGTAGAGGTAGGAGATGTTGTTCGTGCCGTCCTTGGGGCCGTTGTAGTTGACCCCGGTGTTCATCGGCACGCCGAACTCGGTGACCACCGCTCGACTTGCGTAGCCGCACAGGTTGCTTTGGAAGTCGCTGACCCACGCCGCCTCGGTGGTGTGGGAGTCTCCGAACATGCTGTAGATGTGGATCGACAGCAGAGTGCCGGACAGGCGCGAGTCCGCGCCCACCGCGCACAGGTTCCCGTCGGAGTACAGGCCGGGTGCGATGACCCGCCCGCGTGGGACGTTGGGATAGCGCGCCAGCCAGCCGGCTTCGAAGTTGGTCAGCTGCGTGGCGTTCATCGCGTAGGGCTCGTTCATAATGTCGAAGTACACGTTGCTGCTGCCGCCGTACTTGGCGATGACTGTGTCCCACATCTGATAGAAGGACGTGGTGTCGCTCACCGTCCCGCCTTGCAGCCACGGGGCGATGATGACGTTCATGCCGAGCGCGGTCGCCGCGTCGAGAGCCGCCGTGTAGCTGCCCCACCACGACCCGGAGGTGGTCGCCGCGTTCATGCCCAAGCGCACGGTGTTCGCACCGAGGGCCTGGAATCCCTTGAGGATCGCGGTCGACTTCGTGTACGTGGTGGCGTAGTTGTCCGCGGTCGATAGCCCGACCGGGATGTTCGGGCCGGTGATGAAGTTGTCGTTGGGATCCGCCCAGTTCACGCCGCGGAACTGGGTGGTCGCGGCCCGCGCCGCGCTCGGATGCGACACCTGGGCGACCAGTGCGCCCAGCAGCAGCACCAGCGAAACCATGACCCCGGCGCCACGCTGCAACCGGTGTCTACGAATACTCACGTTGCTCAATCCCCTTCTTTTCCGCAGTGCGCCTACGCCGTTATCCGAGGTTCCACTGCTGGTTGCTGCCGCCGTTGCAGGTCCACAGTTCGACCAGCGCGCCGTCGGCGGTGGACGCTCCGGTCACATCGAGACAGAGGCCTGACTGCACTCCGGTGATGGTGCCGTTGGAGTTGAACTGCCACTGCTGGTTGCTGCCGCCGTTGCAGGACCAGATGATCACCTTCGTGCCCGCGGTGGTGCCCTGGCCGTTGGCGTCCAGGCAGTCCGTCGTACCGTTATTGGTGACGGTCAGCTGGTTCGAGGCTGTGCGGGTCCAGGTCTGGTTCGCCTGACCGTTGCAGCCGTAGATCTGCATCTGCGTGCCACCGGTCGTGCTGCCGTTCGGGTCGTCAAGGCACTTACTCGCGCCCTCCGCGTGCAAAGCGCCGGTGCTGCCGCCACCGCCGCCGCTGGCGCCGTATCCGGCGGCGTTGATGTTGGCCTGCACCGCGCTCTCGGTGGCGTCAGACGGGTAGCCGGACGTCATCGCGCCTTCGTAGAAGGTCCCCGCGGCCCCGTCGCTGTTGTCGCCGCCGATGCCGAGGAGGATCGCGCCCTCCTTGTGCATCGGGTTGTAGCCGGGTGGGCGCGGTCCGCTGTAGAAGGTGGACAGGCTGCCCGACTGGGCGTTGCCGCCGCGGATCGCCCACTGGTTCGCTTCGCCCTTGATGATCGCGGTGGTGAACCGGTAGTTGATCGTCGGGTCGCCGGAGTTGACGCTGTTCACGTTCGAGCCGGAGAACAGGCCGTTCTCCAGGTCGGCCATGATCCACGGGCCGTTGCCGGCGCCCCGGTCCCAGTACGAGGCGTTACCGAAGTAGATCGCCTCCATGGTGCCGTTGCCATCGTCGTTGTTGCTGGTTTCCGCGTTGCCGTAGTCGAAGCAGCACCCGTTGTTGTAGTGCGTACCGTCGACGACGTCGTACTCACCCTCGGGGTTGTCCCCGGTAGCAACCCCGTTGGTGGAGTCGTCGCGGTACCCGATGCCGGTCGTGGTGAACACGCCGTAGGCCTTCTGCCCGCCGATGGTGATCGGCGCCGCCGTGGCGTTGGCCGGGCTGTCAGGGGTGTGCACATATCCGCCGGCGGGCGCCGGGGTCAGGTTGTTGCCGCGCCCGGACTGGTCGTAGATCACGGTGATCACGCAGCTCGTACCCGCGCAGAACGTGTCCTGGGCGGCAGCGTTGGCAACCCCGCCTGCGGAGAGCACGCCAATGTTCGTCGTCGCGCCGTCCGAGGAGCGCCGCACCTGATACAGCGAGCCGTTGTACGTCGCGTACAGCGCGCGCGTCGTCGAGTGCGCGGCCACACACGGCGTGCCGCCGGCCGCGTAAATGTCACACGGGCCCTGCGACGCGGCGTGCGCGGTGCTCGCCGAGGTCGCGGTGCCCACGAGCGCGCCGAGGATGACCGCCATGGCGGCCCCGACACCGCCGAGCCTGCGACCGCTCCATGCGCTTACTTCCATGCCGTCTCCCTGCTCCACGTTGAGCATGATTCGTCGATTGTTAGCGCTAACACTCCGGCGCCCCGACCCAGTCGCGAAAGACTCCGAGGTGTTTCGGAATGCAGACGGTGCCTGGCCCTCCACGGCCTGTCAAGCAGGCCGCAAGCCGCCGGCGACACCGGTGAGCGGGAGAACTGTTGACTTCTCACGCGCCAGTTCGCCGCAGCATGAGGCAAAGAATCTCTGACCGGGCGAGGGGCGCGGGTACGCGAACCGTGACAAGCGACAGAATCGAACCCTGCGACGCTACGAACAATTTCCGACAGACGAAGCCGGTTTCACGGGCCGGCGAGGCCGTGTTGATACTGTCGAAGCGCTTCAACAAGCGCAGAGGCGCACGAATTTTCGCCGCCGCCGCGACGCTCATATGTTCTCACCTGCGCCGCTAGTCGAACCATGTCGAAGCGACAGCCGCATTCGATGACGGATCTTTTACCGTTTCCCCGTCGTGAACGCCTTGACGCCTACCGTTTGTCGGCTCATGATTCGAAGCGCTTCGACGCACGCTTCTACATGCACCGCCTCAACGGAGAGGGCACCCAACATGCGTCACCGCACACCCAGCCTTGCGACCACCGCACGCAAGCACAAGATCGTCCGCCCGCTCGCCGCGATCGCCGCGGCGGGAGCCACCCTCGCCCTGGCCGCTGGACCTGCGCAGGCCGCCACGTGGAGTTCCAGCGACCGGTGGGCGTCGTGGAGCAACGGAGGCTACACCCTCTACAACGACGTCTGGGGCAGCGGAGCGGGCCCGCAGACGATCTGGGCCAACTCCTACAGCAACTGGGGCGTGTGGTCGAACCAGCCCAACACCGGCGGCATCAAGTCCTACCCGAACGTCAGCAAGTGGGTCGGCACGCCGATCAACTCGCTGAGCTGGGTCACCTCCGGTTACAACGTCTCGGTGCCGTCCTCCGGGGCCTTCGAGACCGCGTACGACATCTGGGACTCGGGCAACGCCAACGAGATCATGCTCTGGCTCAACCAGACCGGCCCGATCGGACCCATCGGCTCGTACGTCACCAACGTCAGCGTCGGCGGCTTCAACTGGAACGTGTACAAGGGCTGGAACGGCTCGAACAACGTCTACTCGTTCCTCAACACCGGCCGCTCCACCTCCGGCAGCGTCGACATCCTCAGCGTGCTGCGATGGCTGGAGAACAACGAGCACTGGATCGGCAACATCACCCTGGGCAACGTCCAATTCGGCTGGGAGATCACTTCCTCAAGCGGCGGCATGAACTTCCAAGTCAACAGCTACTGGGTCTCCTCCGGCTGACATCGCAGTCAGCGCGCGGCGGCTGGCGCGGCGCGTCACCTGGTAACACGGTCCGCAGTGGAGCTCCGGCGCGCTCGAGTGAGCGCGCCGGAGCCGACCCACGTGCGCATCGCCGTGACTGTCCGCTAGACCTCGCTGTGGACCAGCAAGACGGACGCCCCGGCGGTCCGTGCGACGCCGCGGCTCACGCTGGAGTGCAGCAGGGCCGAGATACCGCTGTAGTGGCCCGGTCCGACCGCGATCAGATCGCTGCCCAGCGCCTGCGCCCGCTGCACGAGGATGTCGGCCAGCTCCGCGCGCAGCCCGTCGTCGACCTCTCCCTCGGCGGTGACGCCGTCCTCACGCAGCCGGGCTAGCGCGTCGTCCACCACCCGCTGACCGTCTGCCTCCTCTTCCGGCGAGACCACCGCGCTGGGCGCGAACGAGCCGCCGAGAACCTGCAGGGGCCGGATGTGGATGACGTGGACCGTGGCCCCGTTCAGCTTCGCCAGAGAGGCCACCGCGTCCAGCACCGCCGCGCCGTGCGCCGTGCCGTCGACCGCGGCAAGGATGTTCTTGTACATGGGATCAGCTTCCAATCCGAACGGGGTCTCACGGA
The DNA here is from genome assembly GCF_035605935.1 of Actinocrinis sp. GTDB lineage: Bacteria > Actinomycetota > Actinomycetes > Streptomycetales > Catenulisporaceae > Actinocrinis. Next base: position 6,737 of record NZ_DATNGK010000161.1, on the reverse strand, counting down.
TCTGGGGCCCTCTGTGCTTGATCAGCGTGCGGAAGCCAAGGCCGATTCCCTTGTGCGAGGTGATCCATACCACGTTGCAGTCGCGCCGTTACTGCTGTCTGAACCTCGCCCCAGTGAATCAGGATCGTGGTGTTGACGATCCCCGCCACCCCGCGCTTGAATCGATTCAGCGCGGAGCATGTATGCATCCGGGCGTCCGCACAACACGCTCTTGAGCGCGCCCTCGTCACCATCGCCCTGCCCGGCATCGCACCACAGGAGGCACCGTGACGCAAAGCCCGCAACACCGGTCTCGCTCTCGTCTTCGAAGCCTGCGACGGCGCAGGTCGACCGCCCTGGCCGGTACCGCGCTCACCGTGGCGTCATTGGCTGGCGCGATGCCCGCGAACGCAGCCGACGCGCCGCACCTGCCGAGCCAATGTGTCCCAGCCGCAGCGGCGCCGGGCTGGATCTGTACTTTCGACGTGCCGCCCGGCACGTACGAGATCCGGCTGGCATTGGGCAGCAGGACGCAGGCTGCTGACACCACTGTTCAGGTCGAGGCCCGGCGCACTGTACTGCCGAGGATCGACACGGCGGCCGGGCAGATCCTGCGGCGCACGGTGACCGTAAACGTACGCACCCCGGAGAGCATGCCGGATGGGCAGGAGGGTCCAGGAACGCCCGGCCTTCAGGTCTACATTGGCGGCGCCGCACCCGCGCTAGCGGACATCGAAGTAAGGGCGCGCCCGCACGCGCCGCAGATCTTCGTTATCAGTGACTCGACCGCGGCCGACTGGCTCAACGGGCCCAAGCGCGGCTGGGGCCAGGAACTTGCGCAGTTCCTTCCCTCCCACATCAGCCTGGCGAACTACGGCGATTCCGGATCGAGCACGGTGAGCTGGCTGGCAGATCCCAGCTTGTTCGCGACCGTACAGCCACTGCTCCACCGCCGAGACACAGTGCTGATCCAGCTCGCTCACAACGACAAAACCACATCCGAGGCGACCTACCGGGCGAACCTGCAAACCCTGGTCGATGGGGTGCGAACGACGGGCGCAGTTCCCGTGCTCGTTACCCCGCCGGTTCGGCACCTGTTCGGCACGGACGGCAAAATCACCCCGACCGGGCGGATCGTCAACAACCTCGGCGTGGACCTACCGGCGGTCATGCGCAGCGTCGCCGCCGAACAGCGGGTGCCGTTGCTCGACCTGACGGCCGACAGCGAGGCGCTACTCGAACGACTCGGTGACGCCGGGTCCTGGCCGATCTACCTCACCGTCGCGCACGACGGAGTCAAGGACGCCTCGCACTTCAGCGAATATGGCGCCACCGTCATGGCGGGCCTGGTTTTCCGGGAATTGGCCGCACACGGATTGGTGCCGGCCAGGTGACGGCCATACGGCATCCGCACACTGTCGCGCCCTGCTGAGCGTGTTGGTCGACGCTTCGGCCTCAACAGTCAGCGTCGCAAGGCCGGAATGGTTCCTCGGAATCGCGGAGAAGCGGCCGGCACTGGGCGACGGCACGGAATGCCTCCGGCGCCTAGATCACGAACTGTCGCGGGCGACCGTACTATCGAGCCCGGCATGCGGGAAGAGTCCGCCGGCGGCCGTCAGTCCTTAGGCGGAGCCGTGCTTTCGCGGATGGTCAGCGTGGTGGCGATCTCCATGCCGATCTGCGGCGGAGCTTCGCCGTGGCCGAGGGCGAGGGCCAGTTCGGTGGCCGCGGCCGCCATCTCGGTCAGCGGCTGGTGAACCGTGGTCAACGGCGGGTCCGCCCAGGCGACCACCGGCAGATCGTCGAACCCGACGACACTCAGGTCCCCGGGTATACGCAGCCCGGCTTCCCGAGCGGCCTGGTAGACCCCGAGCGCCTGCAGGTCGTTGGATGCGAAGATCGCCGTGGGCCGCTCGGGACGGGCCAGTAGGCCGCGCGCCGCGGCGCAGCCGTCCTCGCGGGTGAGCTGCGCGGTGACGATGTGGTCAGGTGCTACCGGCAGTCCGGCCGCCTTCATGGCGGTCTCGTAGCCGGCCTGTCGTGCCCGGCAGCACAGCACGTCCTGCGGCCCGCTGATCATGGCGATGCGGCGGTGTCCGAGACCGACCAGATGCTGCACGGCGCAGCGGCCTCCGCGCCAATTGGTCGCGCCGACGAAGGGAACGTCGTCGGGTAGCTCCGAGGTCGGGTCGAACACGACGAAGGGGATGCCCTTGGCCCGAAGTTGCTCGCGCTCCGCGTCGGACAGTTGCGAAACCGAGAGCACGCACTGCGGGCGCCGCGCGAGCGTGTCATGGATCAGCGTGCCGGTCGAGTCGTGCAGGCCGAACGCGGAGATCATCACGCCGACCCGGTTCCTGCGGGCGACCTGCTCCACGCCGCGGATGATTTCCACCGCCCACATGCTGCGCAGTTCGCGGAATACGAGTTCGAGGACGTTGCTGCGGTTCGGTGGCTTGCGGTATCCGTATCGGTTGATCAGCTCCTCGATGCGGGCTCGGGTCTCGTCGGACACGCCCTTCTTCCCGTTGAGCACTTTGGACACGGTGGGAGCCGAGACTCCGGCCGATTCGGCGATGTACGCGATGGTCACCGGACCCGCCGGCGCGCCGGCGTCCGGCTCGTCCGCTCCCGCCGCGCGCGCTGCCGAACGGTCGTCCGCCACGGTCACCCACCTTCGCTTTCTCAACAGGCCGGCCGGGAGGCGCGTGCACGCCTCCCGGCAGACTCTCACGGATCCAAGCTGTATATCAGGACAGATAGGTGGTCGTGCAGACAGCGCCGTTGAGAGTGAAGGAGGCAGGCGGCGGGTTGGCGCCACTCTGGTTGCCGACGAACCCGAAGCTGACGGTGTTGCCGCTGCTCGCGGCGAGATTCGCGTTCCAGTTCTGCGGGGTGACGACCACGTTGCGGCCGCTCTCCACGAAGCCGGCGTTCCACGTGCTGCCGGAGACGGACTCGGTAGCTGCGGGGAAGCTGAACGCGAGCGTCCAGCCGGTGATCGGGTCGGGTCCGGTGTCGGTCACTGAGATGTTGGCGACGAAGCCGTTGCCCCAGTCGGTGCTCAGCGAATAGCTCACCGCGCAGGTGCTGTGCTGGGGCGTTGCGGTGATGAAAGTTACCGGCGAGGACGGAGCCGACAGGTATCCCTTCTGGTCCGTGGCGAGCACGTTGAGCGTGTAGGCGGTGCCGGGTTGAAGATTGTGCGCGGTGTACGAGGTCGAGGTCGATTCACCGAGTAGCACGCTGTTGGTACCGAACTGCTCGTAGACCTCGTACCTGGTCACGTCGCCACCGGTTGCGGGCTGCCAGGAGATCGTCGCGCCGTCGGCGCTGATGCCGGTGGCGGCCGGGCTGCCGGGAGCTGTCAGGGTGCTGTCGACTGGATTGGTGGCGGACGGGGTGAGCTTGAGCGTGACGATCGAGTAGGGCGGGATGACCTGCGTGCCGGCGGTTCCTTGCTGTGCGCTGGTGATTGAGGTCGCCTCATCGCCGTAGGTGTAGACGGTCGGGGTGGCGCTGCTCGGCGTCCAGCCCGCGTAATCCAGATTGACCGAGTAGGCGTTATCCGGGTCCTGATTGACCAGCTCGACGCTCAGGTCGCCGTTCGCGTTGCGCGCCGCGTGCACCGAGACCAGCTGATTGTCCGAACCCGAGTTGACCAGCGTGTCGCCGGGCTGGGCTACCTTGCTGAGCATCTGCAGCGCGTAGTAAGCCGGGAACGGCGTGTTCAGCGGTGGCTCGCACGAGGCCCCGCTGGAGAGCATGCCGCCGTCTCCGGGGTCTTTCGCGCCGTCGGGCGCGGTGGTGATGTTGCTGCAGTCCGTACCGTTACGCGTGTCCCAGTAGTCGACGGTGAAGGCGCCGTTCTCCAGCGCGGTGAAGAACACGTCGGCGTTGAACAGCGCGCCGGGCTGGGTGGCCGACTGGAAGTTGGACGCGGTCTCGGTCAGCGCGATGCCGAGGTTCGGGCCGTTCGCCCCGGCGTACTGGTTGATCTGTTCGCGTAGCTGCGCCAGCTCGGCGGGAAGCAGCTTGGTCTGCTGCAGCACATCTGCCGCGGTGGTGTGGTTCGGGTAGTAGTGCACGATGGCGAAGTCGACGTACGGGCCGACGATCGGCAGCACGGTCTGGTTCCAGTCCTTGCTGTCGCCGGCCGCGACCATGCCGTCGGGCCAGCTGTCCGGCAGGGTGAGTACGACCCCTATCTTGATCGTCGGGTCGACCGCCTTCATCGCCTGCGCGTACTGCACGACGTTGCTCGCGTACGTCGCAGGGCTCTTACTCGCGTGGTTGTCCAGCTCCCAGTCCGCGCCGTAGTAGCCGTTGCCGTAGACCTCGTTGCCGATCTCCCAGTACTGGTCGTGATAGCCCTTGGTGATGTTGGCGTACTTCACCCAGTCCGCGGCCTCTTGCGCCGAACCGGAGCCGTAGTTCGCGATCAGGATCGCCTGCGCGCCGGCGGACTTGACCGTGCCCATGAAGGAATCGAAGTCAGTGCCAGGCTGGACGAAGCCGCCGCCGGTCACGGTGTTGGTCTGCCAGTGGAATCCGTCCCCGTACGAACCGCCGGGGTAACGCAGCATGCCGACGTTCGCTTGTTTCAGCAGAGTTGCGCTCGCCGGGGTGTTCATGTTGCCGTCCCAGACCGCCTGGTTCGCGCCATACGCAGTACTGGACACAGTCCCGAGACCCTCGTTCGCGTTGACGGTGACGTGCACCGTCGCGGTCGCTGCGTGGGCCGCCCGTCCTGGGGCCATGGGGAGCGCGGCGGCTATGAGCGCAGTCACGGCGGCGGCCGCGAAGCGTCGCGCTCGCCGCGGCGAAGTGCAATCGCGCAGTGCCGGTATGTGCATACGACCCATCGCTTTCTGGCGCCCTACCTGCAACGGATAAGGGAACGCCGGATCGGTGCCAAAACGCCTCTACGAGCACTGGCATGGTGCGAAAGACGCTCCACACCGGTCAAGCCGTCCCGGGACGCCCACTGTTCAGCGATCGGGGGAGCGTTCGACAGCGCAGGTACGAGCGATATCGCTGACGGGCCGCGACACTGCCGGGCGCCTCATCCGAGAAAGTTTCGCAGTGTGCACCGCGAAATGTTTTCTTGATCACCCTGACTTCGATCCGCACCGCGCACCTGAGCAGTAGGTCGGCGCCGAAACGCTTTCAGGAAAGTTCCACGGCAGCCTCCTGTGTTGATGGGATGCCTCGCTGTGAAGCGCTTCGTCGAAACGCTCAGGTGGTGGTCGACTTTCGACAAGAGATCGACGGCTATTCGATTCGGATCGACAAATTCGACTGCTTATACCTCGTATCACAACCGTCGGACACGCGTGCTGGCGTTCGCCCGAACTTCACCGAGGGCCTGCATCAGGCATGTAACTTTCGGCGCATCCCATGGCCGTCAACCAGGTGAGAGCCGCGTCCCGGTCGCCGGATGTTGACGATTCTTTCGCGATTCGTACTTTGACACTGCGCGGTCATCCCACCACCGCGGTTCCGACCGGGCGGCTGCTCTCCAGCCGTTCGGCCTACCAACCTCCGAAGGACAGGCAACCAGTGGTTGTTCACCCCCGTCCGACTCGAGCTGCGTCTCTAGCGCTCGCCGTCGGCGCCTCGCTACTCATGCCCTTGATGGGTGCGCAAGCGGCCCAGGCGGCCACGCACGTGTCCAATCCGTTCACCGGTTCGAGTCCGTATCTGAACCCGAACTATGTCTCCGAGGTCCAGTCTCAGGCGTCGGCCGATGGCAGTTCCGCCGAGGCCAAGGTCGCGTCGTATCAGACCGCGATCTGGATGGACCACATCGGCGCCATCGCCGGCGACAGCACCCACCTGGGCCTGCAGGCACAGCTCGACGACGCCGTCACGCAGGCGCAGAGCAGCTCAAGCCCAGTGATGATCGAGGTCGTCGTCTACGACCTGCCCGGCCGTGACTGCGCGGCACTGGCCTCCAACGGCGAGATCCCGGCCACCGACGCTGGATTGACGCAGTACGAGTCGCAGTACATCGACCCGATCGTCGCTCTCGAGGGCAACGCCAAGTACAGCAACCTGCGGATCGTCAACTTCGTCGAGCCCGACTCGCTGCCCAACGCGGTCACCAACCAGAGCAAGTCCGCCTGCGCCGCCGCGATCCCCTACTACGAAAAGGGCATCGCCTACGCGCTCGGCAAGCTGCACGCCATCGGCCCGCAGATCTACAACTACCTCGACATCGGCCACTCCGGCTGGCTCGGCTGGCCCAACAACATGACCGGCGCCGGCCCCGAGTACGCCAAGGTCGTGCAGTCCGCGGCCGGAGGTTACGCGACGGTGGACGGCTTCGTCTCCGACACCGCGAACACCACCCCGTCCGACGAGCCGTTCCTGCCCGACTCGAGTCTGACGGTGGGCGGACAACCGCTGAAGTCCGCGAACTTCTACCAGTGGAACCCGTACTTCGACGAGCACAGCTACGACGAGGCGATGTACAACGAGTTCGTCTCCAGCGGATTCCCCAGCAGCGTGGGCATGATCATCGACACCTCCCGCAACGGCTGGGGTGGTGCCAAGCGGCCCACCTCGCTCAACTCCAGCCCGACGGACGTGAACAGCTACGTCGCGGCGAACAAGGTGGACCAGCGCCCCTTCCGCGGCGACTGGTGCAACGTCAACGGCGCCGGCATCGGCGCGCGCCCGCAGGCCAACCCCTACGGCTCCGGTGACCACATCATCGCCGACGTGTGGATCAAGCCCCCGGGCGAATCCGACGG
>NZ_DATNGK010000160.1:0-2163 GCF_035605935.1 Actinocrinis sp. | reverse complement strand
GAGGGGGACGAGGAATACCGCGCGATCGAGGCGGTATGCCTTGACCCGGTCGACCTGGCGAAGGCAGCGGCGGTACAGGTGCGCAGCCTCACCCATGCGAGACGGTTGCCGGAGGCGATCGCGCTCGGCCTGGACGTGCTTGCGCAGCTGGGCATCGCCGTACCCACTACGGACGGGATGCTGGCCGAGCTGGACCAGCGGTTCGAGAACCTGTTGCGGTGGCTTGATGCAACCGGACCCGACGATGACTTGGCTCGCCCCGAACTCACCGATCCCACGATGCTGGCCGGCTCGCGGGTGATCGATGCGATCCAACCGGCGGCCTACTTTGGGCAGGAACCCATACTGATGGCCTGGCTGAGCCTGCAGGCGCTGCGGATCTGGCGTGAGTACGGCCCCGCCCGTCCTCTGGTCGGCGCGGGAACCGGCATCCCGGTGGCCGCTGTCGCATTGGGTAACAACTACGCCCTGCCGTATCGGGCGCTACGACGGCTGTTGGCGCTGAGTGAGGCCCGAGGTTACGAACCCGAATCGTCAACGCCACGTGTCCTTTTAGCGTTGCTGGCGTGGTGGTTCGAGCCGCTCGAAGACAGCGTCGACGACGCTCGGCAAGCCAGGGAAGGGTTTATCGGCGGGGGGGACCTCGGCCAGGCGGCATACACGTTTGTCCCGACTGTGCGGGCTCTGCTCGAGTGCGCGCCGTCATTGGACGCCTGCGTCGCCGAGCTCGACGCGGGTCTGGCCTTTGTGCGACGCATCGGCAGCGTCAACATGGTCGAGGTACTTGAGACCTACAAATGGGTGATCGATGCGCTGCGCGGCGAACGCCCCACCACAACCGGCGCGCCGGTATCCATCGCCGAATACAGCGACACCCCGGCGACCCTTCTTTCTGCACACAGCGTTCAAGCGATGGCCGCCGCCATCTTCGGCGATCAGGCCTCTCTTGAGCGCCACACCGCAGAAGCCGTGCCCTTGGTGTCGGCCTCGCCCACTGAATACCCCGGGGCAGTGGCGCGCGTGTTGAGAGGACTGGCCTTGGCGGGACAGATCCGCGCCACGGACGGTGCCGCGCGAGACACTTTGCTGAGCGAACTTGACGAGGTGACGCAATGGCTGGCCGACCGGGCCGCCGATGCGCCGCAGAATTTCTTGCACCTGTTGCGGTTGCTGGAGGCCGAGCGGGCATGGGCGGTCGGCGACTTCCAAGGGTGTGTCCGCGGTTTCGACGCGGCTCTACACGGCGCCGGCCAACGCCCACGCCCGTGGCACCGGGCCTTGATCACCGAACGCGCGGCCCGCTTCTATTTGGCCCACGGCCTCGACCACCACGGATACCAGCTGCTGACCCAGGCGCGGCAGCAGTATGCCGCCTGGGGCGCGACAGCCAAAGTCGCCCAACTGGACTGGGCCTACCCGAGCCTGCCGCCACACCAGGACACGGCGGCCGCGCAGCGCAACACCCGGTCGCCCGATGATTCCCTTGGCAGCGGCAGTGTCAGCACCGGAACCATCGATCTGCTGGGCATCCTGTCGACATCACAGGCGCTGAGCTCGGAAACCAGTATCGCCGGATTGCATGCCCGGGTGGCGCAGGTACTCGGAGCCATGACCGGCGCGACCGATGTAGCGCTGCTGGTCTGGAATGACGAGCACCGGGACTGGCTGCTCCCAGCGACAGCCCACGAAGGTGGCGCGCCGACGAGCGACACAGCTCCGATGTCGGTGCTGCGCTACCTCGAACGCACGCGTGAGCCACTGGTCGTGCCCGACGCCACCCGTGATGATCGCTTCGCTCGCGACCCCTACTTCGCCGATGCCGACTGCTGCTCACTGCTGGCTATCCCGATCCTCAGCCGAGGCATCCTGCGGGCGCTGTTGCTGCTTGAGAACCGGTTGATGCGGGGAGCCTTCACCGCCGAGCGCCTAGACGCCGTCAAGCTGATCGCTGGCCAGCTCGCGGTCTCGCTCGACAACGCCCAGCTGTATGCCGAGCTTGCGGCGTCCCGCGCGCGTGTGGTGGCCGCCGCCGATCAGACCCGCCGCCGGATCGAACGCGATCTGCACGACGGCGCCCAGCAGCGGCTGGTCTCGCTGGCGCTGGAGCTTCGTATCGCGCAGGCGGAGGTGTCGACGGGCGCAGGTGAGCTTGGGATGCGTCTC
>NZ_DATNGK010000159.1:0-9538 GCF_035605935.1 Actinocrinis sp. | reverse complement strand
AGTGATCGTAGACCGCCGCAACACCGCCGCGGAGCAGGTCCGGTTCTACCTCGACGGCCGGCAGACCTTCGCCATCAAGGAAAGCCAGGTCGGCGTCGCCACGTGGCAGGCGGCGATCGACCACGGCTTCTTCGCCATCTTCGACCTCGCCATCGGCGGAGCGTTCCCGAACGGCGTGTGCGCCTGTACCTCGCCGTCGGCCGCGACCACGCCGGGCGCGGCGATGAACGTGAACTGGTTCGCGGTCTACACGAGACGCTGAGCCGTTGCGGTATCGCCGGTGCCGATGGCCCGGCGATACCCGAAAACCCGGAGCACCGGCCGTTGCCGGTGATCATCGTGGCGGGAGTGTCGGTCGTGGGCATCGCGGCTGCTGCCGTGTCGTTCGACGGCGCGCAGCGGTGCTCGCGCGCACGAAGGACGGCTCATGTACGAATCTCGGTTACGGCTCGCCGATCGCTTTGAAGCGATCGAAGCAGTAGCGCGCATCGGCGAGCATGTCGTGTGGAGTTGCCGCGATCTGCACACTGGGTCCGGGCACGCCGTGACGGCGATCCACATCGGCTCGGCCGAACCGCGCGAGGTGGTGGCCAGGCTGCTGCCCAAACTGGACGCTGTCGCGCGCCTTGCGCATCCACACCTGATCCCCGCAGACAGCGTGGTGAACGGAACTGACTGGATCGCCATCGTCACCAGGGCACTTCCTGCGGAGGATCTGTCCTCCGTGCTGCGCAATCATCGGCAGCTTCCGCCCGCTCAGGTGGCGCTGTTCGGTGCACAACTCTCCGACGCGCTCGCAGCCGTGCACGCCTTAGGTCTCACACACGGTCACCTTGCACCTGCGGCGGTACGGCTCGAGCCAGGCGCGGGCGGCGCGTGGAACGTCCGAGTGGCCGGCTTCGGCCTAGCAGACCTCGGCGACATAATCGAACATGGCCATACGCAACACGCCGGCGGTGGAACCGATTCTGCGTATAAGGCGCCTGAATTGGCAGGCGACGAATTCGCCTCCGCAGCCGCCGACGTGTACGCAGTCGGCGTCATGATGCGCGAAGCACTGACCGGCGGCGGGCCGGTCCTGACTCGGCAGGCCGGCAATGCGGGCGCGTGTGCCACCTTGGGTCCGCTCACGATCCCCGCGCCGCCGGATCTACTGCGACTCGTCTCGGCCTGCCTTGAGCGCAACCCGCGCGATCGACCGACCGCCTCGTACCTGGCCAGCCGCTTGCCTGCGTTCACAGTCTCGACACGCATCGATCCCGCCGGGCACGCCCCTGCGTCGTCCCAGGCGCTGCGTCACAGGCTTTGGCGCGCGAGCGGGTCCGCCATCGCGATCGCCGCAGGCGCTGTGACTGCCATAACCGTCGCCGTCCTCGGCTCCAGCGGTGCGCGCTCCGGCGCAGGTGCCGCGATGGCTGCCAGCCCGCTGCCGATTGCGACCACGGCGCAGCCCGACGCGAGTCAGGGTGCGAGTGAGGGCGTCCCAAGGGAAACGCCATCCCTCGGCAACGGCACACCAGCCGATACGGCACCAACGACACCGGCGAGCCTGCTGGGAGCCGTGTTGCCGGCAGGCGCATCGTTCGGCGGCGGACGGCCCCTCTTCAACGCCCACAGCGGTGAGTGCCTGGACACCAGCGGCAGCACTTTCATCAATGGCGCCAAGGAGGAGATCTGGACCTGTAATGGCAGCAGCGGCCAGGCGTGGAGCTTTTCCGCCGGCGCGTTGGCTGTGGACGGCGGCGCGTACTGCCTGGATGTGTACGGCGATAAAACTGCGGACGGCAGCAGGGTCACGCTGTGGACCTGCGACGGCGGTGAGGATCAGCAGTGGGCGGTGAATGCCAACGGCACAATCACCGAGGTCCAGTCGGGCAAGTGCTTGGACGTCACCGACGCACTTACGGCCAAGGGCACCCAAGTCGAGCTGTGGACCTGCAACGGCGGTCAGAGTCAGCAATGGTCGTGGTAGCCGATAAAACAGCGACGGACCTCACGTCTCGCCACATGTGCTTGAGACCATGTTGTCAGCCGCGTGTGCGTTCCAGAGCCTCTTCGATGGCTTGGCGCTGCCGTCGGGGATGGTAGGTCGATCGATCGAGAATCGCGAGCGTGTTGAGACCCTCGACGAGGGCCACCAGCGCGGCAGCCGTGTCCTGGCGCTGCGTCGCGTTCAACTGCGGGCGGGCTTCGACCAGGAGCCGATCGATGCGGGCGACAAACGCACGGTTGTGTGACCGATGCAGCTGCGCCAGCTCCTCATCGGCCACAGCAGCAGCCGTGTATGCGAGCCAGACCCGAGCCTCGTCGCGCTTGCCTTCCGTGAGCAACGCCGCCTGATGCAGTACCGCGCGCAGACGAGCCTCTGGACCGGCCGCTTCGGCTTCGGCCCGATCGGCGCGCTCGGCGGTCTGTTGGTGCAGCAGCTCGCGCGCATGACGCAGGAGCGCCCGCTTGTCCGGGAACGCGTGCATGACCAGGCCGGTTGTGCAGCCTGCGTGCTCGGCGACGGCACGGACGGTCAGTCCGGTCAATCCGTCGCGCGCAAGCACCGCCCAGGTGGCGGCTGAAAGGCGCTGCTGTTGTGCGGGCAGATCGCGGCTGCGCGCCATGTCTCACTCGTCTCCGCGCTCAGGACTCGTCCATCGCTATCCACATTATGCCTGTTCCGGTAATGGCCGTTCCGGCTAATCGCCGAGGGCCGTCGTGCTTTCGCACCACACGATGTGGTGCCACAACACTGCGGTACACGCCGGCGTGGGCGGTTCATCCGGCTTTCGGGCCACGCCGGGCGCGACCTAAGTTCGGCTCGGTGTGTTCAGACAGCACCCGCAGACATGTGGACGAGGGGAATCAGACCATGAAGTCGCGTAGGCGGGTTGGCGCTGCTGGGATTTCTGACCGCTGCCGTAATGCTGGCCCTGGCACCGCAGACCGCGCAGGCTGACCCGTTGCCGCCTTGCTACGGGCCATCTTGCGTGGGCCCGATTCCCCCGGCTTAGAGCGGACCATCCGCGAGACACGAGACTTCACGTGAGCCTTCGACAGGTAACACCAAACGCATCACCAGGGTTGGGTCCAGCCGCCGCCGTGGTGGACGACACTCAGGCCTTCACCGGGGGTCATCAGCTGTGCGACAGCGCCGATCCGTGGGTCAACGGGGTAATCGTCACGCACCAGGAGTACTCGTTCCACCCCAACGCTAAGGGTCATGGACAGGAGGCCGCGGATCTGAAGGAATACCTCCTGAGTATCGGAGCCCTCTCCTGACCGCGACCCCATCGCACGGGAACCCGCCCGGGTAGGCGACGTGATCGTCGCCAACCCGGGCTTCCCGCGTATCCCGGCGTCGTCCGCACGCAGAGCATGGGCCGGCGATGCCCTTGACACCAAACGGCTCCGCAAGACGTACGGATCAGTGATAGACGCTAAAACCACGGGAGGAACGAACTGACAACGGATCTGGGAGAGACCTCGCCGCGCGACGGACAGGACACTTCGAGCGCCGCGCGGCGGAGTGCGCGTGTGCTCACACGCACGGCGGTGCTCTTTCGCGTCACGGGCGTTGTTCAAATCCTCATCAGCGTCCTGCCGCGCACGTCCGAATACGCACACCCCGCGCGCGTGCTGGCCCTCGCGCTTATCGTGTGCGCCGAGAGCCTGGTGCTGTGCCTTCGCTGGCTGCGCAGCGAACGTATCGCGCCGCTCGGCATGACGGGCGATATCGTGTTCTGCATTTCGGCGCTCGCTGCCAATGCCGCGCTCACTCCCAAGCATGACGCGTTGACGTGGGCGTTTTTTATGTACGGCTTTACCATTCTGGTCAGCATCGCGGTAGGGATCGCCTTCCGCCGGTACCGTGCGGTGCTCGCGGGCACCGCGGCACTGGCGGCGGCCTATGTCCTGTCGTCGATGTGGTTCGGCCTGGAGCGGCCGTGGAATGCCGTGCCTGACACCGTCAGCTATTTCGCCGACACCTCAGTGACGTGGCTGGTCGCGCGTGAACTGCGCGATGCCGCGCGCCGATTGGATGCCGCGCGTGCGGAGGCAATAGCCAACGCACGGCTGTCGGCGACCGAAAGCGAACGTCTGCGGCACGCGCGCGTCCTGCACGACCGAGTACTCCAGACCATGGAATGCCTGGCGAGCGGTCCCTGGGTCGCCGACGACGCGCTGCGTGCTCACGTAGCGGCTGAAGCCGCGTGGTTACGCGCCTTGGTGCGCGGCGATCCGTTCGACCAAGAAACGGACCTGCTCACCGCCCTTCAGGCGGTCGTGTCCCGCAAGTCGCGACAGGGTATGGACGTTCAGCTTGTCGACAGCTCACTGCGCCAACGTGCACCGATTCGCGCCAGCCTCACCGCAGTGGCCGTCGAGGCGCTGTGCGGTGCGGTGGAGGAGGCACTGACCAACGTGGCGAAACACGCTGGCGTCAACCGCGCCGTCGTGCACGCCTCCGCCTCGGCCCATCGCGTGGTGATCACCGTGGTCGACCAGGGCAAGGGCTTCGAACCCGCGCGCCAGCCGACCGGATGCGGCCTGCCCCAGTCCATACGCGGGCGGCTCCAGGAAGTCGGCGGGTGGGCACGCGTGGAGTCCGGGCCCGGCATGGGCACGAGCGTCGAGCTCGCCGTGGACGTGACTTTCTCCGCGCCAGAACTCGGTAACTAAGGCGGCTGGCGCGGCTTGCGCAGACCCTCGCGCTGCTCGCGATGACCGAGACTTCCTCCTCAGCGCAGGTTGTTCTCGCCGAGGTGCTGCAGCGCGGCTCGCGTCAACTCGGCCTTGTTGCCGACTTGCAGCTTCGCCCGGATCCGTTCTACGTACGTGTTCACCGTCGCGAGGGTGACGCCCATCCGCGTTGCCGCCTGCGCGTGCGTGAATCCGCGCGCGATGAGCGTCAGCGTCTGCTCTTCCCGAGGGGACAACAGTGGTGCCGAGGCCGGGCGCGGTGTCCCTTGGTCGGCGGCTGTCTGCGCGCCGTTCAGCTGTGACTGCAAGAGATCGGCGAGGTGCGCGGAAAGCGCGAACCCGCCCGCCGCCACCGTGCGGACGGCTGATATCAGCATCACTGGATCGGCGAGTTTCGTGACATAGCCGCTGGCGCCGGCCCGCACAGCGCCGAGAACATCCGCGGGTTGGGCAGACGCCGAGATCACCAGGACTTTGATAATCTCGCGAAGCTCGGCGATGACTGGGAGACAGGGCCCGCCCTCGTCGTGGTAAAGGTCGAGCAGGAGAACATCGGCCTCAGCTCCCTGCCGCAGGGCTTCCAGGACATCAGCCGATGACCCGACACAGAGGGCGACCTCGATGTCGCCTGCTTCCTCGAGGATGGCAGTGATACCGCGGCGAGCTAACGGATGATCGTCGACGATGGCAACCTGGATCATCGCGCCTCCTTTCCTCCAAGCGCTCTCGCGCTCGCTCGAAGTGCTCGACGCGGTGACCACGGCCCGCGCAGGCGCCGTCCGCGGTCACCGCGCACATCAGCCGCCCGCGCACGCGGCAATACCGGGTGAATAGCCATCGGCCGCGACCGGGGGAGTGTTGAGATACCAGTCATAGACCCAGTTGCCGTCCGAGAGCCGATCCCAGGTAGTGAACGGCCTACCATACTGAGTGCGCCCGTCGACTTGATCGCCATTCCGCGTCTGGCACTGTACATATAACGTGGCCCCGGACGGCGCAAAGGCGACCACGTGGTTGGCGCGGGGCTGGGACTGCACGGCCAATCCGGCGGAGTCCACTGCGGCCACCTGGTATGGCTTACCGGACGGTGTCCCTGGCGCGAACTTGCGCAGCTGGGTCATCGACCCGTTGAAGATGTCCAGATCGGCGGCGCCGGTGACACCCGGGACCGATCCGGAACCGCTGAACTGCCAGAAGGTGTAGTAGGTCCAGCCGCCGAACAGACCCGTCGGATTCGCGGCCCATTGCGCGAGCCACAGCGGGTCGGTGGCGGCGAAGGCCCCGCTGTCGGCAACGCAGTTTGTCCACGTGTCGGGATTGGTGTAGAGCAGCGCGTCCTGGCCGGTGCGCTTCTTCACCTCGCTGACGAAGTCGCGCACATACTGGAGCCAGACGCCGGGCGACTCACCGTCGCAGCGCCCGAGGTTCGTGTTCTGCTCGACGTCGAGCGTCGGCGGCAGCGTAGTGCCGTCGGCGGCGTAGCCGATCTGGTCGAGGAACCAGTCGGCGTGGGTTGTTCCCGACTGGAATGCGGGTTCAGCGAAGAAGTACGCACCTCGCAGCATTCCGGCGTACTCGGCTCCGAGGTACTGGCCGGCGAACGAGGGGTTCTGAACAGCGCCGTCAGCAGCACTCACCATCGCAAAGCGATAACCGGCGCTGTAGACCTTCTGCCAGTCGACGTTGCCGTCTGACGCGGACACGTCGATCCCTAGGACGGTTGGCGCCGCCACGGCGGAGGCTTCAGCGCGGCTCGTCTCCGACGCAGCCGGAACCAGTCCGGTGACCAGCGCCGCGGCAATCGCGAATCCGATCCGAATACTGATGCTCGTGCGTGATGAGCACGCCAGTGACATCGCGTTTTCTCCGATGCGTCGATTCTTGTCTGAGCGACGGCCCAGCGGCCAAATCCTGCATCCACGTGGTCCTTCGCGTCACGTCCCGTGAACGCACCACCCGCGTGTGGGTCGTAAGACCGATGGATGCGTGTAGCGCGAATAGCTGTCCTGACGAATGCCGCCGACTTCGCGAGGCTCTTCGCGCCGGCTTCTCAACCACGGCTCTCAGTCCCGCAGCGTTCGCCACAGTGGCGCGCAGGGAGCGGTATTCTCTTCGAAAGGTCAGCCATGTTTTCGTGGCAGTCGAACCCGTGTATGCGCGCGGTTTTCCCTCTTTCCGCCGCGGCGCTCGCGGTCACGGTCCTCGCGACGACCGGCGCACCTGCGTGGGCGGGTAGTGCCGATCCCGCCGCGGTCCGTCCTGCGGCTTCGAGCGTGATGGCATCCGGACAGCAGCTCACCGCGGGCCAGTCGCTCACCTTGGCGTCCGGGGAATACCGGCTGACGATGCAGCCGAACGGCAATCTCGTCGAGTACACCCTCGCCAACGTTCCGCTCTGGTCGACCGGAACCGAAGGCAACGCGGGGGCCCGAGCCGACATGCAGAGCGACGGGAACCTGGTCGTCTACAGCAGCGCGAACAAGGCCCTATGGGCCACGAACACGAACCGCTACCCGGGTGCTTACCTCGCCCTGCAGGATGACGGCAACGTCGTCGTCTACCGCACCGACAACAAGCCACTGTGGTCCGCAGGAACCTACATAGCCGGCGGTGGCACCGACGACTACCCGTTCGCCGGCAGCAGCATCGACGTCAGCGACGGCTGGGGATTCCTCACCCGCGAGTGCACCTCGTTCGTAGCCTGGCGGATCCGCCACAACCTCAAGATCTCCGACTTCAGCAACGGCTGGCACGGCGGTTGGTTCGGCGACGCCGGCAACTGGGCGGCCAACGCCCGTAGCCTCGGACTGGTCGTCAACAACGTTCCTGCCGTGGACAGCGTGGCCGTGCTTCCCGGGGGCGTGGACGGCGCGGGCTCCGCGGGCCACGTCGCGTTCGTGCTCGGCGTCGGCAATGGCACGGTCAGCGTCGAGGACTACAACTACGCCGATAGCTACGACGGTGTGCAGTACTACCGGTACAGCCAGCACGTCATCGCCACCTCCGGAGTCTCGTTCATCCACTTCCGCTAACTGCGCACGTCGGCCCACCGTGCTAGCCCACATGGCGATCGTTACCGTAACATTGGTTACGGTAACGATCGTTGCGGATGCATGGAGGCCGGGATGGATGTGTTCGTCGGGCAGGAGCCCTGGGACTCGCCGGATGGGGCGCGGCTGCGCGCGGCGCAGCGTGCTGAACTCGACGCCCGATACGGAAACGACGACCACGAGCCGGGCACTGCGCCTACAGCTGAAGACGTACCGCTGTTTCTCGTAGCCCGCGATCACGACGGGCACGCCATAGGCTGTGGAGGGCTGCGATTCCTGTCGCCGAACGTCGCCGAGATCAAGCGCATGTACGTTGAGACCGGCTATCGCGGTACGGGTGCCGCCACCGTGATCCTGCGCCAACTCGAAGCGCGCGCGCGTGACTCCGGCGTACTCGAGCTCGTGCTGGAAACCGGCACCTTGCAGCCTGACGCTGTCAGGTTCTACCAGCGTGAGGGTTACGAGCGGATCGACAACTTCGGCCCATACGTCGGCGCTGCGCAGTCCGTGTGCTTCGCTAGGACACTCGATACCGGTGGCGACACGTACGCCGACAGGTGAGAATCCAGCGGCCGGAGCGCACGGGGCCGTGCCACACGGTGACATACCTGTCGCCGAATCAACGCGTCGCGCAGCGGGACACGCCGCATCCATAGGGTGAATGAGAGTGCAGTGACTTGTGGGGCTCGAATACACGATGCGCGCGTTTGAGCAGGCTCTTCGGTACCGTCTGGTTGTGTCAGGCTGCTGCGGTGGTCCAGCGTGCAACAGGCACCTTACGCAACACCGGCCTCGGCTATGCATCGTCTCTGAACTGCCCGGATGGGGTTTCCGGCAAGCGCAACGCTCACGAACTAGCCGGCTGCGCCGCGCACTCGGGGTGGCCCCAGCCCTTCGGGTTCTTGGCGATCTGAGCGCCTGCCTCGTAGCGCTTACCGCAGCGGCAGGTACCGGGGTACTTCGCTGCGAGCGTTCGGGCCGGGTTCGCCGTCCGCGCAGCCTGTGTGCCGCGCGGCGCGAAGGTCCGCTGTCCGGCGGAGCCGGTCGGTATCCCGGCACCCGTCAGTACCTGCGCCGTGTCGGGAAGGGCTCCGCCGGCCGGCCGCTGGCTGATCGCGGCGTCGCTCGCCGCCTGATCCGCGAAGGCGTTGAGCGGGTCGCCGCCGACCTGGTGCGCCGGCACATAGACGAACTTCACCTCGCGGTCCGCGAGCAGCGCGTCGATGCGCACGATCAGCTCGCGGTTCGCCACCGGGCCACCCGAGGCAGTTTTCCACCCGCGCCGTTTCCAGCCGGGCAGCCACTTGGTGACGGCGTTCATCGCGTACTGCGAGTCCATCCGCACCTCAAGCGGCACAGTGGCGGGCGCTGCCGACAGCAACTGCTCGAGGGCGGTCAGCTCGGCGACGTTGTTCGTGGCATCACCCAGCGGCCCCGCCGCCCACCGTCCACTGCCGCTGTCCACGTCCTCCACGAGCACCCATGCCCAAGCGGCGGGCCCCGGATTCCCCTTGCAGGCGCCGTCACACGCGGCAATGGCACGATCAGTCACGCGCCCATCATGCCAGCCCGCAGCCTCGCCGCAGCCAGTCCGCCGCCTCGCCGGAGGTGGCGCGGTCAACTGTGTTTAACTGCGCTCAACTGCTCGGGTCGCGAGTGACCGTTTCGTGCTATGTGGTGATGGCAGCAGCTCAGGGCAATTCACGGGGCGCTGATAAATGAACCTTTATTCGTCTCGGGCGGGGTTTTGGGCGCGGCGCCCGTCGGGCGGAGCCCGAACCGCATGCTGCTGCGGC
>NZ_DATNGK010000158.1:0-7414 GCF_035605935.1 Actinocrinis sp. | reverse complement strand
CAAGAAGCGACGATCCGGCTGGGTGCCCACCTGCGGTGGCGGCGCTCGCCCTTTGCAAGAGCAAGTGACAACAGGGAAGGGGGGATCCATGTCGAGAATCGCATTCATCGCGGCGGCTTGCGCGCTGCTGCACCACCAGGCTTGGGCCGGCACGCCCTACAAGATCGTCACCGCCGATCAGCGCGGGACCTACTTTGCCATCGGCAACGACCTCGCCAAGATGGTGGCGCCGCGGGCGGACGTCGAGCTCGAGGTCGTGGCGACTTCGGGTTCCGCGGAGAACGTCAAGCTGCTGCGGCACGAGCCGGGCGTGAAGCTCGCGATCGTCCAGGCCGACGTCTACCAGGCGTTCGTCGAGCGCGGAGCGTCCCGCAACCCCGAGGCCGCAAGGATCATCCGGCCGCTTCGCGTCATCCTGCCGCTCTACAACACCGAGATCCACTACATCGTGCGCGCCGATTCCGAGCTGAACTACCTGCACGACATCAAGGACTCGAAGATCAACGGCGGACTCGTGGGCAGCGGCGCGGCGTTCATCACGCACACGCTGTACCGGATGATGTTCGACGGCCCGATGCCCGAGGCCGCGGCGACCTACCTGCCGAACGACCAG
The DNA here is from genome assembly GCF_035605935.1 of Actinocrinis sp. Lineage (GTDB taxonomy): Bacteria > Actinomycetota > Actinomycetes > Streptomycetales > Catenulisporaceae > Actinocrinis. The sequence goes on along the minus strand of NZ_DATNGK010000158.1, from coordinate 6,801 downwards.
GCGCTGATCAAGCTGATCACCGACAAGTCGGTCGACGTCGCGGTGGTGGCCGCCGGGCAGCCGGCGCCGATCATCGCCAACATGAAGCCCGAGGCGCAGAAATTCATCAAGCTGCTGAAGTTCGATCCCAGCCATCCCACGAGCAAGCAGGCGATGAAGATCTATTCGCCCGCGACGGTCCACAGCGGCAGCTATCCCAACCTGATCAAGGAAGACTTCACCACGATCTCGGTCGGCGCGTTCCTCGTGACTTACGACTACACCCTGCAGGGCACGGTCGAGCACCTGACGAAGTTCGCGCGCGAGCTCTGCCAGCAGTTTCCGGAGCTGCAGGCCAGGGGCCACCCGAAGTGGCGCGAAGTCGAGCTTAGCCTCCCGCCGCTCAACGACGGCTGGACCTACTACGGGCCCACGGCGAAGGAGCTGCGCAATTGCCGCCCGGGCCAGCAGAAAGTGGTGGCGAAGCCCGCAAGAGCCTGCTCGGCCGAGGAGAAGATCCTCGGCCTGTGCAAGTGACCCTCGGCACGTCGTTCAGCATGTGCTCGGTGGGCCACGCCGCCGAGCTCGTCGGCGGCTACGAGGCGCTGGGCCAGCGGCTGGGCGTGCGCACCGAAGAGGTCATGGACTGGTCGCTCGGTCTTCGCAACCCCAACACGGCGACGTTTCTCTTCATCCTCGATATCGTCATGCAGGAGACGCAGAAGCTCTCGAGCGCCGCGGTGGCCTTCGAGCTGGCCGGACAGGCGCTCGCCAGGGCACGCCGCACCAGCAAAGCGACGTAGTGGACTTTCTGATCGCGAGGAAAATCCTCGCGGCGCTCGTCCTTCCGCCGACCGGACCGCTGCTGCTCGCGCTCGCTGGCCTTGCCTTGCTTGGCCGCAGGCCGCGGATCGGGCGCGCGCTCGCCTGGACCGGCGTGGCCGGTCTGCTGCTCTTGTCCTTGCCGGTGGTCTCTCATGGGCTGCTGCGTTCGCTCGAGCCGGCGGCGCTTGATCTGCGCCGAACCGCCGACGCCCAGGCGATCGTCATCCTCGGCGCCGGCGTGCGCCGCAATGCGCCCGAGTTCGGCGGGGACACGCTGTCGCGGCTTACGCTCGAGCGCGTGCGCTACGGCGCGCTGCTCGCGCGCGCCACCGGGCTTCCGGTCCTGGTGAGCGGGGGCTCGGTGTACGGCGGAACGGCCGAGGCGACGCTGATGAAGCGCGCTCTCGAGGGGGAATTCACCGTAAAGGTGCGCTGGTCTGAAGACCGCTCGCGCGACACGCGCTCAAACGCCGCCGAATCGGCGGCCGTCCTCTTGCCCGCCGGCATGACGCACGTGGTTCTCGTGGCGCACGGCTTCGACATGCCCAGGGCGAGCGCCGAATTCGCTGCGGCGGGCTTCCAGGTCACGCCGGCGCCGACAGTCGTCTCGGGAGAGCGCTTCGGCATCGACCATCCAGTCGAGCTGCTCCCCAGCATGAGCGCGCTGCAGGGCAGCTACCATGCCCTCTACGAGCTTCTCGCCGAAGCCGTGCGGCGCCTGCGGCAGAGCTTTACTGGTTCTGCTCCTTGAATCCGATCGCGTTGACCACCCGGCTCCACTTCTCCTGCTCCTTGGCGAGGAACGCGGCGTAGTCCTGGGGCGTGCCGGGCGAGGCGAGACCGCCGACTTTCGCGAATTGCTCGGTCACCGCGGGCGACTTAAGCGCGGCGACCGCGGCGCTGTTCAGACGCTTCTGGATGTCCGCGGGCGTGGCCGCGGGTACGAGGAGGCCGTACCAGTTGTCCGAGGTGACGTTGGGGTAATTCGCTTCGGCGGTCGTCGGCACGTCAGACAGGGTCGGCGCCCGTGTGGCGCTAGTCACTGCCAGCGCTTTCAGCTTTCCACTTCGGATATGCCCGAGCAGCACCGGCACGTCGAAGATCCCCATCTGCACCTGTCCCCCGACGAGATCGTTCACCGCAGGCGCGGCGCCCTTGTAGGGGACGTGCACAAGATCGATCTTCGCCTCCGACTTGAGCAGCTCGCCCGCAAGGTGCGTGATGCTGCCGCCGCCGGCCGAGCCGAAGTTGACCTTGCCGGGATTTCTCTTCGCATGCTCGACCAGCTCGGCGAGCGTCGCCACCGGGAGCGACGGATGCACGGCAAGCACTTCCGGAACCCGCACGACCAGCGTGATCAGCGCGGCGTCCTTCTTCACGTCGTAAGGCAGCTTGGCGAAGGAGTAGGGCGCGATCGACAGGGTGGAGCCGCTGTTGAAGCCGAGGGTATAGCCGTCGGGGGCGGATTTCAGCGCGCGGTCGACGCCGAGCACCCCGCCGACGCCGCCGATGTTCTCGATGATCACCGGCTGGCCGAGCTCGCTCGACATGCCCTGCGCGAGGCCGCGGCCGAAAATGTCGGCCGGCCCGCCCGCCGGGAACGGAACGATCATCCGGATGGGCTTGGAAGGATAGGCCTGGGCCCACGCCAGGAGGGGCGCGGCGAGGACGTAGAGCAGCAGCCTCAGTTTCTTGCTTGGGCTCGGGTGGAACGAAGCCATGGTACGAATTCTATTGCGGTAGCCATGGGTCCGCTGCGCCGCTGCGCGGCGCGGTCTCGTCTACGTGCCGCCGAACCCCTTCGGCACGACGCCCCACATCGGGATATCGCCGAAGCCGCTGTTTTCGACCGAGCTCCAATTCGAAGCACCGGAGAAGCGCGCCCAGGCCTCGGCCGCGCCGGGCGCACCGTGGTCGACGGCATACGCGATGGCCGGCATGAGGTTGCCGTAGTAACCGACGTTCGCATTCAACGGGTCGCCGCCGCTCGAGCCTTGGAGCACGGTACCGCAGGTTCCGTTGGCTGCCAGGAAGGTGTTCTGGTACACGGCCCCCCAGGACGTGAAGCACGGCGACATGTTCTCCGCACTGGGGAGCACCCCGGAGGCAACCTTGATTGTGTAGGCGCTGGCCTGGGTGAAGCAGAAGTTGGCCCCGCCGTCGGCACCAAGCAGGCCGACCGGCCAGCGGTAGTAGTAGTCGCGAATCAGCCTCAAGGCGGTGAGGTCCGCGAGCGGCTCGATCTCGCTCAGGAAGCCCAGCGTCTGGACATGGAAGTTCTGCTGCCACGTTGCGGTATGGCCGGGATCGTAGGCGGGCTGAGCGACCTCGTAGCTGTAGAGGATGCCCAAGGGGTTCTGCGAGGTGAACTGGTCGGGGAGCTTCGTTCTCCAGAACGCCATGTTGCTCGCGAGAAGCGCCGCGTAGTCGGACGTGACGCTGTCGGTCGGGCCAATGGCCGCAAGCTGGCCCACCGTGCGCAGCGACCACGCCATCGCGCGCGACTGCCCCGTGAGCTTCCGCGAAGTCCCGGCGCCGTGGCCCTGGTCGTTGCACAGATAGCACATCGAGGCCTGGTGCTGCATCGTCTCCAGGTGGTAGTAGTCCCCGGTGACGAGGTAGGCGAGGTAGCCGCCGCTGCCGTGGTGGGCGAGGTCCCAGTTGTTCGGGCCCGCGGCGAGCCCGTCCGCGCCGCCGCCGTTGTTTCCGCCTACCGTGTAGTTCGGGCGGGCAGACGGGCGCGTAGGAAGATTGTCGCTGCTGTCGCGCCACACGATCGCGTAGCTGCCGAGCGAGCGCGCCGAAGCCATGGCGGCCCTGAAGGCTCGCGGATCGGTGCTCGAGCAGTAAAGGGCGTCCCACAGCGGCAAGAGCCCGATGGCGTTCTGAAAACCGGTATCCGACTCGTCCTGGGTCCAGCCGACCCGCGACATCGGGGTATAGACCTGGCCCAGGCCGTTGAGCGCGGCCGCGCTCGGGTTGCGCTTCCAGTAGTTCGGAACGAGCCGCGTCGAGATCAGCTGCGCGACGTTGTGCTTCGGCGTGATCTGCGGATCGCCCCGGACCCAGCCTTCGATATCCCAGCGCGTGTTCGCGTAATGAGTGAGGTTCGTCCCGGGGCTGTAGACGGTGGCGCCGCCGATCGTCACCGTGGGCACGTAGGTCTTGGTGGCCCTCGCCTTGTCGACGTAGCCGTTCTCGCAGAACGCGCGTATCCAGAGCTTCCCGGTGCGGTAGAGCCTGACGTGGAACCAGGCGACCAGGCTTGCATCGCTCCCTACCGGCCCGCGGTAATGGCACTCGACCATTTCCGGGCCGCTCACCCAGGTTCTGAACGGCGCCGCCCCGAGCAGGCTGCTGAGCGTGACCGTGCCGATGGCGCCGCATTGCACCGATGCCGTGGGCGCCGCGCTGACGATGTCCGCGCTGGTGAGCGCCGTTCCGCCCGTGGGCGTGCCCGCGGAGATCTGGATCGCCTGAGTGCCGCCGGCGGCCGGGATGCTGACGTGGCCGGAGACGACCACGTGCTTGATCGAGCCGTCGTTCCATTGCCGCTTCACCACGATCTGCGCGGTGCCCTGATCGACGGCGAGCGCTGTCGCTGCGGGCAGCGTCCCTTTCGCGAATGCGTAACCGATCGTATACGGCAGATCCGCTCCACCGACCGCGGTCGTCAACTGGAACGACGCGGTGAGCGGAGGCGGTGGCGGTACGATCTGCACCGTAAACGCGTTGGATGTGGTCGTCGCCATTAGGGTTGCCCGTCGTTAGCCGTCATCCGCACTCCGCTGACCGAGCGGATGGCGCCGATGCCGTCGTACACGAGCCGCTTGCCGGCGGCGTCGAAGGTGACACCCGCGGGCAGAGCGACGGCGTTCATGGTGATGGTTAGCGGGTCGCCGTTCGCATCGCTGACGAAAGTTGCGATCGAGAAGCTCGAGGCGACGCCCTGCGTGAACGTCACCGTCGGGATGGTCGCCCAGACCGGTGGTGCGTTCGGCGTCGGCGTTGGCGTTGGCGTTGGCGTCGGTGTCGGGCTCGGCGTCGGGGTCGGCGTCGGGGTCGGCGTCGGTGGGACGCCCGCGACCGGGGATGCGGTTTTGGAATCGCTGCTGCCGCCGCCGCACCTCGCCGTGGCTAGCGCGGCCGTCGTCGCGGTGAGCGTCCGCAGGAACGCACGGCGCTTGGCGTCGAACGCTTCGATGAAGAATGGTTTGCGCATGGTCACGTCAGTGCAGCCTCACGAACCAGGCGTTTGCGGAGTAGCTCGGCACATAGATCGCTCCGCCCAGCCGCGGGACGTAGAGGAACTTGTTGTACGGGCCGCTCTGCGTGCCGGGCACCGAGCCGCCACCCGTGGTGGCAAACGTCGTCACCTCGAATGTCGCGGGGTTGATCTGGTAGATGGTGCCGCCCGCACCGGCGAGGCGCACCAGGTAGCGATCCATCGCCGGGACATAGATCATCGCCGCTTGTCCGGCGCCCGCGACATTGGCGGCGTTCGCGCCGTTGAGCGTGATCGCCGTAAAGGTGTTGTTGGCCAATGTGTAGAGGTGGTGATCGTCACTGGAGCCGCCGACGAACAGAATCCGTCCGCGCGTCGTATCCATTGCGGACATTGTTTCCAGACCTTCGGGTCCGCTGCCGAGCGGGTTGAGCACGGACCAGCTGTTCGTGCTGCGCGTCCACTTGGCGTAGTTGGAAAACTGCGCCTTGTACACGTCGCCGGTTGCCGGGTCGACCGAGTACGCCGCGCCCCCTTCCGTGGTGGCTGCGCCTTGATTGACGATGCTCGGATGCGTCCCCTGCTGGTTATAGGTGTTCGCGTTGATCTGATATGAGCTGACCGCGGAGTGAAACCCGCCGGCGGAGCACCAGGGCGCACCACCGAACAGCATGATGCGATCGTTCACGACGTCGAGCGTGACGCCGTAGTACGTGTGCCGTGAGGCCGGCCTGCCGTCGTTGTAATAGGACTGGCAGTTCGTGAGCGAGCCGCTCGGCGTCGGCGCGAGCTTCTGGGTCCATACCGGCTGCGCCAGCTCGAGAGTGAGCTCGTCCACTTCGTTACCGGCATAGTCGGTGTGGCCACCGCCGGCCACGGAGTAGACCTTGGAGGTGCGCGTATCCACCACGAACGAAGTCCATGTCTGCACTTTCGACTGCGGGCCGGTGTTTCCAGGGGGAACCGGCGATGGATCGACGCCCGAAAGCGCGGTGTTCGGAATCTGGAACCACTGTCCCACGGCCAGGTTGTTGACCCAAGGCACGTTTGCCGGCGGCGGCGGAGGCGGCGGCGGTGGCGGCGTAGGTGTCGGCGTGGTGGCGCTCGAAACCGCGGAGAAGCCGCTCAAGTTGCCGGCGGCGTCCGCGGCGCGCACGCGATAGCTGTAGCTGGTCGAGTCGGCAAGCCCGCTATCGGTGGCGGAGGTGCCTGCCGGCGTCGCAATCTGCGAGAAGTTCGCGCAGCCCGCGCCTTGGCAGCGCTCAAGCCGATAGCCGCTCACCCGCACGTTGTCGGTCGAGGCCGTCCAGCTCAGATTGATCTGCCCGGCACCCGCCGCACTCGCCGCCATGCCCGAGGGCACCGTGGGAGGCGTGGTGTCAGGCGTCGGTGTCGGCGTAGGAGTCGGAGTCGGCGTAGGACTCGGCGTCGGCGTAGGACTCGGCGTCGGCGTCGGCACCTGTGCGACCGGTACGCCGTCTCCGCTCGTGTCGCCACCTGCACCACACGCGCACAGTGCAAGGGAGATCAATGAAGCGAGCAGTAGATTTCTCATTGGTCGCAAATGAGTGGCATCACTTGAGGCGACGGTAGCGTGCCGTTCTGTGGCACGTAAAGGAACTTGTTATTGATTGTAAGTGCTAGTACTACAGCTACGTCGAGACGTTCGTCACTCGAAATTAGTCGTCGCAAAGCGACATGTGACAATCTCTACGCGCTGACAACCTCGGCGTTTGCAGCGGAAAAAGCGACTGTGATCAATTCACGCGAGC
>NZ_DATNGK010000157.1:0-8675 GCF_035605935.1 Actinocrinis sp. | reverse complement strand
GGGCCGCGACGCCTGCCACGCACGCTCGCTGCGTTGGCGAAGCGTCCGCAGATGCCCGATATGAGGACGCTCCGCCGCCTTGCGATCGCACGCGCCAGACGCCGCGGCCTTGTCCGACGCTACTTCTTACACACGGCCTAGTCGCGCGCACCACGGCGGATGACCACCATGCGTGAGCCGGGTCAAGCATCGACTTCCGGCGGCACAAATGACAGCGTGGCACGCCGTCTTTGTGACGCTCGCACCACAGAAGCCCGAGCCCCGACCGCCCCCGGCCGCCCGCAACAGGAGGCCAGGCAGAACTCACAGGACAGATTCTGACCGCCTGCCGTGCTCTCGCCGCATCCAGCCATGATCGAGGCAAAACAGACCCCGAAGTCCGTCCGTCCCGGAACCTCTCGGCGCGTCAACGAGTGACCGCGGATTAGCCGGTGGCCTTACACCATTGCAGCGCACGTGACCCGGTCGGGGACTGTGCAGGACTGTGCGACAGAGCCCTTATCGCGATAGGCCCGGACCGGATGCCATGACCCGACTGGGTGCGTTGGCTGACTGATGGTCGGGCGGTGCGCGGTACCGCGCGGGGATGCTGCGCCGGTGGCGTAACACGCTTAGGCGCACCATGTGGGGCTTGCTGGCGGCGAGTGTGGCGGCAGCTCTATTTGGCTTCAGACGCGCGACTGCCGCGCCCTTTGCCTTCTGGGCGCGGCAGCCATATACCGGCTGTTCGGCTTAGCTGAAGTAGTAGATGTAGCCTTCGTAGGCCGAGTAGGCGTTGTTCGGGGTGCGTAGGCCGCCGTGCCCCGCGCAGTAGGCGTAGGAACCGCGTCGGTCTCCGTCCCAGTGCACGACTCCGTACGAGACCGAGCCGTCGGCGCAGTCAGCCCAGGCACGGTACGAGTCCGGGCCGTTGCCGTCGCACCAGCCGCCGAAGGTGTTGCTGTCGGCCCAGAAGGTGCAGGCACCGAGCCAGCCGGCATTCGGGTGCACGGCAAGTGCGGAGTGCGTTCCCTGGCTCGCGTGGGAGGATCCGAGCGCTGTGACGGTGACGCTCGTCGGACCGATGGCTGTGCTGGCGTGCGCCGCTCCCGCCGTGATCGCGGTGGAGGTCAAGGCGGCGCCTGCGATACCGATCGCGGCAATGAGTTTCTTCATGGAGCTGGAGCCCTTTCGTTTATTCTCGCCGTCGGGCGGCCGTCGCAGAACCCTGTGAAACAAACGAGGCGTTGCGGCAGATCTATATCTGAGTTCTACTTTGCCCGTCGTCACTCGCTAGTCTTGTCGCAGCGGGCGACGTATCGACTACGTTTCAGCTGCGCCATCCGCCACGGGTTGCACGCATCAGTGCACGATGCACCTGGGGGAGGTACAGGTGAGGCTGGGGATCATCGGACCGCTGTTTGTCGCCGACGATGACGGCCAGCAGATCCGACTGGCCGCGGGACGGCAGCGCGCATTGCTCGCGGCGTTGCTCGTGCGCGCGAACCGGATAGTGCCGGTGGACGAGCTGGCCGAGCTCGTGTGGGACGGTGACCCGCCGCGCGGCGCGGTCCGCACGGTACGCACGTACGCCGTGCGGCTGCGTCAGAGCGTCGGTCCGCAGGTTGCCGCGCGCATCGAGACGCTGGATCCGGGCTATCTGTGCCGCGTCGCAGACCAGGAACTCGACGTGCTGCGCTTCGAGGCGCTCTGCGGTGATGCCGGCGCAGCATTGAGGTCATCCCGATGGACTGACGCAGCCGAGGCCGCGGCAGGAGCGCTGGAGCTGTGGCGTGACGTGCCGCTGCAGGACGTGTCCAGCCAGGCGTTGCGCGATGAGTGCGTGACTCGGCTCGAACAGCTACGCGTTCAGGCGATCGAGGACCGAATCGAGGCGCAGTTACATCTCGAACGGCATGACAGGCTCATCCCTGAGCTTCGGCAGTTGACGTCGACTTATCCGCTACGTGAGCGGCTGCACGCGCAGCTGATGGTGGCTCTGGCTCGCGCAGGGCGGCAGGCCGAGGCTTTGGAGACGTATCGGCGGGCGCGCGAAGTGCTGGTAGACGAGCTGGGCATCGAACCTGGGCCCGAACTGCAGCAGACTCACGAGCAGATCCTGGATGCCGGCGTCGTGTCGGTCGCGCCCGCTGTCGCTGCCGCTGCTGGCGAACACCCGACCGCCGTGAGGGCGCAGGCACCGGTACCTCGGCAACTACCCGCTGCCGTGCGGCTTTTCACAGGTCGCCGAGCGCAGCTGCGTCTGATGGTCGACATGCTGGGCGAAAGGGATCGGGATGACTGCGCGGAAAGGCCGGTGGTGATCGCGGCGATCTGCGGTGCCCCCGGCGCGGGCAAAACCGCGCTGGCGGTGCACTTCGCGCACCGGGTGGCCGACCAGTTCCCGGACGGGCAACTCTATGTGGACCTGCGCGGCTTCGACACAGACGAGCCGTTACCCACTGCGGATGCGCTCGCGGGGTTTCTACGTGCCCTTGGCATGGACGGCCGCCAGGTGCCGGCGACGGTGCAGGAACGAGCCGCGGTGTACCGCAGTATGCTGACCAAGCAGCGGACGCTCATCGTGCTGGACAACGCTCGAGACGTGAAGCAAGTACGGCCGCTCCTACCGGGCAGCGGCGACTGCCTCGTCTTAGTGACCAGCCGCGATAGCTTGGCCGGGCTGGTTGCGCGGGACGGGGCGGTCCGAGTAGAGCTTGACGCGTTGCCTTCCGACGATGCGCTAGCGCTCCTGCGCGCATTACTCGGACCTCGGGTCGACACCGAGTCGGAAGCGGCCGCCACACTCGCCGAACAGTGCAGCCGACTGCCACTCGCCCTCCGCATCGCGGCGGAACGAGCCACCACACGCCCGCAAGCGCAGCTGGCCACTCTGGTCAGCGAGCTGGCCGACCACCGCATATGTCTCGACCTGCTAGGGGCGGGCGGAGACGGCCTGACCGACGTGCGCGGCGTGCTCTCCTGGTCCTACCGTCACCTTGAGCTGGCTGAGGCGCGCGCGTTTCGGCTGCTTGCCTTGCATCCCGGCGCGGAACTCGATCTCCACGCAGCAGCCGCCTTGACCAACACCACGCCCGAGCAAGCCAGCGGACTTCTCGATCGGCTCGCTCGCTCCCACCTGGTGCGCACCATTGGCGCCTCCCGATATGCCATGCACGACCTGCTGAGGGTCTATGGTCGAGAGCGCTGCGCGGCCGAGGACGGCGACGTGGAGCAAAATGCGGCGGTAAGCGGGCTGCTCGACCACTATCTGTACACTGCCGCGGCCTCGATGAGTGTCCTGTATCCCACCGAGAGCCACCGTCGGCCACACCTCGCCGCATCCGAGGTCTTACTCGCCCCGGTGGCGGACCCGGTGGCCGCGCAGGCGTGGCTGGACGCCGAGCGCCGCAATCTGGTGGCAGTCGCCGCGTACGCGATCAACCGGTCTCCCGCCCACGCCACAGCTCTTGCTGCCGTGACGGAGCGCTATTTCAGTCTCGGCTACCACCTCGACGAGGCGGTCACGCTGTATCGCCACGCCCTGCGTGCCGCGCGGCTCAGCGCCGACCACCATGCGGAAGGAACGGTACTGACTCACCTCGGCTTCGTCGAGTGGATGCGAGGCCGCTACGAGAAAGCCGCTGACTACCAACAACGCGCGCTTCCCCTCTTCAGGGAGGCTGCAGACCGGGGTGGCCAGGTCCGCGCACTGCACCGGCTGGCGCTGATCGAACGCTCCCTGGGCCACTTCTCCGCGGCTGCCGACTACGCGGCGGACGAATTGGCCATCACGCGGCAGGACGGCGACCGCCTCGGCGAAGTCAGGGCTCTGCACGTGCTCGCCACGATGGAGCACAAACAAGGGCGCTGGCGGATGGCGACCCGCCACTTCCAAGAAGTCATGGCGCTGTCGGAAGCGCTTGGCGACCTGCTCGGTCAGTCCACCAGCGCGAAGGAACTCGGCATCATCGAACTGCGGCGCGGCCGGCTCCAGGCGGCGGCCGAGTACCTTCGGCGTGCCCTGTCGTTATGCGAGCAGACGGGCAACGTCGACGGCCAAGCCGGGGCGCTGTCCCGGCTCGGACAGCTCTACCTCCGGCGCGGCGACATTGGGAAAGCTGGTGAACACCAGAAGCGAGCCCTGAGCACCTACCGGGAACTGAACGACCAGCACGGCGTGTGTGAGGCGCTCACCTCTCTCGGTCTGGTCGAGCTGCGCGCAGGTCGCGTCGAGCAGGCCATCGCGCACTTCAACGAAGCCCTGTCCGTTTCCCGTCGGCACAGCGCCCAAAGCCTCGAATGCGAAGCGCTGAACGGCCTCGGCGAAGCACTGCTCGCCGCTGCGCGAACCGGGCATGCGGTCAACTGTCACGCGGAGGCCCTCGACACGGCGAGCCGGATCGGTGACCCCGACGAGCGGGCGCGTGCTCACCACGGTCTGGCTCGCGCCCGTGCAGCCCTCGGCGAACAGCAGCAGGCGAGACACCATCTCGTGGAAGCGTTAAGACTTTACTCGGCTCTGGATGTCCCCGAGGCCGACGAGGTCCTCGCTGAGCTGGGCCGATTCGGAGCCGTATGAGCCGAGCCGCCGCACTCACGGACAGTCGTACGTACTCTGATACTCGAGCGGGCTCGTCCAATGAATTTCATGCCTGGCGAGAAGATCCTCATTACTGGTGGAGCAGTATGGGTTGGCCAGGCGCGAGCGCGATCACGATCGCACCGCGGTGCAGAGCCGATTGTCAGCGCAGGCGCCACAGCTGCAGGGCGAGGAATATTCCGTAGCGGCGCGGTTGGGATCCGAGAAAAATCAGATCATGGATACGGATCTCACCGCCCGCGCCGGCGCACCTGCGCTGCATCCACATATCGACGACTACTACGGCCGGCGTTTCAACGAGGTTGACCGGCTTGGAGCTGGCGCGCTCGGCCGACTTGAGCGCGAGCGTACTAAGGAGCTGCTGAGCCGGTTCCTGCCGGCGGCCCCTGCACGGATTCTCGACGTCGGCGGCGGTCCCGGCGTCTACGCGCTCTGGCTCGCCTCGCTCGGCTATGAGGTGCTGCTGATCGACCCTGTCACCAGGCACGTCGAGCAGGCCGCCCAGTACGGCACCTTCGCCGCGCAACAGGGGGACGCGCGCAACCTGGCCGCGTCCGACGCGTCGGCCGACGTCGTACTGTTGCTCGGGCCGCTCTACCATCTCGTCGATGCCGCCGAGCGGGCTCAGGCGCTGCGCGAGGCACGACGCGTCGTGAGACCTGGCGGGCTGATCGCAGCGGCGTTCATTTCACGCCAGGCCCCGATCGTCGAGGTGGCCGCCCAGTTGGGCGCCAATGACGACCGGATCTACGACATCCTCAGCACCCTGCGGGACCGAGGTGAGAACGACTTCGAGTCCGGCTTCACCGTCGCCTACTTCCATACGGTCGAGGAGATCCGCGAGGACTTCGCCACCTCGGGCCTCGATGAGCCGACGCTGTTCGGCATCGAGGGGCCGCTGCTGCCGCTCCTCGCCAGCCGCTTGGTAGACGATCGGCCGGACTATCTGGAGGCGGCGGTGCGTGCAGCGAGACTGGCAGACGATCACGCGGCACTGCTCCCGGCGAGCGCACATCTCCTCGCCGTGACACGCGCGCCCGGCCTGCGCGCCTAACTCGGCGACGACGCACACGCATAAACCAGCGGGTATCCTGCCGTGCCATGACGCGCGTGCTGATCACGGGCATGTCGGGGACTGGCAAGTCCACCCTGCTCGACGAGCTCGCAGCGCGCGGATACCGCACCGTCGACACCGACTACGGCGACTACTACGAACTGGTCGAGGGCGAACGACTCTGGCGCGCAGAGCGCATCGAAGCGCTGCTGCGCTGCGCCCCCGCCAACAACACAGACGTACTGTTCGTGGCGGGCACCACCCGCAACCAAGCGGCGTTCTACCCCTGGCTCGAGCACATCGTGCTGCTCAGCGCCCCCGCCCAGGTGCTCATCGAACGGCTCACCCACCGCACCACGAACCCCTACGGCAAGGACCCCGCCGAACTCGCCGAAACGCTCCAGTACCTCCAGGCGGTCGAGCCGCTACTGCGCGCCCGGGCCACCCTCGAAGTCGTCACGACCGTTCCCGTGACCCAGGTTGCCGATACCGTCCTTTCGCATGTGCCGAGCTGACAACATCGCCAAACTCGTCAAAGGTCAAAGTCGTACATCTCCTGCCGCTGAGCGAGCCACCCAGGACCAGCCATGGCCGTCGGCGCTGGCGAAGTCTGCGGCGCGGTGCCGTTTGATGAGTCGGCGCGAATTTTGGCCAGCCGGGGTCGAGTTCGTTGTCGCGCGTGGTGGCGGCTTCTCGCGGACGTCGTTAAGTGCCTTCGCCAGGTAGCCGTGTCTTCGGCTGGTTGTCGGATCTGGAGCAGGCCCGACGCTGGTAGAGCCTGCGCGCCTTCGCTTGTGACAGATACGCCGCAGCGCGACGCGATCTCGCTCGATTCGACGCGGCCGAATACGGCTCGCGCTGTCACGATGAACGTATGGCGGCTGGTTCCGTAAGGCAGGTTCGGTGGCGCACTTCGAGCGCAGCCCTGCTCGCAGGCGGGCTGCCGGTGCTTGTCTTTCCTCGGATCGATCTGGGCTGGCTGGCTTGGGTCGTGCTGACTCCGTGGCTAGCGCTGATCCGCTCGGCGGCCCCCGCAAATGAGCCCAGCGCGACCTGCGGCAGACGCTGGGCTGACACCCTGCGCGCCTGGCGTGCTCCCGCTCTCATCGGCTGGCTCGGCGGCGCGGGCTACACGCTCGCCAGCGAGTACTGGCTCGCGCCGAATCTGACCGTGTTCTTCCCGGTCGCCGCCGCTATCGTGGGCGCGGTCTGGGCACCGTGGGCCGTGCTGACCTCCCGCATGCTCGCCCGCGCGACCACTCCCACTGGTGCCGTCAGGGCACTGATCATCGTCCCCGCAGGCTGGATGCTCGTTGAAGCCGCGCGGTCCTGGCCGGTGCTCGGCGGACCGTGGAACCCGCTCGGCGCCAGCCAGTGGCAGCATCCGGCGCAGCTCGGCCTGGCCGCGATCGGGGCAGTGTGGCTGGTCGGCGCCGCCGTGGTCGCCGTCAACACCGGGGTGCTGTTGCTGGTGGCCGGCAGCAGCCGCACAGCCCGGGCGCTCGCCGCGCTCGTCATCGTCCTGGCGCTGGTCGCCGGGCCGTGCTGGTTCGCACTGCACAAGCCCAACGGCTCGGGAACCGCGCGGATCGCGCTGATCCAGCCCGGCCTGACGCCGCCCGACCCGGCCAGGCGGCTCGACGCCAGCGCCGCGCTGAGCGCAAACCTTGCCTTGTCTGCCGCTGCAACGCGCCCCGATTTGGTCGTGTGGGGCGAAAGCAGCGTCGGTTACGACCTGGACAGCCACCCACAGATCCTTGCGCGGCTCACCGCACTGTCCCACACGATGCGCGCGCCGCTGCTCGTGGACGTCGACGCGACACGTCCTGACGGTTCGATCGCGAAGGTGTCAGTGCTGCTCGACGCGCACGGCATCGTGGGTCAGTACGCGAAGACCAGGCTCGTACCGTTTGGCGAGTACATCCCGCTTCGCCCGCTCCTAGGCTGGCTGCACCTGGTTTCAAAGGCAGCGCCGGTCAACCGCACCAAGGGCACCGGCCTGACCGTGCTGACCGCCAGCGGCATCCGCTTCGGCCCGCTGACCTGTTTCGAGTCCTCGTTCCCTGACATGGCTCGCACCGTCGCCTTACGCGGCGCGCAGCTGATCGTGTATCAATCCTCGACTTCGTCATTCCAGGGCAGCTACGCCCAGGAGCAGCAGGCCGCCCTGCTGGCTGTGCGCGCGGCGGAAACCGGCCGTCCAGTCGTGCAAGCGGCACTCACCGGCGACTCCACGGCTTACGACGCGGCGGGCCGCCGCATCGCCATACTTCCCTCAACGGCACGCCAGTCGCTCACGGTCACTGTCCCGCTCGCCACCTCAGACACACCGTACGACCGGTTCGGCAACACCCTGCTACTCGCACCACTTCTCATCGTCGCGGCGGCCATCGTCGATGAATGGCGCAGGTCCGCAAAGGCTCACAGCAGAATTCGCAGCGCGGAAGCGTTGCCTTCCAAAGCGGTTACGTGATCGGTGAGATCGAGTCGATCACCGAGCGATCCCACCCGCGCCCCGGGGCTGATCCTTGCGCCGCCGGGAGACGCGTGAATCAGAGCGATTCGATCCTTCACGTCGGAGGCATCGGCAGGTCCTCGGACCAGTGTCCTTCTGGAGCCGGTCGTCCGCTGAGGACGGCGATATAGGCTTGTGTGTCCCGTGTTTGGGGGTGGTCGTCCCCGCGGATGAACTGTTGTTCCGGCAGGATCTGCTGAACCATACGCAGACCCTAAACGCTTCAAGCAACCAGCTCCATCGCGCTACGCATCCCTGCTTCTCACACGGGCTGCATCCGCAGTCGCGGTCACGGCCAGCCAATAGTTTCCACGTCTCAGCGACCGCTCATGCACGCCTTCAAGGGGGGCTGGAGAGGATAGCTGCCCGCGCGCCCCGCACCCTGCCAGGCTTGACGCGAATTAATCCCGCAACAAGGCTGTACGGTGAGAGCCGCTTGCTCCACTCAATACCCTCACATATCACCAGGACGGCGCGGGGTGCGGTTGCGCTATGTGCGAAGTCCGAAGGGACAGGGCGTGGCA
>NZ_DATNGK010000156.1:0-2234 GCF_035605935.1 Actinocrinis sp. | reverse complement strand
GTGCCGCTGCTGCTCCTGTACGCCGGGGCGGTCGCCAACGTGCACGGCGGCGGGGCCGTGTGGGCGGAGACGAGGGCGCTGATCCCCGGACTGCTCATCGGCCTCATGTGGGCGGTGACGCTGGCGGCGATCAGCCTGCCGCTCGCGTCGCTGACCGGCAGGCGCGGCTTCGCGACCGGGGCGGTCGCGATCGCGTTCCTGCTCACCTACACGCTCGCGGAGATCCTGCTCCAGGTCGAGACCCTCGGCACCCACACCGGGCCAGGGCAGCCGGCGAGCGCGTCCCTCGCGGAGAAGGTCTCCGGCCTGTTCAGCCCGTTCACGCTCTTCGACGGCGTCCGCATGTGGCTCGGCGGCACCAACCAGGCCAACGGCGTGCCCGACCCCGGCGCCTTCGGCGCGGTCTATGCCCTCGTGCTGATCGCCCTGGTCGGGCTCTGCCTGGCCGGCCTCGGCGCCCGCTACCGGAAGGCCAACCGGTCATGACGACGATCGAGCTCCGCAACGTCAGCCGCTGGTACGGCAACGTGGTGGCGGTCAACGACATCACGATGGACATCGGCCCGGGCGTCACCGGCCTCCTCGGGCCGAACGGCGCGGGCAAGTCCACGATCCTGCACATGATGGCCGGCTTCCTCGAGCCGTCCAAGGGCACGCTCACCGTCGACGGCGACCCGACGTGGGAGAACCCGGGAATATACCGGAAGCTCGGCCTGGTCCCCGAGCGCGACTCCGTCTACGCGTTCCTCACCGGTGAGCAGTTCGTCACCGCGACCGCGAAGCTGCACAAGCTCCCCGACCCGGAGCGCGCGGCGCAGTGGTCGATCGGCCTGACCGAGATGGCGCCGGCGCAGGACCGCAAGATCTCCACGTACTCCAAGGGCATGCGGCAGCGGATCAAGGTCGCCGCGGCGCTCGTGCACAACCCGGAGATCCTGCTGCTCGACGAGCCGTTCAACGGCATGGACCCCCGGCAGCGGCTGCACATGATGGACCTGCTCGCCCGGCTCGGGCAGGAAGGCCGCACGATCCTGTTCTCCTCGCACATCCTCGAGGAGGTGGAACGGCTGTCCGGCACGATCCAGGTGATGGTCGCGGGCCGCCTGGCCGCGTCCGGCGACTTCCGCGCGATCCGCCGCCTGATGACCAGCCGCCCGCACGTCTTCCACGTCAAGACGTCCGACGACCGGCGGTTGGCCGCCGCCCTGGTGAGCCGCGACTACACCCACGCGGTCGAGGTCACGGGCAAGGGCCTTCAGGTGCGAACGTCCGACTTCGGCGCGTTCTGCGCGCACATCGCCGTCATCAGCCGCGATGAGAACATCCGGCTGACCGAACTGCTGCCGACCGACGAGTCGCTTGAAAGCGTCTTCGGCTACCTGATCGCGAACTAGGAGCTCAGCGGAAATGCTCAACCCGACAGTCGCGGGCATCACGGTCCGCGCCACGCTCGGCCGCAGGCGCGCCGTGCTGTTCGCCATCCCCGCCGCGATCCTCATCGCGCTCACGCTGGTGCTGCGCGCGTCCCGTCCCGCGGGCACCCCCTGGCCGGACACCGTGCTCGGCGACTTCGGCTTCTCGATCCTGCTGCCGCTCACCGCGCTGATCATCGGCACCGGCGTGCTCGGCGCGGAGATCGACGACGGCAGCGTCGTGCACCTGCTGGCGACGCCGGTCAGCCGGGCCGGAGTCATCCTCACGAAGTTCGCGGTCGCCGCGGGCCTGACGGCGCTGTTCACGGCGGTGCCCGAGCTCATCGCGGGCCTGATCGCGCCGAACTCGGCCAAGCTGGCCGTCGCGCTGTTCATCGGCGCGCTGGTCGGCTCGGCCGTCTACTCGGCGGTGTTCGTCCTCGCGTCGGTGCTGACCAGCCGCGCGATCGCGTTCGGGCTGCTGTACGTGGCCGTGTGGGAGGGCCTGCTCAGCAACCTCGTCGGCGGCGTTCGCATCCTGTCGATCGCCCACTACTCGCTCGGCATCGCCAACGGCATCCACCCCGACCAGGACCTCAACGCGGGCCTTGGCGTCGCCACGTCGGCGATCCTCGCGGTCGTGGTCACCGCGGGCGGCCTGTACCTGGCCACCCGCCGCCTGCGGCGCTTCGCCCTGGCCGGCGACGCCGCCTGACGGCACCCCCGCGCCCAGACATGGATGTGACGTTGGTGTCGCCATGGCGACACCAACGTCACATCCATGAAGTAGCCCCGAGGATAACAGCAAGAAGCGCGCAGCGC